>CATOTL010000001.1 GCA_951813545.1 uncultured Poribacteria bacterium
AAGAGCAATGGGAAATGGCATCCACTTTCGGATCACGACCTCTACAGAATGCCGAAAGCGATCCGCCGAGATTTTGATATGGCGGTTGAAGTGAACCGCGCAATTCTCAGCGCAAGTATGCACTTCTCATAGCGCGCACTGCACTTCTCATAGCGCGCACTGCACTTCTCATAGCGCGCAGCGGGATTTTTCCACCCCTTGCGAGCCTAAGTGTTACATGGGTTCGTGGGTAGGGCGGAATTGTGTAACAACTGTCTTTAAATAGTACAGTACATTTAACGGACCGCGGCTGATCTAAATTTACGGGCATTCGGGCGTAAAGCCCAACGCTTTAGCTTTGGGATATAAGCCGCTAAAGGCGTAATCCTTGTGAAATAAATCTGAAAAATAATCGCATGACTCTTACATTCCGCAAGTGGGATAAGGGTAAGTGGCGATTTGAGAAAGTGCCATATACGTTTCATAAGCACCGCCAGCGGCACGGATACCGCTTGAACTTTAGATATGCCTTGAGTCCACCGTCTGAAAGCCAAAAACCTTTCTTATCATGCGTTTTGAACGCAAGCGAAACGGTTTTTGAGTAGATACGACCGCCCAGCCTATTTATGATAGTCCACGTATCCCGTGTTGCATGGCATCGGAAAATCGGATTGTCAACTACCCAAGCCTAAAGACTTGGGCTTGTGATGGCGTCAAACAACAAAAGTTGTGTTGCGTTCAGCAAGCCTTCGTCTTGTGCTTCGTTCTTGTTTCTCGCTTCATAGAGGGTGGAAACCCACCGCTCTCCACGAAGGGCAGCAGCTGCCCGAAAAAGTATGTTTAATGCAGCGTTGTGGTCTCTGTCAAGGGAGTTGCCACAAAACTGACACTCAAAGGTGCGAATCGCCAAAGAGAGTTTCTTTTGCGATTTCTCACCACAAGCGGAGCAAGTTTGCGAAGTGTTTTTGGGATCAACTTGGTGGAAGTGCAAGCCGTCTCTTTCGGCTATGCTCGCACACCACTTAAAGAAGGTTGCCCAAGACGCATCGGAAATGCTCTGACTCAGGTGTTGGTTCTGAACCATATTTGATACGCTAAGGTCTTCAGCGACAAGGACGTTATTTTCGTAATGATGAAAGAGTTTGTAGACGAGTTTCCCAATGAAATCTTTGCGTTTGTTGGCAGTGCGTTCATGGTGCAAGGCAGTCGTATGTACAGATTTTTGCCAGCGTTTACTCCCTTTTTTACGGCGTGCCATCGTCTGATTATGCTTATGAAGCAAACCTTCGGCTTCACGATACCAGCGTGGGTTATCTTCCTTTTCACCTTCAGAAGTCGTCAGATAGTGGGTCGTGCCAACGTCAACGGCAATCGCAGTCGTCGGTTCAACTTTCGGGGTATCTGGCAACTCACAGGTAATATGGGCATACCACCCCGACGCTTTTTTGACGAGTATAACTTCTTTCGGGTCGCCTTGAAGCGGGCGGTGCATATATATCTTGACTTCACCAAGTTTCGGGACTTTCAAGCGGTCGTGTTTCCATGCTGTTTCTCGGATAGGATTTTGGCGAACGCGAAGTCTCTGTTTGTCAGCGTCTTTTGTTTTTCGACGAACCACTTTGGTATATTTGCGAAGTTTCCATGTCAGAGACTTTATCCGTTTGCGGTGTCTTGGATAGCCTTTTTTTCCAGCACCCTTCTCCCAGCGTCTATAAAAACCTTCAAATGCTTTATCCGTGCGCTCCAAAGTACAGATTTGCATATCTTGTGGGACTTCGCGAAAGTCAGCGTATTTTTCACGAGCAACCTTCAACTTCTTTTCTTGGTCGTTGCAAGAGACGCGTTCGCCTTCAGCCTCCCAAGCAACCTTGCGATCATGGCGCGCAGAGTTCTGAAGTTCACACAGGTGGGAAAGCCACTTAAGCAATGTTCTTTCCTGTGTCTTTGTTGGATACACAGGGTATTTGAAGGTCAATTTCATGGTATATCGCGCATCGCGCATTTATCCCCTACACAGTGGGAGGCAAGCACATTGTCAAGCGACAATGCTGTGTATGCTTGCCAACACGATACTAATATTATACCAAAATTTGATAGCAATGTCAAAGAAAAAACATAGGAGCGGGCATTCCTCCAAAGGCTAAAGCATTGGGCTTCCTGCCCGAAGATTAGGTGATAGCACCCAACGCCTAAAGGCGTGGGCTTCGGTTTCGTAGACAGTAGCAGTTTTCCCGAAGGTCAACCGTCTTACGTTGTCTCCACTCACAATAGCGGACACCTCCTACACAAAGGTATGTGCAGGGTGAAAGCGGTGTCCAAAGTGTTAGATATAGGATACCATATTTCTCGTGCAATGTCAACTCCTTTTTGACTTCGCACGAAACATCAATTTAGACCCAAAGCTAAAGCATTGGACTTTTTAAGGGAGTCCCGTAAATGATCGCTGTAATCACAAAAATCGCAGTCCACGCCCGTTTCGATGGGTTCCACGTCCGAATCGCGAGATATAGCAACGATACACAGCAGACCCATCTAAGTGCCATATAATACGCATAAGGGTTTCCGCGCTGGAAGCCCCACAGAAGCACCAAAATTATAATAATCTGAGCTACCCAAATCCTTCTCAATCGTTATCCTCCGTTAGCAATCAGTAGGTAGAGGACGGAAATGAATGATATAATAAACGTCCCCCATAAGGTAAGGATAGCCATAGCCTCTATGTGCCATCCCTACAAGTCTATTAAAAACGAAAAGCGTAAGCAGCACGGAGTTGCCATCCACTCATCCCTTGCCTGCCAAGATTCAACTCCGGGAGTTTGAAACCGACGACAGGTGCAGGGATAGGCATTGACACTCGGTTGAATAAATTGCGAGTAGAGACCCGGTCGTACGCTGGCGAGGATTGTATCCTCGTCTCTTTCTACTGTTGTATAGGTAATTGCAAAATCCACTATAATTTCTGTCCGGCCAGAGTGCGTATATGCCGAATCATAAAATAGCACACCGGAGACCAACATCAAACTATAGTAAAACCCGAAAATAAGAGAGCACTTTGGAAAACACAAAACACCTCACCACCGCTGGCGAGGGGGTTTTTGCTTGGGTGTTTCCGCTAGTATCCTCGCCTCTTTGGAGTGTCTAATTAATTCTAAACTTTACTATAAACGCTATAAGTGCTTTTCTAAACATAATCTTCTGCTTTGGGAAGTTGAACTTTCCTTTTCTGAAATTTCTGAAGGATAATACTT
Source organism: uncultured Poribacteria bacterium (assembly GCA_951813545.1). Classification (GTDB taxonomy): domain Bacteria; phylum Poribacteria; class WGA-4E; order WGA-4E; family WGA-3G; genus WGA-3G. Next base: position 3,228 of record CATOTL010000001.1, read on the forward strand.
AACAATCCCAAGCATTTATGCTTGGGTCAAATCAAGTAGTGTTCGTTCTGGTATAAAAAAAGATTTGACATTTAGGGGATAAGGTGGTATAAGTATAGTATCTCGTAGACAGGCATGACAAGCGTAGTCGCAAGACTACGTGCCTGTCTCCCACTTGTCAGGGGATAAGATACGAGATGCGAGATATACCCAAATGGCACTTAATTCACATAAGATAGCATTAGACGTAACCGACGAGCAACGCGTATGGTTTTCCCAACAATGTGGTTATGCTCGTTTTGCGTATAATTGTGCGTTATCAGATTACAAGAATGACCCGCAGCATTGGCAAGAGTTGAATAAGCGATTCAATATAGCAAAGCGTGATATTGACTGGACACGGGGCATGGATCAGCGTGCTGCGTTGTTTGGTATCAAGAACTTCGGTGACGCAATAAGTCGTTGGCGTAAGGGTCAAAATAGGTTTCCGAAGAAAAAAAGACGCAGAGATCGCCAATCTTATAGCACAGACCCAAGCAGTGTTAGTATAAAAGGTAAACGTATCCGCCTCCCTAAAATAGGTTGGGTAGGCATGTTTGAGAAGTTGAGATTTAAGGGTGAACTGATAAAGGTAACAATATCAAGAACAGCACACCGTTGGTTTGTTTCTATAACCATAGATACAGGTAAACCGAATGCTCCACGAGACACGCGTGGACTCCCTGTAGTCGGTATAGACGTAGGTATAAACTCACTTGCGACACTTGATAAGGGTAAACAGTATCCTAACCCAAGACCGCTGAAAAGGTATGAACGCAAGCTAAAGCGTGAGCAACGTAAAATGAGCCGTAAAGTATTTCTATCTAACAACTGGTATAAGCAAAAACGTATAGTAGAACGTATCCACTATAGGATTGCTTGTATCAGATTAGACGCACAGCATAAGGCAACGACAGAGATTGTAAATATGGCAAGTGCTATCGGGATAGAAACGCTAAAGGTTACGAACCTACTCAAGAATAAGAAACTGGCGAAAGCACTCTCTGATTCAGCACTCGGTGGGTTTCTTGCTAAACTCAAGTCTAAAGCAGAAGTGCTTGGGATACCTATTGTAGAAGCACCGCACTTCTATGCGTCGAGTAAAACCTGTAGTAGTTGTGGACACAAGAAAAAAGAACTCTCATTATCAGAGAGACAGTATCATTGTAGTAGTTGTGGTGTCTCTATAGACAGAGACCAAAACGCTGCAATAAATCTAAAGAACCTCGCCGTAGGGCATACGGAGAGATAAAACGCTTGTGGAGTTTGTGTAAGACCTTCACAAGTGGAGGCTACAAACTATGAAACAAGAACGAAAGAATCCCACTCCTTTAGGTGTGGGAGAAGTCAAAATCGAACCATACTATTTGTCAAATGAACATGATGCGTTATTAAAACTATTAAAGACCATTTTTTTAAGTCGATTTCGTGCATAAAATGCAAAAAATGTCATAAACACATAAAAAAAAATGTCATAAACGGCATTTTAGACAAAAAAAAATAATTTTTTTTATTTTAACAGAAAAGGGTCCTAAACCCTTGTAATATAAGGGTTTTATGGGCAGACAAACTGCAATTATCCGTCTCTGTGGAGCGAAAAATAAAAAATAAATTTTACATTTTTTGCATTTTATGCACGAAATCGAAAAAAAAAATGGTCTTAAGGTGTAACGAATTGCGAAACTCTATTAAAAACGGAAGGTAAAAAACAAAAAGTGATCGATTTTCCAAAAACATTGCACCAACTTCATTTTTTTCAAGAAGACGGTGTCCCTTATGCCGCAGACCTCGACAAAGCACGCGTCGTCGAACTCTCGGCTGCGATGCTGGACATCCTAAGGCTCGCCGAGACACAGACCGATGATGCAATCATCGAAACGCTGAGTGCTTCTTACGAAGCGGACGACATCTCTGAGGCGTTTGAAAGATTCGCCGAACTTGAGAAAGAAGGTTTACTCTTCAATCGCGGTGAAGACTTACAGCGGAGCCTCGAGACGGAGAGTAAGTGGCGGAAGTTGCTCGTCGTGATACCCGGCATTGACGTGGATTCGTTTTTCGATATTGAAACGTTGTCCGCCGGCACGAACATGGCACTTGCCCACATGATTCAGCACCTCACCCAATACGCCGATCTCCATTTTACAGGTTCCCGAAACCGGAAGATCGCAGACGGCGTGTATGAAGTCGATATCGGCATTGAGGACTTGGTCCGTCTTCGCTCGAAAATCGCGGAAACCTACTACGGCATCCTGACCTTACATCAAGAGCACGAACGGTGGCTCCTTCCGCTTTACCGATACCCCGAATTCCCGCCGATTCTCGTTCAGAATCACGCGCCGCGCGGACACGGTGGGCATGCGATCAATTCGATGCTCCGACACTACGCCGCCATGCGGGATTATGACGGGTTTACAGCACCTTCGGATTATGTCCGAGACTTTTATTCACAGTATGTCTGGGATCCGAGTTTCTTCAATACCTTGCCGAACGGTGTCGATGCCACGCTGTTTAAGCCCATGGAGAAGATGGTCGCAAAAAAAGAAATCGCTGCAGAGGTCGGAGATGAGCGGATTGAAGAAGTCCCGACCGTCGGGTATCTCTCGCGGGTGCAATCGGAAAAAGGCGCATCTGTCTACTTGAAGTTAGCAGAACTGAATCCGGATCTGATCTTTTTGATCGCCGGACCGAATCTCGGCAGATATGCCTCACGGAAACTCCCGGACAATCTCGTCTATATCGGGTTCCATCCACGCGAGAGGCTACCGCTCATCTACAACGCCTTTGATGTCTACTGTTTTATGTCCATGTCAGGTGAGGAGACGTTCGGGTTAACCGTGCTTGAAGCGATGGCGTGTGGTGTGCCGCCCGTCGTGTCGAACTTCGATGGCGTGCCTTCCGTTGTCGCAGACGCTGGTTTGGTTGCCGATGCCGAGAACTTTGACCGAGACATCGCAACGCTTGTGAGTTATCCGTGCCCGGTGGATTTTTCTGAGAAGATTAACATGCTGCTGAATAACACAGAAATGTGGCAGATACTTTCTCAGGCAGCGAGGAACCGAGCGGTATCCTTCACGTGGGATAAGACAGCAAACCGGATTGTTCGGATATTTGAGGAACTTCATCGGAAAAAGAAGCTTGTCAATCCGAACAGACTGCTAAATGTGTTCGCACCGACGCAACCCGTAGAAAGGGAAGCCGAGCAAGGACTAAAATACAGGTCACTCGTGCTGAGTATGAATGAACGCTACGAGCGGTGTCTCATGCGGGATTCGGTGTATCCGCTGAGCGTTGAGGATGGAGTCGCACTCAGCATCTTGAAAAACCACACGACCAGAGAAGCAGAGACAATCCTCGCTGACTTAGTCGCAGACGAAACAGAAGCACGGGCGACTCTCAAAAGGGTTCGAGGTTTAATTGATGGAACGGCATGAGGAATAGGCATCAGCCATCGGCTGTCAGTCATCAGCAAGAATAGCCGTCAGCCATCGGCAGTCAGCAAAGAGAAGATTCACAAGCAACTTCTTTCTTTGCCGAGAGCCGAGAGCCGATAGCCATTAAAGGAACAAAATTATGGTATCTCGCACGCATTACCAATTAAAACAGCATCATAAATTTGAACAGGACGACCAAAAATATGTCGCGGACCTTGAAACAGGCGACATCGTTGAAATAAACGACGTAGAATGGGAGATCCTATCACGTTATGCGTCGCAGACGCGACATCAGATCGTAGAGGGACTGAAGGAGGAACACAAGTTAACCTCTATTTTTGACGGGATTGAACGTTTAGAACGACTTGGGCAGCAGGGTATCCTTCTAAGCCCGATAGTTGAAGCAGCGGAGTTAATGACTTCAGACCGAAAGCCGAAGTTATTGGTTCCCTTCCATTTTACGAAAGAGAAATCCGCGTTAGACTACCTCACGAACGTGAACCGCTATCAGTTTCTGACGCATCTCGCTGAGTTCGCCGAGTTGGAAACCTTAGCTTTCCCTGAGGAAAAGAAAGAAAACGTTCAGGACTTCGACAAGGTTCAGGTTCGGAACATAGAGGACTCAAAAAACAGTGCCTTAGTATCGCCTTGGTATGCACTTGATGGCTATGACGGCATCCTGCTCCTATCGCAATTCACAACAGACGATTTGCTATACTATGGAGTGCCAGATGTCCCGATCGTCCACTGCATAGAAGGTGCGCAGCAGCTGCAACACGTGCTGCTGAAAACGCTGCTGACGCTCGGTGCATTCCAAAGTTCAAAAGATACACTCGTCGTCAAAGCCTCCTGGATGAAGGCGTGGCTCGCCGAATTGGGAGTGCCAGTCGAAAACGTGCAGGTAATCCCTGACGGTATAGATGTCGTTGAACCGATCAACGATAAGGCATTAGCAAAGCAGCACACCGCCGCCATTTTTGACAAGCCGATGTTTACGAAGCAACCCGTCGTCGGACTGATCTCTGGATTTGAACCGAATCGTGGCGTGGCGTGGATTTCTGAATTCGCGCGCGCCAACCCGCACCTCGCGATTTTCGTCTATGATGCGATGTTAGTAGGGGTTAGGTCACCTAACCCCTACCATCCGCCGGAGAATGTCGTTATCTTCAGTGCCGATGATGACGAGACCCGTGCCATTTTACCCGTATTCTTTCAGGCACTCGACCTTGTGTGCTTCCCCGCAATGCCGGGCACCCCGCTCTCGGTTGTCTTAGAGGCGATGGCGTCCGGTGTCTCGTGTGTTGCGATGACGAAATACGAGATACCCCCGGAAGTCGTAGGTGCTGGGATTGCTGTGGAGGCGGACTGGGATAACTTCGGAAACTTCCATGTCTCGATGGCGAAACTATCGGAGACAATCAACAAATGGCTGCAGCCCTCCGATGCACGCGCCCAATGCGAAGATTTCGCGAAAGAAGTCGCTCAGCGATATACCCGCAAAAACGCTGCACAAACACTCATCCACGTATTTGAAGAAGGCTTTCAACGAAGGACAAGCGATTTCCGGACAGCGCGCGCCCTGTTCCCACCGATCTTCTGTCGTCGGTATGAACCCGACACAGGAACACTCAGGTCCAGTGTGTATCGGTTGGGAACGAACAGATATGATAGCCTTGAAGACGCTTTAGCAGAGGTATTAGCTGAAGGGCATACACCCGCTGAAGTTGCATCCGTTTTCAAGCATTTCCAGCGGAAGCACTCTACTCCCGTTTGCGAGATAACTCGTGCTGGAAATGGGTTTCCTGACAATAATAAGGAAACCAACCCCGCTGGGTGAGAGCACCGGCAGAAAGGAGAAAACATAGATGAAAACTAACATTCGCGGTAAAATTACGCGATTCCTTGAATCCGAAGACGGACGCGTCAGTGCGAAGACACCCCTCGCACTGGGTGTCGCAACAGGCGGTCTCCTGTTGGCACATGCCATTGTCGGAACACCACAAGCAGAGGCAGGGTGGTGCAGACCTGATGTTGAGGATCCATGCCCTCCTGGTCGGGACTGTCTTGGTCCTTTCATTTTGGTTGACAATATAGTGTGGGGTACATGTATACCGCATTAACATTGTCAAGAGAGGCTGCGGTGTAAACCGCCGCCGTCTCGTTGCCTTTTGAGCGTGTGGTGGCTTTTGCCGCCATACGCTCCTAAACACTTTACATAATGATGGCTTTTGAATCATTGAGGACGGACGGGACGTGTGCGGTCGGACTGAAAAATGACGATAGGAGAAATAGGTATGAGAGTGGTGTTTATTTTTTGTATAATCCTGTTGCTGGTGATGTTTTGGGGTGTATATGGGGTTTTAGCCGAAGCGCCGACAACGCCGAAAATCCTGTTTACCTCTGCACGTGATGGCAATTACGAAATCTACATGATGAATCCGGATGGCTCCGAACAGGTGAACCTCACGCAGCATCCTGCGACTGATCTGGGTGCGGTGTGGTCTCCGACGGGTGAGCAGATACTTTTCGTCTCGGATCGCCAAGGCACACGGGTGCGTGATTTGTATTTGATGGACCCTGATGGGGCGAATGTCCAGCGCGTCTTCAAGCGAAAAATAAGGGCTTGGAGAGGAGATGCGACGTGGTCTCCCGATGGCAAACAGTTTGCTTACTGGTTAGCGGACTGGGATCGTCTCAAGTTCGGTCTCTATCTTGGGACGTTTGCCGAAGAAGATGCCGAACGCATCGGGAATTATAGTTCCCCGGCGTGGTCTCCTGATGGTTCAGAAATCGCCTGCTCTATAAGTCACGAACAAGAGGCTCGACTGACATTTATCAACGTTCGCACACGAGCGGTGGAACAACCGCTACCCAAGAAAGCACTCCGCTGGCAATTCGGTCCGTCCTGGTCTGCTGCGGGAGACAGACTTGCGATTTCTGGGAACAAGCATCTGTTGCCGGTGATCTTGGAGAGGGAGCTGCACAACGCATGGGCCGATAAACTGAGTATCTACATTGTCAACCGCGACGGCACGGGTCTCCGTCAACTTGTTGAGGAAGCCGGTCCCCGTGCAGTTTCTCCTGTATTATCGCCAGACGGCTCGGAAGTGCTTTATACACAAGAGATCAACGGACAGATCCAAATCTTCAAGATTGATGTGAACACCGGGCTTCGGACGCAGTTGACGCATGTTGGCGGTCCTTTTCGTCAAGCGAATGCTGGCGGGGATTGGTTTGATCCGGCGTATGCCTTGCCGGTGTCGCCCCAACCGGCGTTGCTAACAACTACTTGGGGGCAACTGAAAAAGAAATAGGTTCGGCACCGCAGTTAGGAAATAGTTATGGCGCATAAGGTTGTTGGAGAAGCAGACAACCCTCTGGAGCAAACTCAAGCAAACTGACAAGTAAAGGCACCTTGCCAATGACAGTAGATTCATGAACAGAAGCCAATATCTTTTAACAAATATATAGTAAAACCCGAAAATAAGAGAGCACTTTGGAAAACACAAAACACCTCACCACCGCTGGCGAGGGGGTTTTTGCTTGGGTGTTTCCGCTAGTATCCTCGCCTCTTTGGAGTGTCTAATTAATTCTAAACTTTACTATAAATACCTTGAAACCGATTTGGCAGAGGTATTAGCTGAAGGGCATACACCCGCTGAAGTTGCATCCGTTTTCAAGCATTTCCAGCGGAAGCACTTTACTCCGACTTGCGAGATAACTCGTGCTGGAAATGGGTTTCCCACGAATAACGAGGAAACCAACCCCGCTGGAAAAGGGCACCAGCAGAAAGGAGAAACCTATAGATGAAGAAAAACATACGCAGTAAAATTAGTGGCTTCCTCACATCCGAAGAGGGACGTGTCAGCACCAAAGCACCCCTCGCACTTGGGGTCGCAACGGGGAGTGTGTTGTTAGCACAAGCGATGGTCCCATCCCCAGCTCAGGCTGAGATAGTCTGGGATTTCAGTAACGTTACATGTTTATGGAACTGGCAATGCGATGACGATGCCGGTGAGGTCTGTGCATTTTGGGATTTTACACATCAGCCAGGCCCAACTATAGAAGTGCATTCCGCTTGCATCATCCCACCGGATGATTGATACCAGTGATTCATCCATTTCGGTCAGTCCCGATTTTTTGAGCGGGACTGACCGACAGCAAATCGTGCAGAAAATCTGTGGAACTCGTTTCTTTCACTTTTTATTAACTGAGATAGGAGGGATTTGTTAATATGAAACGCACCCGCACTTATGTGGTGTTAGGAGTAGCGTTCTTGCTAAATAGCAGTCTGTTCGTCAGTAACGGTTGGGCGATTGAAAGGGATGTCCTCTCTTTTGTTACGAGAAAAGACAGGGGACGTTCTATCCAACTCATAAATACCCAAGGCGAATTCCTTCAAACACTGATGGTAGAAGGACCTATAGCCCACTTCACTTGGTCCCCTGACGGACGCTCGATTGCCTACAGTTCCAATCGCAATGGGGATCCTGATATTTATGTAATGGATGTAAAAACGGATACACATCGGCGGTTAACCTTTGATGATGGGAGGGATTGGTGGCCCTCGTGGTCGCCGAATGGGAAATGGATCGCATTCGCCTCAAATCGCGCAGGGGAGATAGACCTCTACAGAATGGATGCGAATGGAGAAAACGTCAAGCGGCTGACGAACCAAGGCGACTGCAAAGAACCTGCCTGGTCCCCGGACAGTCAACGGATCGCCTTTATTTCAAAATCTGCTCTTTTTGTGATGACTGCTGAGGGAAAAGGGGTGCGGCGGCTCGCAGATACATTTTCTACCGGATGCGCGTGGTCCCCTGACGGTAAAGAGATTGCTTTTGTTCCACGAGGAGATGCTGTCGGAGGGAAGGCTCTTTTTAGTATTAACAGAGATGGCAAAAACATGCGGCAACTTACCCAGTTGTATAAAGGACTCGTAGCAATCTTTGAACCTACATGGTCGCCGAGTGGAAAATGGATCGCCTATCTTTTAGTTCAACCACCAGAAAAACTCCTTGAGGGGCAAGTGGTTCTGGCAGAAGAGTTTTTTGCTAACTCAGTCATTTGTATCGCGAATACAGCAGACCGTGGCGGTGGAGAACCAATTGAAGCCACGAGAAGATTGGTAGCTAGTCTTAAGTGGGCACCGGAGGGATTTCTCTCAGTATCACCGAGCGCGGAGAAGCAGACAACCCTCTGGAGCAAACTCAAGCAATCTGAAAAGTATAGTAAAACCAAAAAATAAGTTACATTTTAGAGAACGACAAACCTTTCCTTCGCTGGCGGGGTTTGGAACCCCGCCTTTTATAGGTGTATCGTTAAATTGTAGGTTTTGTTTATAAATGGAAGACATCTCAATGCTATACACCGATTTTGAAAAAACACTCGAATCACGCCTTGAAACCCGTGCGGACCTGTATCCACACGCATCAGAATACCATCGCGTCCGACTTGAGCAAACGATTCACCATCTGTTGAACTCCATCTTGGCACAGACAGATGCCCTTATGCAACAACCTGATGGGAGTTGGACACACACCGAAGAGATTGTCAGCGATATTCTCTACTGTGGGGAGATGGATGTAGACCAGCTCTTCGCACTCGAAATTCCGAACGAATTGACGGCGGATAGAGATTTTGAGGCAATCAAAACAAAACTCTACGAAACGAAGTATTATCCTATCGGTGAACACCTGAATTATATCTCATTTCCGCCGGCTCTGGAACGGAAGGCGTTCATTGAGAAGCACTTCAGCCGTTTCAAAGAGAAATCGCATTTCTGCGATCTCGGTTTCGGTCCCGGCGTGCTAACGGCGTTTATTTTGGAGCAGGACACTTCGTGGCGTGTGGAGGGTGTTGATATTAGCAGGGACTGCCTTCACCACGCCCAGAGGCTTCTGGAGAAAAAGAAGGTTTTGGCAAGGAGCGAATTGTCAGTTGCCGATGTCCGTAGTTTACCCTATCCTGACGACACCTTTGATGTCGTTATCGCCGTTGAAGTGCTTGAGCATATCCCAGACCCTGAAGCCGGTTTAGCCGAAGCGATGCGCGTGCTGAAACCCGGCGGATACGCGATGACCGCACTCCCGGTGCAACTCCCAATGTTAATGCATCTCTACGACTTTGATACGCCCGACGAAGTCTTAGCACTCTATGAAAAAGTCGGGCTTCAGGTCATTGACTTTGAAACGAAGGAGTTCCAGCGTCAAGCGGGTCCCTTCATGGATACGTTCGCGTTGAGCGTCAATCCTTAAAAAACGTGAGTTCGATTAATTTCAAGAAATCCCTATTTTTCTGCGAGTTTGACACAGGTACCCAACGCCCAAAAAAGGGACCAAAGACACTAAAAACGCAGCCCCAGCGGGGCGATATGTTTATAGATACATTATACACCCGAAGACCTAAGCCCCAGCGGGGCGGCATCTGTAAGAGCATCTGAAAAGAATCTTCAGATATTTCTATCAATGCCAATCGATTACAAGAGAGCTCTTAACAGCATCCAACGTTTATAGTAAAATCCAAAAATATGTGGACGGTTGTTCGGTGAACGAACCTCCACAGCCGCTGGCGAGGATTGTATCCTCGCCTCCCCGCGGTGTCCAAGTAATTGTGGATTTTACCATAGTATATCAACGAAAGGTTTTTATTATACGATGTCGGTTTACGAATACTTTCTTATCTTTTTAGCACTTATTTTCTGCGGTTATGCCAGTTATACTGACCTGAAAACGCAGAAAATCCGCAACGTCTGTTCGCTCGGACTCCTTTACGGTGGGACGCTGAGCCAACTGATGGCGTGGTATCTCGGCACAACAACGCCGCTCTACATCTTAGCACTTTTCTTCGGGAGCGGACTCATCGCCTTTGCGTTCTATTGGTTCGGTATCTTCTCACCCGGAGATTCCAAACTCTTTTGGGGACTGTGCCTCATTTTCCCGCTATCACTTTTCAGCAACCTGAGCGGAACGTTAAGTTTTCCGCCGTTGATACTCACGCTGAATATCATCATTCCGTATTCAGTCGGCGTGTTTGGGTATCTGATTTTTAAGTTTGTGTTGATGCCAAACAAACTGGCACTCCTTCAAGCGTTCTTTACCGCAAACTTCCAGAAAACAGCACTCCTCGAAAAACTTTTCAACCTGCTCTTCTTCATCGGTATCGGGACCGCCCTGACATTTCTTTTTCAATGGATCGGGTGGCAGCCCGATCAGGTGCTGCGTCTGATTCTGGTTTTGGGGGCGTTCGCCTTAGTTCAGAAGTTGCTCTCGCCGATCCCGAAAACGCCGGTCTATTACGCGATTGTTGGATTCGCGTGTGTATGGCTCTCGGTGCAGTCGGCACCCTCTGTGCCGGCACTGCTCTCCGGTTTCGCCCTTTTCTTAGGACTCTATCTCGTCGTTTTTGTTATTGCCAAGCAGTTGGTGCTCGGTTTAGCAAGTATAATGTTCGACAATCCCGTTGACGTGAATGGGCTACAGGTCGGTATGATTCCCGCCGAGCAGATTATTCGGGTGCCGCAACCAGACGGCTCTGTCCGCTATGAAAGAAAGCAGGTCGGATTTTCAAGCGGTTGGGACGACAACGTTATTGTTTCACCGGATCCAGCAGGGCTTGACGCAGAGGAGATCGCACAATTACAGCACCTTGCGGCACGCGGTGCACTTGCGGAATTTGAGAATCAGATAAGGATTCAACCCTCTATCCGCTTCGCACCGGTGATCGCTATCGGGGCACTTCTCACGGTTCTCTGTCAAGGACCCTTCTATCTGAAGTTGATGCAGCTATTTTAAGAGTTATCAGTTGTCAGTACGATTTTTCTGCGAAAAATCTTTCAGTTATCAGTGGTTATCAGTTATCAGTTATCGGTTATCAGTTAAAGAGGTTTGTTCCGGTATTCCGTCAACCTATAGACTTCACCAGAAACCTTGACACCCCAAGACATCTCTGTAAGGGCGAGGTCACCTCGCCCCTACAACTGACAACTGACAACCGACAACTATTCCACGAAAGGATTACAAATCAACAGATTTTGATTTAATTTATTTTATGAAACGAGCAATCTTAGTTTTAACACTTTTAACGGTGGCGGTAACGCTACCGCCCCTTTACTCCCAATGGTCGGAGTCTCGGAGAATCAAACAGATACAAGAAATGAAACAACAAGCACGAACAGTCTTCGGAGATCGGCTGGAGACGGTCCTCTCAAAACTCGAAAACGGCGAACCGCCTTCTGTGGTGATTCTGTATACCGGCGGCACGCAGAGCCATCTGGAGCCGTGTGGGTGTTATCAAGAACAGTCCGGTGGACTCCCAAGACGTGCCTACGCCGTGGAACAGATTCGGAAGCGCGGATTCCCAACCCTCTTGGTGGATGCCGGTAACATCTTTGATGGGAAAGCGGAAATTGATGCGAAGCGATGCAAGGTCAACCTCAAGGCGATGTCCATAATGGGATACGATGCCGTCGCACTCAGTCCATCGGATCTCATCTATGATGATGCGTATCTACGTCGGCAGCGCGCCGTTTCGACGTTTCCCTTTTTAGCACCCGATGCGGCGCGCGATAACCTCACACAGCCATTCGTCATTGAACAAGCCGGACAACACACCATCGCTTTTGTTGCAGATGCAGCGTATGATAAAGCAGTGTCGCAGGCGAATGTTGTTGTGGCTTTAGCGGATCCTAGAGGCTCCGAACATATTGATGTCGTCATCCGACCCGACGAGATTGAGGCGACGGAGTCTGAAGACGGAACGCTTTACATCGGCTGTCCATCTGAAGGCAAAACGTTAGGAATGCTAGCACTCTGGATAGATGTAGATGGGAAACTCGCACGCTACAACGCCGCACAACTCGCATTGACAGGAGAAGTCAGTGAGTCCGAACCGATCCGCCAACTCCTGACAGATTTCTATCAAAGTACCGCTGCGGAGAACAGCACACAAGGTGCCGTTCTTTTCACTGAACAACTGTTAGAGCAACAGCAGGAAAACGGATACGCCTCAGCGACAGCGTGTCAGCAATGCCATGAACAGGAGTATCTCCAATGGTCCGCAACGCGCCACGCCTTCGCCTACCAAACGCTTCAGAAAAAGGAGCGATACTTCAATGCAGGGTGTGTCTCCTGCCATACCACTGGGTTCGGGTATCCAACAGGTTTCCAGATCGGAGAGCAAAACACGGCACTCGAAGGCGTGCAGTGTGAGACGTGTCACGGTCCCGGCAAACAGCACGTCGGCAACCCGAAAAAGAGCAATATCCGCAGCAGTAATGACACCTCGCTCTGTTTGCAATGCCACGACACGAAACATTCACCCGGATTCGCCGAAGTGGTCGCACTCCATACCAAGGATGTTGACCACAGCCGCCAACCGATGAACTTAGAGGAACTTTTAACATCCCGCATCGCACGGGTGGGGAAACCGACGCTCGAACTCTTTGTGATGAGTTATTGCCCCTATGGCGTGCAGGCGGAAGAGAAACTCATTCCGATCGTCAAGGAATTTGGTGATAAAATCGACTTCAAACTCCAGTTTATCGCCCAAGAGAACGAGGAGACTTCCGCACAAGATATAACACCGTTTACGAGTCTCCACGGCTACCCCGAAGTCGCAGAAAATATCCGGCAGCTCCTCATCGCACAGGAGTATCCTGATCGGTATCTCGACTATATTCTCTGCCGCGGCAAAAAACTCGACAAAAGTTGGGAGGACTGCGCACAGAGACTCGGTATTGATGTCGCGAAGATTCAGGAATTATTTGACAGTCCGGAGGCAGAACAACTCTTCCGAGAAAACATCAAGCGCGCCGCAGAACTCGGCGTTAGAGCCTCTCCGACGATCTTCGTCGATGGACATAAGTTCCGTGCAACTCAACTCTTACGGGCGAGTGGAACGCCCTGTCAATAATCCGAGCGTATGAAACACCATTTGAAATTATGATCTTTTGAAAAGCCATTAGAAAGTATGTCCAAGAGGAGAGCTTCACTTCGACAACAATAGTATTCGTCCTGGAGATGGTGTTCCCAACACTGTTTGGGAATCCAATCTTGCTGGAACAGAAGCACCGGCAGAAAGGAGATAAACCGATATGAAAAACAACGTCCGTAGTAAAATCAGTGGCTTCCTCAAGTCTGAGGAGGGACGCGTTGGTGTTAAATCACCCTTGACAGTGGGTGTCGCAAGCGCAGGTTTGTTGCTCGCACATACAATGATTGCCCCCTCCGCGCAGGCACATATAGAATGTGATCCTGATAAGCCTAATTCTTGTGAAGGGAGTTTCGTTTGTAAAGGATGGTGTGTCCATTGGGTTGACGACACTTGTATAGTGAAGGAAGCTCATTGCGAATGGGCTTAGGTTAAGGATATGTTGATTTATTGACTATCCATTTCTGGCGGTTCACTGTCTCTGACACAGAACCGCCATTCCAGAAGCCTTGAAAGAAATATCAAAGAAGCAGATAACTCTCTTAGCTCTTAGGCAGAAAATTTGAAACGTTGAGTTTCTAAAATAAAATCTGAAAATGTGTTGACACTTTACGAAACAATGGCCTTTCTATCGCTGATAGGGTTGCTAACCGCGGTCCCCAACCGAAATAGGAGGATTTGTGAACATGAAACGCACGCGAACTTACGAGGTATTAGGGATGGCGATATTGCTAGGTAGTTGTCTATTCATCAGCAGTAACTGGGCAGCTACGCGGGATGTCCTCTCTTTTGTTTCTTTAAAAAAAGATAAAACGCGCCCCATTATTCTTATGGATACCCAAGAGAAGATCCTCCAAAGACTCGTTATCCCTGGTCTGAGACCACTATCTTTCAGTTGGTCCCCTGATGGACGCTCATTTACTTATCACACCAACGAAGGCGGGAACTTTGACATTTATGTGATGGATGTGGAAACGCAGACGCACCGTCAATTGACTTTTGATGGTGGCAGAGATATATGGCCCGCCTGGTCTCCGAATGGAAAATGGATTTCGTTCGCCTCAAACCGCGCTGGAACGTCCGACTTTTATAGAATAGATATAGATGGCGGAAATTTGATGAAATTGACAGACGGACAAGACTATGATAAAACCGCTTGGTCCCCAGACAGTCAATGGATCGCATTTACTTCAAGAGGCTCCCTTTTTGTGATGAATGCTGAAGGGAAAAGGTTAAGAAGGCTCGCGGGGAGTGCCAACAGTGTTGACTGCACATGGTCCCCGGATGGCAAACAGATCGCTTTCTCCTCAAACAGGGATATTTTCAGCATTGACCTAAATGGAAGGAACCTCCGCCAACTCACGCCGATTGATCAACGAGCATGGGATCTTGAGTGGTCGCCGAGTGGAGAATGGATCGCCTATCGTGTGAGAGATATATTGGGTGATTTGGTCATCGGGGTCGTAAACACAATAGATAATAAGCGTGGAGGAGTGCTTGAAACAACAAGAGGATTGGTGCCTAGTCATCTTGATTGGGTGCCGGAGGGATTCCTCTCTGTATCACCGAGTGCAGAGAAGCAGACAACACTCTGGGGTAGACTCAAACAAAAAGTAGATTAATAGATTCCGCGCGAGTCAGTTGTTACGGGCGAGTGGAACGCCCTGTCAATAATCCGAGCGTATGAAACACCATTTGAAATTATGATCTTTTGAAAAGCCATTAGAAAGTATGTCCAAGAGGAGAGCTTCACTTCGACAACAATAGTATTCGTCCTGGAGATGGTGTTCCCAACACTGTTTGGGAATCCAATCTTGCTGGAACAGAAGCACCGGCAGAAAGGAGATAAACCGATATGAAAAACAACGTCCGTAGTAAAATCAGTGGCTTCCTCAAGTCTGAGGAGGGACGTGTAAGTGTCAAGGCACCCCTCGCAATAGGTGTCGCAAGTGGGAGTTTGTTGTTAGCACAAGCAATGTCGCCCACCAATGCGCAGGCACATTTTGAGTGTTTCTGGGATCTTGATTGCGATGAGGGAGAAATCTGTCTATTTTGGTGTGATGACTGGTCTCCATTTGTTAATATGTGTATGGGAGACTGGCACTCAGCGTGTGTTGCTCACTAAATTCATCAACCCATCTATTGTCGTCGGTCCTGCTGTTTCTTCAGCGGGATCGACCTTTCAGTATTTTTTCAAGGAGCTTACTATGAAGTTTCCAACGATTGATACTTTCCCCGTTTTGATAAAACGGAATCTTGCATGTACAATGCTTGGGATTGTGCTGATGTTTGGTTATAGTCTATTCTTTATAAATACTTGGACACAAGCCGCTGAGTTTGGAACTCTGGCGTTTGCTTCCAATCAAATGGGGAACACTGATATCTATATCCTAAACAAAGATGATGAAAATCTCCATAGACTCACAAATGATCCGGCACGTGAGTCCGAGCCAGCGTGGTCGCCTGATGGTCGTTTTTTAGCGTATACCTACAACTCAGATATCTATGTGATAAACACAAGAACAAAAGAACACCGTCAACTGACACATAATCTCGTTGATGATTATTTTCCTGCCTGGTCGCCCAATGGCAAATGGATTGCGTTTGTTTCTGGCAGTCACGGACAGAACATGGACATCTACAGAATGGATATTGATGGCACAAATCTGAGGCGATTGACCGATCGCGGAAAAAACGGACGGCCCACTTGGTCTCCAGACAGCCAATGGATTGCCTTTACCTCTTACCAGCGCGGTGCTGATAGAAAAGGTATTTATGTGATGGATGCCGATGGGAGAAGATTGAGGCGAATTAATGATAAAGAGGTACAGGCACTCAAGGGTATCTTTCAAGGTGAGTGTGCCTGGTCGCCCGATGGAAAACAGATCGCTTTTGGTCTCCATATCCCTGATCAGAAGCGAATGCACCTATGTACCATTGACGTAGATGGCAAAAACTTTCGCCAACTCACACAAGGCGGTCCCATAGTGAGACCTATGAAGGTATTGGGCTTTCCGAATCCCGCCATTTATTATCCTGCTTGGTCACCTGATAGTAAATGGATCGCTTATGTTTTTTCAGATGATCCATCGCCGCTCCAATCTGCTGACATCTATGTTATAGACGCGAAGGGAAACGGACGCGGGACACCGCTTGTAAAGGAGGCAGGACAGGATCTATCTCCAGCATGGGCTCCAGAAGGGTTTCTCTCTATATCACCGAGTGCAGAGAAGCAGACAACACTCTGGGGTAGACTCAAACAAAAAGTAGATTAATAGATTCCGCGCGAGTCAGTTGTTACGGGCGAGTGGAACGCCCTGTCAGTAGTTTCAGATCGAAAATCCATTAGAGAGCATGTCCAGGGGGAGGGCTTCACTCCCGCAACGATAGTATTCGTCCTGGAGATGGTGTTCCCAACACTGTTTGGGAATCCAATCTTGCCGGAACAGAAGCACCGGCAGAAAGGAGAAACCCATAGATGAAAAATAACATCCGCGGTAAAATCAGCGACTTCCTCACATCTGAAGAAGGACATGTTGGTGTCAAACCACCGTTGGTATTGGGTGCAGCAAGCGCAGGTTTGTTGCTCGCTCAGGCAATGGTTACGTCCTCCGCGCAAGCACATTACAAGTGTTATCCTGGTGGTTGCCCGGAGGGTAAGTATTGTCATATCTTCTGTGACAAGTGGCGTGTCGGCACCTGTATAGGGACCTGGCACAGCCACTGCAGACCACTTGATTCTTGATCGGATTGTCTAAGGATTCATTAATTTATTGACAATCCGTTTCTGGCGGTTCGCCGTCTCTGACAGGGAACCGCCATTTCCAAAATAGAGTTTCCTATGAATCTTGAAATCTTCAAAGCGTATGATATCCGTGGTATCTTCGGTGTGGATTTTGAACCGAAAGACTTTTACGGAATCGCCTGTGCGTATGCCAACTGCTTTCACCCGAAAACCGTCGCAGTTGGACACGATGTCCGAGAGAGTTCACCACAATTGTGGCAGCAGGTCGCTGCGGGTTTTCAGGATTCAGGGGTCAATGTCCTGAATCTCGGTCAGATTTCAACAGATATGCTCTATTTCGCCGTGGCGCATTACCAGGCAGATGGCGGAGTTACAATCTCGGCATCTCATAATCCAGCTATGTATAACGGTATGAAATTAGTCCGCCAGCATGGCGTACCACTCTCTGCTGATACGGGAATCTTTAAGGTGCGCGACGCTGTTAAAAACGGGATCGCATTTGAGAAACAGAATGGACACGACTCGGGAACCTGTCGGTCAATACAGTTCCTGGATGCCTACCTATCACACCTCCGCTCGTTTGTGGATTTAGGGCAGCTGTCTAAAAATCGGATCGTTATCAACGCCAACGGTGGACTTGCGGGACAGATTGCTGAACGTTTGTTGGCGGACACACCGATTCAGGTGTGCGAGCACCTGTTTGTAGAACCAGATGGGAGTTTCGCACAGATTCCGGCAGGGCGACCGGACCCATTGCGACCAGAGAACCGAGAACTTACCACAGAAGCAGTTCGGCAGACAGGCGCGGACTTGGCAGTGGCATGGGATGCCGATGCTGATCGATGTTTCTTCTTTGATGAAACTGGGGCGTTTGTGGAAGGCTGCTATATCACCGCACTGCTCGCCGAGTGCCTCCTTCAGCGCGAAGATGGCGGTGGTGTCATCTTTGATCCGAGAGCCGTCTGGGCAGTAGAGAACGCTGTCATCTCCGCTGGGGGCATACCAATTCTCAACCGGTGCGGACACTCATTTATCAAGGCACGCATGCGAAAGACGGGCGCGCTTTTCGCCGGAGAGGCGAGCGGGCACTACTATTTCCGAGACAACTTCTATGCCGATAACGGCATGATCCCCTTTCTGATGGTGCTTGAATATTTGAGTGTAATTAGGACTTCACTGGCTGAATCTGTCAACCACCTGCGCTCGGAATATCCCGTCTCCGGTGAAATCAACTTTTCATTTGAAACTGATGAGCAAATCCGAGATGCATTGGATGCCATCAATGATACGCTACAGTGTTGGAGAAATCCGTGTATTGAAGCACCAATTGATGGTTTATCTATCAGGTTTCTATCAGGTGCTGGCAAGCCGGGACGTGACAGTTGGCGGTTTAATCTCCGGGAATCAAACACAGAACCGTTATTACGTCTGAACGTGGAAACTCTCGCGAACGAGGACCTTCTCATTGAAAAGACGGTGAAAATCAGTGAGAAACTCGAAGGCATCGGAGGCAAGCGAGAGACAAAATTCCGATGGGAATCCGAAAATTCTACATAAAACGCGAGAATTTGAACAATTTTCTTTGAATTTCTCTATTTTTTGTCATATTATGCACGAATTCAAAAAAAAATGGTCTTTAAAGGTCAAATTATTAACTATCAGTCTTCAGTTATCAGTTAAGGGGAAATTTGATTAAACAGAACATCTATTAACTGACCACCGAGTACTGATAACTGACAACGAATACCTACTTTAGACGTGTGTTTGATATATAGCAAATTCTAAACATAAACAGGCATTTTCGTAGGGGTGTTTTTGATGGGGTATTTCTTATAGGTCACCATAGGTGTCAATTTAGAGGTTTTTCGCCTTATTTCGTCGTGGCTCTTCTACAGATGCCGCCCCTACGGGGCTTGGGTCTGTGAGGTCCTGTTTTTTTACACAGATGTCGTCCCTACGGGACTAAAGAAGGTTTCTGGCATGTACAAAGTTTATGGCTAAAACCCGGCGCAGTTGGAAACAGCGCCTACCGGATCTGGGACTACAACGGTTATTTTTTCTAAAATTGACACTTATGGGGTATTTCTTATAGGTCACCTAACCCTACGGGCTTACCCTAAAAAAATACGTTGGTTAAAATTATGCAACATACCCTGACTCTAATTTTTAACGGAAAATAGGTCGGAGATGCAGGAGACAAATGAAAATTCTAATTGCTGGGTTGGGCTCTATCGGGCGACGCCATCTGCGAAACTTGCGGGATCTGAATATTGAAGAGTTGGTGCTATTACGCTCTGGACGCGCCACACTTTCTGACGATGAACTCGCAGGGTTTCCAACTGAACGAGACATCACAGAGGCACTTCAACGGCACCAGCCTGATGCTGTGGTTGTTTCCAATCCGACCTCACTTCATCTTGATGTTGCTATTCCTGCGGCGGAAGTTGGCTGTCATCTGTTATTAGAGAAACCGATTTCCCATACAATGGAGCGGGTCCCTATTTTGGCGAACATTGTACAACAGAAAAATCTCAAGGTACTCACCGGTTTCCAATTTCGATTTCACCCAGGTTTACAACACATCAAGCAACTTCTTGACAGTGACGGAATCGGTGCCGTGACATCTGTAGAGGCACACTGGGGTGAATATCTACCCGGATGGCATCCTTGGGAAGACCATCGCGCAGGGTATGCCGCACGCGAAGACCTCGGCGGCGGAGTCCTACTGACACTTTGCCACCCTTTTGACTACCTCCGATGGCTCATTGGGGAGATTCAGAGCGTCTCGGCAATGACAGCACAACAGGGCGGTTTAAACATCCAAGTCGAGGACACAGCGAACACGATGTTTCGATTTGAAAATGGCGCACTCGGCACGGTGCATCTTGATTATATCCAACGTCCACCGACACACACCTTGCAGATTACGGGGCAACACGGACGTATCCTGTGGGATAACACCGACGGTGAAGTCCACTGGTACCAGGACAAAACAGAAACATGGCAAACGGAGACTTTTCACAAGGGACCGAACGGTTTTGATCGCAACACACTTTTCCTTCAAGAGATGAAACATTTCATCGACTGCATTGAAAATGATACCGACCCATGCGTTAATCTCACAGACGGAATTGCTGCGCTTCAACTTGTACTTGCTGCGAAAGCATCATCCTCTCAACAGAGAGAGATCACTTATCCTCACGCTGAGCGTAAAAAAGATGGGGTGGGCTAAACAACATTTCTCGTGAGTTTGATATATAGTAAATTCTAAACCTAAACGGACACTTTCGTAGGGGTTAGGTCACCTAACCCGACGGGCTAAACAACATTTCTCGTGAGTTTGATATATAGTAAATTCTAAACCTAAACGGACACTTTCGTAGGGGTTAGGTCCCCTAACCCGGCGGACGAGAAGATCTCGTTCCTACGAGAAGTCCAATACCTTGTTTTTACCAAACTCACGTAATTTAAGAGTTTTCGTTTGCTACTGTATCTGGTATACTTTTTGCGAGAAAAGCAATGAATGGCAATGATTCTAACTCTTCTTCTTTGCCGACAGCCGACAGCCGATAGCCACTCTTATACCGATACATCGTTCATCTAAATTGAAAAACATGCTAACACAGCCAAATCTGTTCATTCACGATGGAGAATTCTAATGCCAGAAAATGATATCCAACTCATCCACAAAGTTTTGTCAGGCAACGACGAAGCATTCACCGTTTTAATCCGAAAATATCAGAAGGGTGTTCACGCGCTTGCTTGGCGGAAGGTTGGTGACTTTCATTTTGCCGAAGAGATTACGCAGGACGCTTTCCTTCGGGCATACAAAGGACTCTCAAAACTAAAAGATCCGAGTCAGTTTTCTGGATGGCTTTATGTCATTACGAATCGACTTTGTAAGAATTGGCATAAACAGAAAAAATCGATGATAAAATCGGTGGAGGATGTGCCAGTGGTAGAAATGCAGAGAATGTCTTACGAACGTTATGTATCCGATAAAAACGAAAAATCAGCGTGCGAGCGTCGTCATAAAATTGTCGAGAAACTTCTGGAAAAATTGCCGGAGAGCGAACGCACCGTCATGACGCTCTACTACCTCGGCGAAATGTCGGCAAAGGAGATTGGAAATTTTTTAGGGGTGTCGGTGAACACGATCACGAGCCGACTCCAGCGGGCGCGAAAGCGTTTAAAAAAAGAGGAAGAACTCTTAGTTCAAGAGACACTTGGCGGTGTCCAGTTACCCGATAGTCTCACGGAGACCATCGCTCAGAAAGTTTCTGATGTGAAATTGACACCTTCGCCGACAGGGAAACCGTTTCTACCGTGGGTGGCTTTTGGCGCAGTGGCAATTTTAGTGCTGCTCCTATTAAGTGCGAGCAATCAATACCTCGTCCGCTTTCAAAAACCGTATAGTTTTGAACTACAATCCGAACCGACGATTGAAATTGTTGACACACCTATCGTTCTCAATATTGACGCGAAACCAGCGGTGCGAAATCAGGCGGGACGCGCCGATACAGCCAATCAGAGCGGCACTGCTGGCGTGCAGATTTCTGAATCCGTCACAGCCGCGAATGCACAGGGTGAATCGCTCGCACCTTCCGCGGCACAGTGGACACAAACAACAGGACCGCAAGGGGGTCCCGTGTCTGATATATTTGCGACATCTAAAGGCGTGCTTTACGCCTTCTCACCGACAGGGACCTATAGGTTGGCAGCAAACGCGACTGCGTGGGTGCCAGTTAAGGTTGATGCTTTGACCGAAGGGGTGCGGGTTCCTATGACAGAGCATCAAGGGACACTCTATATTGTCTCTAAGGATACGGTGTTTGCCTCAACCGATAACGGCGAGACATGGCGCACATTCTGCTCCCGGCCTGAAGGAAATGCCATTGGATTTATCATTGTGGATGGAATACAAGGAACTGGTTCGGGTCCTACGATGTATCTCGCCCTTGGGGATAAAGGCGTGTTCCGTTCTACGGATGCTGGCGCACAGTGGACTTCTCTTAACGATGGATTGAAGGACAGAACGATTTCCACGGTAGCAGCAATCGGAAACACGGTGTTTGCTGGCACAGACAGAGGTCTCTACCGACTTGATGCAGGCGCGTGGGAACGCTTGCTGGTGGATGTGCCCGGATCTATCTACGCTTTGGTGGTTTCTGAAGACAATCTTTATGTCGGAACAGGTCCTAATTTTTTCACCTTACCACAGATTGGATCAGAACCAACGGAAGTATCACAAATGATGTACGACAACAATTTGCGTTTGAGTAGGGTTTTCCATTCCGCTGACTTGGGAGCATCTTGGGTTGAGATAACACCTACGGGTATAATAGCACCCTCCGGTATAAGTTTGTTGATTGCCGGTAAGACGATCTTAGCACAGTCGTTCAACCAGTTCCGGTCAAAGGATGGTGGGCAGACGTGGACAGACCTTGGGCTTGAGATAGACTCGCTTAGACAAAATGTTTTTCCGTCTGTAGCAGTGAACGAGAATACTTTTTGCAAAACAGGTCCATCTGGTATCTACCGCACAACTGATGCTGGTGAATCGTGGCATCTGTTTATGGACGGGATGGTGGGAACCGGAATACTGAATCTGGCTTTTGCCAATAACAGACTCTATGCGCATACCGAGGAAGGCATTGTCCAGTCTACAGACGGAGGCGAATCGTGGAAACCTATTCCGGTTGATGCGAATAAGTTTTCGCACAAGCCGGTCAAAGAGGGAAAATCTCACCTTGATTTCTCTGCCGAGTCACAATTGGTGATTGCTGGTAATATTCTTTACGTAATTTCACCTGAAGAGAGTAATTCGTGTGTCTTTCGTATGTCCACTGATGGTAATACTCTCATTCCGGTTCAAGGGGTTCCTGCTTTTGAAGGGGTCGGCCCGTCTACAAATAACAAGGAAGCGGAACAGACTCACTTATCTGAGGGGCGTGAAAGCGATGATTCGTATATGTTGTACCTGAGAGAACATGAGCGAATTGGGGCATTCGCTATCAGTGACGGGACGCTTTACGCAGAATACAAACGGCAGCTTTTCAAATGGCAACCCGGTGATTCAGAATGGAAAGACACGGGACTACTGGATACCGGTGAGTCGCCCGAAGGGGATTTGAAATGTGGATTCAGGTTAGCCGTTTCAGGAAAGACCGTCTACGTAGGCAAATGGAGTGGTAGGTTGTTCCAATCCAAGGATGCGGGAAGCAGTTGGAGAGACATCACACCGAACCTCCCATTTCGTTTTACCTGTTTCAAGGATATTGTGTTTGCGGGGTCAACAGTTTACGTCGCGACAGACAACGGCGTTTTAGCATCGCGAACCGGGAAACACTGGCGCGTCCTCGCCGATAAAGTCGTTATAGACAGGTTTGCGGTGGACGGTGCAACCATCTACGGTGCCGGTGATACGGGTGTCTATCGCTTGGATATTCATGACAAATGGGAACGGATTTCGCCGGGAGTTCCGGGTCAGGTGCTATCGCTTGTCGTCGATCGCGACAGACTTTACGTCGCCACCAAACACCGCGGAATGTTCCACATCTCACTTGAAGAAAATAATTACATGGCAAGTGAATAGACCCTCACCTTACTTATCTGCTCAGGAACCTAAAAATCGGATGGGAAAACGATGAAGAACCCGATAGGAACAGAGGATTGCGGGAATCAGGTTTACGTCATCACTGTTGACGCTGCTGTCAATGGAGAATGTTTGCGCGACTTCCTTGAACAGCAGGGTTACACTTTCTTTACGGCTTCCGAGGACAGTGAATCCTTTCGCCACATTCAGGAGGCGATGCTGCGACCGCAAGGAGCCGCGCAGGAAAACGACAGTGCTCCTAACACTACAGGAGAATCAGGACCGAGAACAGGAGAGACGATACCACCGGAAACGGCACTCTCAAGATCGGATTTTCACGGGGATTACGCAGACATTCTCGGTGAGAGCGCAGCGCATCTTGAGGTGCTCGAATCTATTGAGACGTTTGCTAAATCTTCTCAAACGGTGCTAATTTCTGGCGAGACGGGGACCGGGAAAGAGTTGGTCGCCGCTGCCTTACACGCCCAGAGTCCTCGTGCCGGGAACGCCATAGCTGTCGTGAACTGTGGAGGGATTGCGGAGTACTTAATAGCAAGTGAGTTTTTTGGTCACGAGAAGGGGGCGTTTACCGGCGCGGATCAGCAAAAAATCGGGTTGTTTGAAACCGCATCGGGCGGCACACTGTTCCTTGATGAAATCGCTGAACTTCCGATGCCCCTACAACCGACGCTGTTGCGGGTACTTCAGGAAGGCGAGATTCGGCGCGTCGGCGGAACGGAACAGATTCCGATAGATGTGCGCGTCATAGCCGCTACCAACACCGACCTTGCCGAAGCCGTTGAAGCCGGTAGATTTCGCCGAGACCTTTATGAGCGATTAAAACCGCTGCATATCTCGCTGCCCGCATTGCGCGAACGGCGAGGAGACATCCCCGCGTTAGCAATCCACTTCTTGGCGAAAGCACTCACAGATACCACTCAAAAGATAGAGGACATAAGCCCAGAAATCCTCTCATTATTTCACGACTATGCCTGGCCCGGGAATATCCGGGAGTTGGAAGGTGTCATCGGTCGAGCCGTCCTGTTAGCCAAAGGCGGTCTCATCTTACCCGAGCACTTACCCAAACCCGTTCAAAAATCCCATACACCGCCATTAGACCTCGCTTCAGACGATTCTACCGACCTCGGACGTTCCACGCTGCCTTTCCCGATCGGCACAACCCTGAAAGAGATAGAGAAGTCCGCCATCTTGATAACCTTAGCACGCGAGGACGGCAATCAATCAAAAACGGCAAAGATCCTCGGGATACATCGGCGGACCTTGCACAACAAACTACGCGACTACAACGTGTGAAGAAGGAAACTTGACATTGCCTTCCACTACCGACGCGCGGGTAGAAGCACCCCTCTTGGTTTCGTGTGCGACTGGGTACATTTTACCCAGTTCTATGGAAAAATGTTCACATGTGTGAAAAATATGCCCAGTTGAAAAAAGGCGAGATCCTGTCACAGTGCGGTTTCTCACATTGGCACGATACTTGCTATATAGGCATAATATAGAACTTACGCACAAAATGGATATTAAGGCTGAAAGGGAACCCGGATGCTTGGATGGACAAACGCCACAACGCTTCCAAGCTTCCAAACGCACAAGCCAACGAATCGATGGTGCGTAAGTCCTCATATAATAACTTGGCAGTCTCCTCTATTTTGAGAGGTGCGTCGAGGGTATCATGACTACCCATCGACGCGGCACTGCCATAATCGGACTATGACAGCGTTAGCCTAAGTATACCACAAACATCCTGTTTTGTGAAACGCTTAGGTTAGCATCTTATATAACAACAATGGATTGCCAAGAACGCAAAACGCCTTACCGTTTGCATTCCCAAAGCAATCCACGAATACTAAAATAAAGGAGAATTACATGAATCGCTTTCAGGTCAAAACCCTCGCTGTTCTCGTACTCATCGCTTTTGCTTCAATGGGTGCGTTCGTACTCACAGATAATTTTGTGCCAAAAGCACATGCTAACGATGGATGTGCAGCGGCGGCAGCAGCATGTGGTGATGCAGTCGAACATGCATTAGAGACATGCGCAAATGCCATTGATTTGGCTTGTTTACTAGCTGCTATAAATGCGTGGAATCTGTGTGTGCACGCGGCCGAAGAGTGTTTTGGATAAATATCCATGCAGTCTTACAACATTAGCGAGCGAGGCTCATCTTAATGTATGAGTCAACGCCCGGTTATGGCACCTGAGTCGATTCCGAATTCTCTATTGGGAATCGACTCGGGTGCCTCTTCATCTATTCCATCTAAGGAGAAAGTCGGATGCTCTATTTTCGATGTCAATATCAGTCTCTGTTGAATCTGTTGACGTTTTGTGTGTTTCTCGGGGTTGCAGCAGTTTGCGGTTGTTCGGAACCCGAGAACCGTAACGTGTTAGCCCCTACTTCTACAGTAGAAATAACACCGAACTCAATCTCCAAAGAAATGGTGGCAGAATTGCTGGCAAATATAGAGAAAAATATGTTTGCAGCAGAAATGGAGGTCGCACCCCAAGTCGCTGCCGCGCCAATGGCACCGATGCAAAGGCCCCCCACAATTGCGGAGATGATGGCAGCGTTGCGTCTGGAATTTCCCGGCAACGTTTTAGACGAAGACTTCACAAGGATTCGAGAAATCATCGAGTCAGAAACCTATGTAGACTTCTTGAAACGTACCTATCCGCAGGAAAATCAGTTTCGGACGTTTGATGCGTTTTGGGAGTTAGCGTCCGTAGATGAGGAAGGGTACATGGAGTTTTTGAACACACATTTTAAGCCACCGCTCGCTGAACCCACTGCTGAGGATGTTGAGGTCCTTCATTATATGACTTTGTTTCATCGTAACCTCAATGTCCGAAGATACCACGACGAGTCAATCCAAGTAAATGACGCTCTGCTAGAAATGCTGATAAATGAGCCTGTGTACTCTTGGCTAAAGAAACGCTTTAGTAACGCTAATGGCGGATTAAATGTCCTTCTTTGGTTAAAGGTTTTTATGTATCATGACCTTTGGGTCAAGAAAATGCAAGAGGAAGATCGGAAAAAAATCCAAGCATTTTTTCTTGAACGGGGGGCTCAAAAAGGGTTTTTACGGTTCGCACTTCAAGAACCGGTGCGCCTCGGATACATCCTCAAAGATTTTCCCAATACTCAAGTGTTCCAGAGATGGGTGGATGGAGAATTTAGTAAAAATGGGGGTCAGCAGGGGCAACGCCCAGAAAACGAAAGACAGTGACAAACGTCTATTGTCCTACGATAGTGCAGACGGCGTGTTACTGAAGGGAATTAAATGACAATCCCAAGCGTTTAGGCTTCGGGTCCAACCCCGTAACGCCCGTGCTGGAGTCAAAAAAGAGTTGACACAAGACAAAAAATTATGGTATACTATTCTCATAACCCGTGGCAGTCATACTGACTCTACCGCTTGGTAGAGTGACTGCCCGCCCTATCAGTATAATGGGTTAAGGTTATGGGTTGATACCATTTTTGATTATCTATCACCACTACAAGTGAGGTGATAGCCAAAATGTTCGTAAAACAACGGTAACGAATACATTGGGTATTGTTACGTATCAGGGGGCCACCCAAGCTATCTGTCCCTTGTAGTCGTGTCTGTGGTGCGCACCGCGGGTAAGTATAACCCGTGTAGGTTCGGTCTCAGAGTTACCAAAGCCGAACTCATACCGTTCCAGTCTACCCAGAGTTAGACGAAACGCTGCGCGAATACTGTTGGGAGTCGCGTCTTCAAAGAAGCCCACCGCTTTAGCTGTGGGAGTGCATCACAGTACCCTCTCGGACAACATCCTAACCTTCTGAGGATATAACGAACATGCGATTCTTTAAGTGTGAGCGTTTTTTCAACCCACTGCAGATCTGTCTCCTTTTAGCCGGATCGCTATTTTTTGCGTGTCAATCAAGTCCCGATCCAAGCACTCTCAAACCCGAAAAAGCGGACATTGACACGGAAGATAGTATTGCGTCAATCGCACGACCGCCAACGATCGAGGAGACGTTTGAACACCTCAAACGTGAAAACCCTGGTGACATTTTAGATGACGACTTCAAAACCCTCCGACGGCTTGTCACGTCCAAAACCTATTTAGACTTCCTCAGACATAACCATCCCATAGAAGATCAGTTTCAGACGTTTGATGCGTACTGGCACATCGCAGCGTTAGATCCATCGCGATATATGCCATTTTTGAAGGAACATCTTGAGAAACCTGATGAAGAAGATGCCGCGAATACACATCTTTTTGCGAAATATCATAGGCATGTTATGACCCGTGAATACCATGGCGAAAACCCTGAAAGGTTTCGAGATGAATGGGCGAAGTTGCTAGATGGTCCCGGACTAGATATAGCAGTTAGGCATTTTGTAGACGATGATCGGAATGCTGTAGACGGGTTGGGTCTCCTTTTCTTTCTCGCGGAAGTCACCCTTTACGTTAAAGAAACTGAGCGGACAGATGCTACGAGTGCTGGAGAACTGCTTGGTGAACACGGTGAGCATGACGCACTTATTTGGATCGCCATCAAGGATCCCGTGTTAATCGGATATATTCTCAAAGATTTTACGGACGTTCAAGTGTTCCAAAGATGGATGGCTGGAGAATTTCATCAATAAGGAGAAATAACAGAATGAACAAATTATTTTACCCTATTCTTGGTATTATGTTAATCCTAATAGGTGTTAGTGCCTTTTTGTGGATTTCAAAACCTGCTGATATGACCGAACCAAATCGTCAAACCGATGAGAAGGAGAAATCTATCAATAACGATCAGCCCTCTCAATCAAGCACGATTCCAACTGAGACAAACAAAACCGGACCAAGAGAGCAACTTGGTGCTTTCTTTTCTGAAGAACAACTCGCGAGTCCAGAGATGCAACGCATATTTGAGATTCTGGAGTCCTCCGAGGGGCAAGCGTTTTTGAAAAGCGACTCGAATGGCTTAGCAGATACTTTCGCGTTCTTTGAATCCCAAGGTTTGAAAGTCAATCGCAATATGTTTACAGAACAATACCGCAGCGTCTTCCCAACCGGAGAACCAGAGGAATTTGAGCAGGAGATGCGCCAACGCTTAGTAGAAGTGGCGGGCTCGGCAGAACTTGATCCAAAGAATCAAGAAGAATTAGATCGTTTCATGGATCTTGTTATGAAATTCCGCAGGGATAAACGGAATTCCGCGTGGGTATCCGGCAAGTTTCAGGGAAATAATAAGGCATTCGGGAAGTGGGTTGTTCAAACCCTCCGAAACCCAGTTCCCTCACCTGTTGAACAAACGCCGGAGACTGTCGCCAGCGAAAGTGAATTCACCTTTGAGATGCCACCAGATGCACAAGACACAGTGGAATTTTCAACAGAAGAAGCAGAACTATTACCCGAGCCGCCAACATTGGAGGCGGATATTCCCACAACCGAAACAGAGATGTTAGAACAGGTGACAGAGCAGCCCATCGAAATAGACGCAGAACAGTTAACACCTGAACTACCAACTGAAGCACAACTTGAGGCTTCCCTCCGAGAACAGTTTAAACCGGAACGTTATCAAAAAGCGATCTCCACTTTGAACCGCTATGGACCCCAAGAAGGGCTCCGTCGCTTAAAATCTGACGATCCAGAGATTGCTAAGCGGATTGAACCTCTGCTGAAAAGAAAGGAGAACTCTCAATGAAACAAAAAAGTATAACGCTTGCGATAAAAACATTGCTCTGTATCGGTGTGATTGCCGTGTGTTTTATCGTCTACACACTCGTCAGTCCCGTTGCGATGACGGACCAACAGACACCAACACTCACGAATCAGCCGAAGGATGCGACGCAATCTGCGGTAAAAGCGAAATCCAAAAAGAAATCGTGTGGGTGTTGTGCAGAGCGGATGGAACGTCTCCGCAAAGCCATAAAACAGCAGACGGTTTCCCCGGAACCGGAATCCGCAGAGCAAGAAACCGAGGATCAAGAGGTTGCCAAAAAGCCTCAATGATTCCAGTCAGGCATTAGCTCCCACGGGGTTGGAGATTATCAACCGGTGGTTCAACACATTTGCATACCACATACTGCTGTGTAGGAGTGACCTTCGCTCAACATCTTTCATTCCGTCAGAAAAAAGGTAGTAGGACGCAACCCTTGCCCTCTGCTATCTTTTTTCAATCTGAAGAAAGCAGGACAGCAGAGACCCCTAAACCTCAATCCCAGACCTGCACTAAAATGAAAGGAAACACAAGGTTGCCCCACTTCAACGAAAGACACTGCATCGAGCGCACCCAACACGGCGACACCGAAGCGTTCACCCCACTTGTCACCACATACCAGCCCCGTCTCTATACGCACATCTTGGGACGCATCAAAGATACCGAGACCGCAAAAGACCTCACACAAGACACGTGGCTAAAAGCACTTCGCGCCATCAACACCTTCCGCGCAGACGCTTCGTTTTACAGCTGGCTCTACCGCATCGCTGAAAAC
This sequence comes from uncultured Poribacteria bacterium, assembly GCA_951813545.1. GTDB lineage: Bacteria > Poribacteria > WGA-4E > WGA-4E > WGA-3G > WGA-3G. The sequence continues at coordinate 33,423 of CATOTL010000001.1, forward strand.
GTCTGTATCGACTACTACCGAAAACAGAAAGTCGCACGCATCATCGAACCCATCCACGACATCGACGAACGCCGCATCACAGACACACACACCTGTCCGAGCCAAGACATTACACGTCAGGAACTCCGACAGCAACTTCAAGAAGCCGTCAAGCACCTGACACCAACACGCAAACGCGTCTTTCTCCTATACTACCTCCACGAAATGCCCATCAAAACCATCGCAACCCTTATGAAACGCTCCGAAGGCACCATCAAAACACACCTCCGCAACGCACGCCTCCAGCTCCGAGAATTGCTCACACCCTATCTACAAAACCAAGACGCAACGTTATCGTAAAGCCCAAAAATATGCAGGCAGTTGGACAGCAAACCACCGCGTGGAAGACTTATTTACGAAATTTGTAATTTCCCTATTTTTGTGATATACTATTCAAACCAGTTTGGGTGGCACTGCTACGAACGGCACTTGTCGTTTCTGCCACCCTCTGACCATAGCAGTGGGATAAATTAAATTGGCACTGGAACACCCGATGAAAACGATACTCGTGCTCCCAATACTCTTTTCTGTGATCGCTTGGCTTCCAGTCCATGCCGAACTCACGGAGACGGATTTAGAGAAGAACCGTCAGATATTTCGAGAGGAATTGGGAAAACCGCCATAGATCCTATAGACACGAGTTTGGGAGAGAGAAGCGACAGTTGTTGAGATAAACACGCACCTCAATAGCATCAATGGGCGCCTTGATCGGATGAAAATGATGCTTTGGATCGTTATCGTTCTGGTAGGGGTTGCGGGGATTGTCAATTGGATGTCCATTTTAACTTCAAAGGAACAGCACTGAATGGCTGCTCAAAGACGACGCTCCGATAAACTCCTCGAAAGGATGAAGAACAATCCGCGTGGCGACTGGAAACTGGCTGATGTTGAGACGTTAGCAAAACGATATGGGTTTTCAATACGACGCCCGCGAGGGGGCGGCAGTCATGTCACACTCCTGCACGCATCGCATCAGAATTTGAGCATTCCCGCCCGCCGTCCGATAAAGTCTGTCTATATTCGGAAACTTGTGCGGATGATTGAAGGGCTCTGAGCCGATAATGCGTAGAAAGGAAAAGAATCAATGGAAAAACTGATGTATCCATTCATGACACGCGTCTTACGACCAGAAGAAGGGGGCGGGTATTTAATCGAGTTTCCGGACCTTCCGGGTTGTATGTCCGATGGCGAAACACTTGAAGAAGCCATTGAAAATGGAAAGGATGCCCTGCAGTGCTGGATTGAAGCTGCAGCAGAAGATGGACAGGAGATACCTGAGCCGGGTTCATCGCCAACGTGGGTTCAACAGGTTCCCACCGATGTTCATATACAACTCTCCAAACGTGCAGCCGCAGAAGGCATGAGTCTCTCTGAACTCGTTGCCTCGATATTGGATCAAGCCATAGACGCTCGCGTAAAAGGATGACATCATGAAAGGCACAAGACCCCTTAATAACACCGAAATCCGTTGCTGAATCTTACACAAACAGTGAAGGATAATACTTAACAATCCCAAGCATTTATGCTTGGGTCAAATCAAGTAGTGTTCGTTCTGGTATAAAAAAAGATTTGACATTTAGGGGATAAGGTGGTATAAGTATAGTATCTCGTAGACAGGCATGACAAGCGTAGTCGCAAGACTACGTGCCTGTCTCCCACTTGTCAGGGGATAAGATACGAGATGCGAGATATACCCAAATGGCACTTAAGTCACATAAGATAGCATTAGACGTAACCGACGAGCAACGCGTATGGTTTTCCCAACAATGTGGTTATGCTCGTTTTGCGTATAATTGTGCGTTATCAGATTACAAGAATGACCCGCAGCATTGGCAAGAGTTGAATAAGCGCTTCAATATAGCAAAGCGTGATATTGACTGGACACGGGGCATGGATCAGCGTGCTGCGTTGTTTGGTATCAAGAACTTCGGTGACGCAATAAGTCGTTGGCGTAAGGGTCAAAATAGGTTTCCGAAGCAAAAAAGACGCAGAGATCGCCAATCTTATAGCACAGACCCAAGCAGTGTTAGTATAAAAGGTAAACGTATCCGCCTCCCTAAAATAGGTTGGGTAGGCATGTTTGAGAAGTTGAGATTTAAGGGTGAACTGATCAAGGTAACAATATCAAGAACAGCACACCGTTGGTTTGTTTCTATAACCATAGATACAGGTAAACCGAAGGCTCCACGAGACATGCGTGGACTCCCTGTAGTCGGTATAGACGTAGGTATAAACTCACTTGCGACACTTGATAAGGGTAAACAGTATCCTAACCCAAGACCGCTGAAAAGGTATGAACGCAAGCTAAAGCGTGAGCAACGTAAAATGAGCCGTAAAGTATTTCTATCTAACAACTGGTATAAGCAAAAACGTATAGTAGAACGTATCGACTATAGGATTGCTTGTATCAGATTAGACGCACAGCATAAGGCAACGACAGAGATTGTAAATATGGCAAGTGCTATCGGGATAGAAACGCTAAAGGTTACGAACCTACTCAAGAATAAGAAACTGGCGAAAGCACTCTCTGATTCAGCACTCGGTGGGTTTCTTGCTAAACTCAAGTCTAAAGCAGAAGTGCTTGGGATACCTATTGTAGAAGCACCGCACTTCTATGCGTCGAGTAAAACCTGTAGTAGTTGTGGACACAAGAAAAAAGAACTCTCATTATCAGAGAGACAGTATCATTGTAGTAGTTGTGGTGTCTCTATAGACAGAGACCAAAACGCTGCAATAAATCTAAAGAACCTCGCCGTAGGGCATACGGAGAGATAAAACGCTTGTGGAGTTTGTGTAAGACCTTCACAAGTGGAGGCTACGAACTATGAAACAAGAACGAAAGAATCCCACTCCTTTAGGTGTGGGAGAAGTCAAAAAAATACATTTTGTATACGGTATTGCCACCCTAATTGTTATTGCCATTCTCTCGGTCGTTATCAGTCCCGCGAACGAAACGCACCGTACGCAGGTACCTGTTCAACAAGAAACAGTTGAGACACCCACAGCCACAGAAAAAAATGCTTACAAGGCAACAACCGTCACAGGAAAGAAAAAAGCCTGTGGATGCTGCGCCGAGCGCAAGGCACGCGCAAGAGAACTGCTTCTCAAAGCAAGGCAACGCAAGAACGCAACACGGCAGGCAGAGCCGACAGTTTCCGCTTCACAGTAGACACCTTGAAGGCCAGAGCGGTTTCTAAAAATTGGCAGTGTCACTTCGCGTGGCACTGCTTTTTGACCACCACAGCGATAACAGAAATACCATGACACCCAAATTACCTCTGAAACACACCGCTATTGCCGTCGGGATCGGTATTGTCCTGCTTGGTTTAACCTTGCTGACACACGCCCTTCTGACCACCCCCGTTCGTGATAAAACGGTTATGGTCAATACGCCGAAAAGCAAACCGGTCACACGCGCTGGCGGACACCTACAGACCGCTACACCCGCTTCCCACATAGGTGATTTTCAAGACTCAGATTTCTACCGCACCATCATAGACAACAACCTGTTCCGTCCACTCGGCTGGTGACCACCACGACCAAAAGAACCCTACCGCTTGCTCGGCACACTCATCCCCAAAGACGGAAAATCACCGCCACAAGCCATTCTCCAAACGACCGCGGGAAACAAAACATATATCGTCTCCACCGGTGACAAACTTGACGCAGACACAACCCTCACCGACATCCAACCAAAGCAGGTAACCCTCGAAAAAGCAGGACAGCAGAGACCCCTAACCCTCAATCCCGGACCTTGGCTAAAATGAAAGGAGACACAAGATTGCCTCACTTTGAGGTGCTTATTTTTTCGTCTGGGATATGCGGGATGTCGGCAACAGTGAAAAAAGGGACATCGCTCTTTTTCGTTTGACGTTTTTGACGCTTTGTGGTATTCTGTTGAGAGTTGATTGCAAAGGGTTTTTCGCCACTTCTGCAACAGCCTTGGTTCGTTAAAACTCTCCACGCTTCATTCCCCTACGCAATACTCTATTTTAAAAAATGCAGCGAAAACGACTGAAGCCATTCACTTATAGGTGAAAGTTGAATTTGGAAAGAATCTTTCCAATTCAGTGGAAAAAATCTTTCCAACTGGAAAGAATCTTTCCAATTCAGTGGAAAAAAGGCGAGATCCTGTCACAGCGCGGTTTCTCACAGTGGCACGATACTTGCTACTCTGTAGGTGAGCACCTTACAGAGATAGATGGTTTTCAGGTTCTGTTAAGGCATCCATCAATCTGTGTAAGGCATACTCATAAGGAGGTCTGGTATGTTCCGTAATATCCTCTCAAGCCGATTGATCCAAGTTGGACTCGTTTTCTTTGTTGTGATTGTCGGGGGCAGCTGGCTCTATAGTTGGCACGTCCACCGCACGACTGATACTGAATTCACACGGACAGATGTTGCGCTGCACGAGACGCGTTCCGAACAGAACACCGTTGATACAAGCACGGTGGACTTTCAACAAACCGGAACCGACCTTGAAACCGACGAGACGCAACCGATGTCTGACGACACGGACGTGTCCCCGATAGATGAGACTTCCGAAGTGCTCGACATGGCGGATGCCTTCCTACCGGATGATTTCGTTGCAGAGGAGGAAACCGCTGAAGAGGTTCCAGTCTCGCCGTTTGGATTCGGACCCTACCCAGAGATACCGGCGGATTATGCTGCCCACCACGGACAAACCGTTTGGCAGTACCCCGGTAGCTTGCCACGATCCAACCAGAGGAACATAGAGTTAATTCACCGCGTTATGATCGCATCATGGAATGAAGGCGATACTCAATTTATAAGTGCCACGCTTGAGGACGGTAAAGTCTACTTACAATACCCAAACACCATGTATGTTCGTTATACAGTGCATGAAGGTGCAGATGGAACAGTTCAACGGCGTATCGGAGAGTGGACTTCTGGAGAACACAATCAATCAGCAATAGATCAGATACTGGAAGGTAACATTCCAACCGGTGTCACTTTAATTGACATGGATTCCGAAGATGTTGGAATAGATCCATACACATTTTTAGGATTAGAGTAAACAAAGGAGACAAAAATGTTGATTCTCAGACTCACAGTCACGTGCGCTTTCTTAATTGTTTTCAGTTTTTTTATCACTTCTAGTTCAGCACACAACCCTACTGTCGTAATAGACTCTACAGTCGGCGGGGAATTTCCCAGCAGACAAGTAGCACTTACTGATAGTCATTCTGCCCATCCATCCATCACAGCGAGGGCCGGTGGTAAAAAGAAGATGAAAAGTAGTGGCGTAGAAGCACGGGCAAATGGTTATGTTAGTGCAGCTCAAACACTCGTCCTCCCTAATGGTGCCGTAGGTACGCCGTACGGACATTGGCAAATATATGCTAGAGTTACAGACGGAGTCTCTCCTGATGATGATTGTGGTGATTACTCAGGATATCTGTCTAAGGGAGGCGCTGACTATACACAGTACGACATTGATACAAGCAGTCTGTCTAACGTAAGTGCTTCAGGGTCTGGTAATGTTTACAATCAAATCTCACAGACTGCTAGTTGTAGTGTATCACTATAAGTCGTCACAATCGTATAAACTGCTACAATAGTCAAGTCCATGGGGTGCTCTTTTTGTTTTTTCGATAAAACACTATAAAGGGTATCCCATGGGTTTACAATTATCAATTTGGGTTAGTGTATAGTCAATAAAAGGGTCTGGATACTGTCAAGTCAGGGGAACTCCGCAGGTGGTTCAAACGCTTCTGTAGAGGATGATGATTCTTGTCATATCCATCTCTAACGCAGAGACCGCGGGAATCTGAAAACCGCTCGGGTTATTAGATGACAAATCACCAACCTAACAAGGTTTCCGTCCACATGCCTCCCTTGACGCTGGACGGAAACCTTTTCGATTTCAGAGAGTCTACTTTTGAAAAAGCACCTCAAACAGATCGCGCTTATAAGCGTTCTATCTTGCGCGATCCTTTTTTCCCGCTACAAACCACTGGACCCACAACCGCAACACACGATAAAAACAACTACTGTCGGACCGTCGGACGAAACGCACTCGAGTTCTGAAGCACCCCCGACTTCAACAAAGGCTCTTATCCTTTTCGCACCCGTCCAAACGTCACCTGACTTTTATCAAATCATCGTCAACAACAACCTGTTCCGTCCACTGGGGTGGCGACCACCGCGTCCGAACCCTATCGCCTGCTCGGCACGCTCATCCCTAAAGACGGAAAATCACCGCCAAATGCCATTATCCAAACGACCGCGGGAAACAAAACATATATCGTCTCCACCGGTGCCAAACTTGACACAGACACAACCCTCACCGACATCCAAGCCAAACAAGTAACCCTCGAAAAAGCAGGGCAGCAAAGGACCCTAAAATTCAATCCTTCCGTTTGGCTAAAATAAAAACAAACACAAGATTGCCTCACTTTGAGGTGCTTATTTTTTCGTCTGGGATATGCGGGATGTCGGCAACAGTGAAAAAAGGGACATCGCTCTTTTTCGTTTGACGTTTTTGACGCTTTGTGGTATTCTGTTGAGAGTTGATTGCAAAGGGTTTTTCGCCACTTCTGCAACAGCCCTGGTTCGTTAAAACTCTCCCCGCGTCATTCCCCTACGCAATACTCTATTTTAAAAAATGCAGCGAAAACGACTGAAGCCATTCACTTATAGGTGAAAGTTGAATTTGGAAAGAATCTTTCCAATTCAGTGGAAAAAATCTTTCCAGTTGGAAAGAATCTTTCCAATTCAGTGGAAAAAAGGCGAGATCCTGTCACAGTGCGGTTTCTCACAGTGGCACGATACTTGCTACTCTGTAGGTGAGCACCTTACAGAGATAGATGGTTTTCAGGTTCTGTTAAGGCATCCATCAATCTGTGTAAGGCATACTCATAAGGAGGTCTGGTATGTTCCGTAATATCTTCTCAAGCCGATTGATCCAAGTTGGACTCGTTTTCTTTGTTGTGATTGTCGGGGGCAGCTGGCTCTATAGTTGGCACGTCCACCGCACGACTGATACTGAATTCACACGGACAGATGTTGCGCTGCACGAGACGCGTTCCGAACAGAACACCGTTGATACAAGCACGGTCGACTTTCAACAAACCGGAACCGACCTTGAAACCGACGAGACGCAACCGATGTCTAACGACACGGATGCATCACCGATAGATGAAACTTCCGAAGTGCTCGACATGGCGGATGCGTTCTTACCGGATGATTTCGTTTCAGAAGAAGTCCCCGCCGAAGAGGTACCCGTCTCGCCTTACGGTTTTGGTCCCTTCCCAGAAATCCCTTCAGGTTATCCTGATCAGGGTGTTTGGAGTGAAACTGCACTACGCTCAATGGAACCGGATCATGAGTTAATATCAAGGGTGCGGATAGAATTATGGAATCAAGGCGTTCGCACTATTGGTGGCGTATATGATAACGGGCATCGCCTGATTTACCCCATTATCGATGATGTGGTCTACATTGAATGGGCGGATAATCCGGGTATAGGTGGTAAACCGTATGTTCGACGTCAACTCACTACTCCAGCAGTTAGCGATCAATATTACGATGACATCCAGAAAGGTATATTTCCGCCTCATTTAACGATTCATGAATTCCCAGATGGGGGCATTGACCCCTACGAATTTCTCGGACTTTCGAGATAAAAAAGGAGATTAACATGAAATTTTTGAGTGTTTTTTTCGTTCTGATGTTTTTATTGATGAGTTTCACCGTCTTCACTGACGCTGTATGGCATGGTCCTTATTATGCGTACGCCGATGTTAGTGTAAGCGGGAATTGGCTTATCGCTGAGACGAAGGCGCGCGGCACAGCGGTTGTTCGGAACGGTTCCTACATGTGTTCTATTGGAATGGCAGTCCAACCGGTTAGCGGTAATAATATCAATGGATCCTTTTCTGATGGTGTGAGTCACATGAGGTTAAGAAACGGGCAGCAGATGTGTGCAGATTCGAGTTCTTGGGGCTCTGATAACAATGGAAACCATTGGTCCGCAACTGATACATCTTGTGCAACTTAGTTTACAGAAAAACAATGCCAAAAAAGTGCTTTCCTTTTTGGCATTGTTTTTTTCTGTCCTTGCGGTCTACTTCGCTCTCTATGCCTCGATGTTTGCCTCATCTGAAAAATCGGCGGTAAATGCCATCCGAGAAAGAAAAGTTTCCCAGACCCGCAACATTATGCCGCCTGCCTCCCTCTACACGTCCACTACCTCATCCTTCGAGTCTGTCCCCTTCTACCGCACCATCATAGACAACAACCTGTTCCGTCCACTCGGCTGGCGACCACCACGACCAAAAGAACCCTACCGCCTTATCGGAACGATCCTGCCAAAAAACGCTGACGTATCACCAAATGCCATTCTCCAAACGACCGCGGGAAATAAAACATATATCGTCTCCACCGGTGATAAACTTGATACAGACACCACCGTCACCGACATCCAACCAAAGCAGGTAACCCTCGAAAAAGCAGGACAGCAGAGACCCCTAACCCTCAATCCCGGACCTTGGCTAAAATGAAAGGAGACACAAGGTTGCCCCACTTCAACGAAAGACACTGCATCGAGCGCACCCAACACGGCGACACCGAAGCGTTCACCCCACTTGTCACCACATACCAACACCGCCTCTATACCCATATTTTGGGACGCATCAAAGATACCGAGACCGCTAAAGACCTCACACAAGACACGTGGCTAAAAGCACTTCGCGCCATCAACACCTTCCGCGCAGACGCTTCGTTTTACAGTTGGCTCTACCGCATCGCTGAAAACGTCTGTATCGACTACTACCGAAAACAGAAAGTCGCACGCATCGCCGAACCCATTCACGACATCGACGAACGCCGCATCACAGACACACACACCTGTCCGAGCCAAGACATCGAACGTCAGGAACTCCGAGAGCAACTTCACGGCGCCGTCAAACACCTGACCCCAACACGCAAACGCGTCTTTCTCCTATACTACCTCCATGAAATGCCCATCAAAACCATCGCAACCCGTTTGAAACGTTCCGAAGGCACCATCAAAACGCATCTCCGTAACGCACGCCTCCAGCTCCAAGGATTGCTCACACCCTATCTACAAACCGAGGTTTAACATTAAGTCCCTCAACCCCCTGATAAGGGAATAAGGCGGTCTCATCTTACCCCAGCACTTACCCGAAACCCTTCGGAAATCTCACGCACCCCCATTAGACCTCGCTTCGGAGGATTCTACCGACCTCGGACGTTCCATACTGCCCTTCCCTATCGGCACAACCTTGAAAGAGATAGAGAAGTCAGCCATCTTGATAACCTTAGCACGGGAGAACGGCAATCAATCAAAAACGGCGACGGTTTTGGGGATTAGCCGACCCACCTTGCGCGCCAAGTTACACACCTATAATGCGTAGCGACTTTTGTCAAAGCGCGCTTATAGGTGAAAGTTGACTTTGGAAAGAATCTTTCCAATTCAGTGGAAAAAATCTTTCCAGTTGGAAAGAATCTTTCCAGTTGAAAAAAGGCGAGATCCTGTCACAGCGCGGTTTCTCACATTGGCATGATACTTGCTATATAAGCATAAGTTAGAACTTACGCATAAAACGGATAATAATTGAAAGATATCATATGTGATGCACTCCCAACGACTAAAGTCGTGGGCTTCTCTAAGAAAAGACTCGCCTCCACAAGGCATACGAGCAGCGTTTTATCGCTTATAGCGACTCCAAAGGTTTGGGTTCTCTAAGAGTAACCGCTTACCTAAGTTACGTAGGGGAAATGCAACGCCTACGGGACGCACCACTTATCCGACTACAAGGTGAGTTTTGAGTTGTGGAACACCTTGATACGTGACCGCTCAATTAGCGAGTATCACGGAGACTCTAAAAGTCTCAATTGTGTTTAGGCGATATACAACTCTATAATGTATATCGGTATCTAAATCGGAGTTTCCAGCAAACAGCAAAGTCCTTTATGCAACTTGGACGGGGAGGCACTTTATCAAAGTTGATAAAGGTTGCATTGCCTCCCACTGCTGATACTCCAATTATATCATATTTTTCTGTTTTGTGTCAACACTTTTTAACTTCGCACGAATCAACTGGGACTGACCCGAAGTCTAAAGACTTGGGATTGTTAAGGGAGTCCCTTCACTATGAAACGCTCAATACGAAATTGGGATAGGATGACGAAAAATAGCGCACCGATATAAACTTATAGAATACCAAGAAAACGCTTATTTAGCAGATTTAGATTACCATCGGCTTTTGCCTGTTGATGGATTGGTTCAAGATGTATTTGATCGAATTGAATCGGATACTGAAGATATCGTTTCTGACTTAGCAGACAAGTATACTGAATCTGAAATCCGCAATTGTCTCCATTACCTTCATTGGCCTCAGATACAAAGCTTCTCAAGGGCTTTGGAGACACCTCCCTTAAAAATCCTCGCGCCCAGACTGCATTCAACCCATGATCAATTGAGATGGAACACCTTGGGTGCCTCTGTTGCCCATACTGAATTGCTCAAGGCTTTGTCGAAGCATGCCACAATTCATGTAACTCAGGAATTTGAGGAGATGGATAATATGGTTCTGACGCCTTTCAATATTCATGAGAAATCATCTATTTATAGCGTTATCAAGGAAAATTATGACGGCGTTTTATTGTGGTATCTTGACGAAGTTGAGATGATGTCCTTACTCAATTATCTGCACGTTCCTGTCGTGTTACCGGTTTACACTGCACGTGGGGGGAACGGACGAATCATCAATGGAATGCTGCGCTGGTATGCTTCAATGCGGAATTTTGATGCTTTCATGACACTCAGTCAGCCTACCATTGATTTGTATTCGACATTCATTCATGATCCCTCATTGTTTCACATTGTTCCCTGTGGTGTAGATACCAAATTCTTCCAGCCCAAAGATAAGACAGAGGCAAAACAGGAGATTGCGGAATTATTAGATAAACCTGAAATTACCGAGAAGCCGCTCGTTGGATACATATCGAGGTTTCAGGTTGAAAAGGGTGCGGGTGTTTTTGTGGATGTCGCTCGATTAATGCCGGAGATTCTCTTTTTGGCAGCGGGTTCGATAGAAGAGAGTTATCGCCACGATTTTCCAGAGAATTTTCTTCACATCGGGAGACGACCGCGAGAGGAATTACCTATTTTATGTGATAGACCCCGCCCTAAAGGGCGAGGCTTCTGCAATCGTTAGGCAGAAGCGTTTGTGGAATTCAGCAACGGATAGGACGATGCAACGGAGATGCCGAGAATCTTGTTGAACAGGACAATCGGTCTTACTTCTCCTAACCCAAAGGAAGCTACCCCTTCCTTAAGAATGTTGATAGCAGCGTTATGGTCTCGATCTAAGTGTGTATGACACTTTGGACAGATCCATACTCTATCTGCTAACGTCAGCGTATCATTTTTATGGTCACAAACAGAGCAGCACTTTGTGGTGGGAGTCCACCGCCGAATCTTCAGCACGGAGCGGATACGCTTATGAGACTGATGTTTGAGTTTCCGCATAAACTCACCGAAGCCGAGGTCAGAGACCTGTTTGCCCCACAAGCGTTTCATACCCTCAAGGTTCAGGTCTTCAAAGAACAGGATGTCAAAATCACGGCAGAGGTCTATCGCCAGTTTCCAGTGGTGATCTGTTCGTTGATTTGCCGTCTTTTTATGAAGACGTGCGAGGTTCTTGCGTTCGCGCTCCTGATTGTTAGAGCCTTTGACCTTGCGAGAATACACCTTTTGTGCTGCTGCCAACTGCTTGGCATTGCGTTTGTAAAACATCGGAGACGGGTAGGTTTTCCCATTACTGCCTATCAGGAAATCTTCTGTGATACCAAAATCAAACCCTTCAGCTTTACCTGTCTTGGGTTCATATTTGATTTCCGAGTAGTCTTCAGTAAGGGTAATATACACATCTCCAAGTGCGTCTCTGGTAACTTGAACGCGCGTAATTTCACCTTGTATCTCACGGTGCAAGGCAAAACGATACCAACGTCCATTCAAGCGGATTTTATACGTCGGATGATTTCTATGGTGTTTCTGTTTCTCCAAAACTTTCTCAAGCGGGGCTTGGGTTCCGTCAAACGTCATTCCCTTATGTTTCTTGCAGGACTTGAATTGTGGGTGTCCACGTTCAAGGGTTCGCATTTCTCTAAAGGATTGTGTCAAGCGTTTGAGCATATTTTGCAATGACCACGAGTAAGGGATATTCCAATGCTGATATTTCTCAAGTTTCTTGAGTTTCGTCAAGTGCTTAGACATTTTCGCATACGACAAGCCTTTACCATAGCGGCGGTAATATCGCATAGAAAGCGCAATGAAATGATTCCGCACAACGCCACAGATGTTTAGGGCATCGTGCAAATGTCGCAACGTCTTATCATGAAAAAGTTTATGTTTCGTGTTTCGCATGGTATATCCGTTATCCGTCTTTTCACCCTATTTAGTGGGTGGGACCGACACACAATCAAGCGATTGTGCTAAATATGTCGGTCCAACGGATACTTTAATGATACCACATTTTTACGGAAAACCAAATCAAATCTTTTTTACACGACAAAGGTTTGGTCCTTTCCACGAAACCGAGACTGTATCCCCGACCTGAAGGGCGAGGTTTTAGTCTCGGAAGGGTTGATAAAACGTTTCCACTTCCCAAGGAGTTTCCCGTTAAAGAATTCGTCCAACAACTTCCAGAAAATCTATTGTCCCTACTCCGTTTTTTAGCGATTCTACTCTGTGTCGAATTCTTCGCATATCAATCGAAAAGTCCATTCACTTTTTTTCATCTGGTGCTGGCAATTATTTTGTCATACACGCTTGATCGGATCACGAAAAAATTCAAAATCAAAGCGTATATTTCTTATCCGGTATATTTCATTCCTGTCGCTGCCATTTTAATATTTAATCCAATCCTCCTATTAGCGTATTGGGAAAAGTTTCTGTTTTTTGCAGTGGTCTATCGTTTGATTTTACCCATCATCAGCACCTACATGCTTAATTTGGACATGTCGTGCCTCAGCACGTTGGTGCCGATTGCGCAGCTCCAACCGGGTATGATTCCGGCAGAGAAAATCATAGGCACTCAGACAGATGAAGGGGTTTCCTATAGGAAAGAGTCTGCGGTTGTTTCAGATGCCTTTAATAAAAATGTGCTTGTTTCACCTGTCCCGGAAGGGTTGTCTGATGAAAACGTTCAAGAACTCAAAGAATTAGCGAAGTCAGGGAGTTTTGAAGCATTCGGGGGCACCTTGGCGATTCAACATTCTGTACATTTCGCACCGATAATTCTAACGGGGACACTTGTGACAATTCTGTGTGGCGGTATATTTTATGCCCCGATAATTTAAGGAGGATAGACACCTCACCAGTACTATCGCTGTGTTAATTCTGCCCTATTTTGTGCAATCCGGAACTCAGGTATGCCCAATTTCGTGCAGAACTTTATGGCTATTCTGTAGAGAGTCCTATCCACGCGGTATTAGCGAAATCGGCACGAAACTTGCTACCACAGTTATTGGCAATCGGAGCCTTTTCTCCCGTAATTCCGATTTTCGCGTGAAATTCTTCGCTATAGGCGCGACTTCGGGAAACCTCATTGGCGCGGTTTGAAACCTCATCTACCGATGACTGACTGCTGAGGGAGAACCGAGAACTGAATGCCTCTGAAACTGGAAAATCTGAATGGCATACATGGAGGCTATAAAAATGAAAGGAAAACTTGCCCATATTGTATTGGGAACGACAATACTATTCGTGTATTTCTTACTGGCGGCGAACCTTTATGTCTACGCATCCGATGCTCCGTCCATTGCTTTCAGTTCCAACCGAGATGGAGATTATGACATCTACATCATGGATATAAAAGGAAAGAATCTCCAGAACCTAACAAACAGCCCAACGCATGAGTTTAAACCAGCGTTTTCGCCGGACGGACATCGGATGGCTTATGTTTCCTCTCGGCATGATGGCTATCTCGAAATCTATGTGATGAATCTCAATACAAAGGTATCCTACCGCTTGACGAACCATCCGGGGCATGACGATAATCCCGCATGGTCCCCAGACGGACGATGGATTGCGTTTGACTCCAATAGAGAAGCGACGTATGACATCTATAAAATCCAACCCAACGGCGAGAATCTACAACGCTTGACGCACGAGGTGGCGGATAGAAACTACAACGCGGCTTGGTCCCCTAATAGTCAATCAATCGCTTTTGCTTCTTTCAGAGAGGCTCCTGGCATCTACATCATGGATGCCGATGGCGGAAATCAAAGACGACTCGAAAACCAACCGCAGTCGGGACACATGCCCTCATGGTCGCCGGATGGAAAACAGATCGCTTTTAGTGATATAATTTTAGGCGGACATCGGGATCCCCTTTTCGGAGGAAGTCGGGATATCTACACGCTAAACGTTGACGGGAGTAATCTCAGGCGGCGGACACGCCATCCATCTATGGACATATTTCCGGATTGGAGTCCTGATGGACGATCGATTGTTTACTATTCCAGGTGGAATCAGAAAACTGACATTTATCTTATAGAAGGTGGGCTTGGACAACGTACCGGCCGATTGACGCGCCATCCAGCGGATGATAAGTATCCAACGTGGGTGCCAAAAGGTTCTCTTTCCGTCTCTCCAACTGCGGAGACACAAACAACTCTCTGGGGCAGACTCAAGCAGCCTATCCATGACTAAATGAGGCGCATCGGATAACGGAAGATTGAATCTATAGAACGGAAGCATCAAGACGCTGTTCGGACGGATGGTTTCGGCTTTCGTGCCCATCCGAAATCTGCTGTGCCTCACATTACTGGATTACGAACTTCCAACTTTTATGAAGTTGGAAACCAAGGATTCCTGCCTATCCATTCAGGGTAGGCGGAAAATTGAAAAAACAAAGGAGGTGAGATCGATATGAGAAGTCATTTACACACACAGGTGAACCGTAAAGTTTCTCGCTTTATCATGGGTGAAGAAGGCAAAGTGGGGAGCCAAAGCGCGTTTACCGCCGCCGCCTTCATCGGTGCGACATCCTTAGCAGGTGTCTTCCTCGGTGCTCCTAATGCGTCAGCAGAGGGAAACGGCTGGTGCGGAATCAACTGTGACGACGATGTCTTGTGTTGTGGATGTTGGAGTGAGGAGTTGAACAAATTTTTTGAAAAATGTGTCCAAGGCACGTATGACTGCCAGCCCCTGGATTATGTTCCGGGCGACGGTATCTCCTGCTGGACAAAGCCGTAATATCGGGGTTACAGCATGGTAAATGTTCAGGTTGCTAATCACCCGTTTGAAAACGACTTGATATTTGCCGTGCTTGTGTAAACTGGGAGATGTGGGATGACAGAGATTATGGTTTATACCTACTTTCCCTCTGTGTCAATGCCCTATCTCCCTTTTACCAAGAATCGCGAGGTCTGATAACCTATTTATTGAGTTTCTAAGTGGGCAGAGCGGTAAAGCAAGTGATTGCCAAATCTGCTACTTCTGAATGGCATACGTGGAGGAAATAAAATGAAGGATAAATTTGCCTATATTGCGTGCTTCTTGCTTGTGGTAGCCTTTTATGCAGAAGCGTCCGATGTTCCGTATATTGCCTTTAGTTCCAATCGGAGCGGAAATTATGACATCTACATGATGGATATAAACGGCAAGAATCTCCAGCAGCTGACAGACCACTTAGGGGATGAGACTTATCCTACGTTTTCGCCGGACGGACAGTGGATGGCTTATGGTTCCTCTCGAGACGGCAATGATGACATTTATGTGATGAACCTCAAGACAAAGGTATCCCACCGGTTGACGAACCATCCAGCACGGGACCTTAATCCAGCATGGTCTCCAGACGGACGATGGATTGCGTTTACCTCCGAGAGAGCAGGGACGTTTGACATCTACAAAATCCAACCCAGTGGTGCGAATCTCCAACAGTTGACGCAGGGAGATGAGATGAACAACGCCCCGGCTTGGTCCCCTGATAGCCAATTCATTGCTTTTCGTGCTTTCAGAGATCCGCCTGGCATTTATATCATGGATGCCGATGGCGGAAATCCGAGCAGGCTCAAAAACCAACCTGAACCCGGATGGACACCCGCGTGGTCTCCGGATGGCAAACGGATTGCCTTTGGTGTCGTTTTAGGTGGAAATCATGACATCTACACCCTAAGCGTTGACGGGAATGATCTCAGACGGATAACACGCAATATAGTGGGTGATGGGTTGCCCGCCTGGCACCCTGATGGACGCAGGATTGCTTTCATGTCCTGGTGGGCTAGGAATTCTGACATCTATCACATAGATGTCAATGGTGTCATAGACAATCGCCGCAGATTGACACGCCATCCGGAGATAGATATGGGGCCGACATGGATGCCAACAGGTCCTTTACCTGTTGCTCCGACCACGGAGACACAAACAACACTCTGGGGCAGACTCAAGCAATCTGTACACGACTAAATGAAGTCCATCGGAGAGGGGAAGATTGAATCTATGGTAAAACCTGAAAATATGTAGACAGTTGTTTAGCAATCAGAACTCTCACGGTTTCCGCTGGTGAGGATTGTATCCTCGCCCTTCCACAATGTCTAATTAATTGTAGGTTTTACTATAAATAGGTTGGCGTAAGTGCGTTGTGGGTTGAAATTGGAATATCAAAAATCTGCAGTGCCTCATATTACAAGATTATGAGTTTCCAACTTTTGTGAAGTTGGAAACCAAGGATTCCTGCCTATCCATTCAGGGTAGGCGGAAAATTGAAAAAAGAAAGGAGGTGATATTAAGATGCGAACTCATTTACACCAACAGGTGAACCGTAAAGTATCTCGCTTTATCATGGGTGAAGAAGGTAAAGTCGGAAGCCAAAGCGCGTTTACCGCCGCCGCCTTCATCGGTGCAACATCATTAGCAGGCATACTCCTCAACACTCCTAATGCAGCAGCAGATGGATGGTGTGGAGGACTTGACTGTCATCCGGACGACTGGTGTTGCTACTGTTATAACGCTGCATGGAATGCAGATTATCAAGGTTGTAATCAGGGCGAATATGACTGCAGGTCTGTTGATCTGTCGGAATTTCCAGGTATCTCTTGCTGGACAAAACCGTGATATTTGGGATTACAACATGGTAAATGTTTAGGGTAAACTCGGAGATGAGGGATGATGGAGATTATGGTGTATATTTATTTCTCATCTCTGTCAATGCCTCGTCTCCCTTATTACCAAAAGTTGGAAGGTTGCTATCATTTAGGTGTGCTGATGTTGGAGAATACTCGTTTTCTATATCTTGAGACAGAATAGATTTCCCTGCCTGAGAAGGTGTTTATCAATTTTCTGAGTGGGCAAAGCAATAAAACCAATGCTGAATGACATCCATGGAGGGTATAAAAATGAAACGGCACCTGACTTATATTGTGTTTGGAACGATACTGCTTTTGGGGCACTTTGTGTTTTCGGGAAACCTATATGTCTACGCATCCGATGTGCCGTCCATTGCCTTTAGTTCTACCAGAGGTGGAAAAGATGACATCTACATCATGGATATAAACGGCAAGAATCTCCAGAAGTTGACAGACCATCCAGGTTATGAGTTTGATCCCTCGTTTTCGCCGGATGGACAGCAGATGGCTTATGTTTCCACTCGGGATGGCAATCTGGAAATTTACGTGTTGAACCTTACGACAAAAGTATCCCACCGGTTGACGCATCATCCGGGGCATGACGATAATCCTGCATGGTCTCCAGATGGGCGGTGGATTGCGTTTGAATCCAATAGAGAAGAGACGTATGACATCTATAAAATCGAACCTGATGGAACGAATCTCCACCGGTTGACGCACGAGTGGGATAAAAACTACAATCCGACTTGGTCTCCAGATAATCAATTCATCGCTTTCTCTTCCAAGGGTGGCACCCATATCATGGATGCGGATGGAGGAAAATCGAGACGCCTCGCAAATCCACCGTTATTGGGAAATACGCCCTCATGGTCGCCGGATGGGAAGCAGATCGCCTTTAGTACTGCGCTATTGGGAAATACAGACATCTATACCATGGATACGGACGGTGGAAATATCAAGAGATTGACACACCATCCAGCAGTGGATGAGTCCCCGGTCTGGGGACCTAATGGACAATGGATGGTTTTCCATTCCAGATGGGAGGAAAATTATGACATCTATCGCATAGATATGGACGGCACCAATCGCCGCAGATTGACACACCATCTGGCGAGGGATGTGGGTCCGACGTGGGTGCCAACAGGTACTTTATCTGTTGCTCCGACTGCGGAGACACAAACAACTCTTTGGGGCAGACTCAAGCAATCTATCGGTGACTAAATGAAGGGCATCTGAGTGGACAAAGTGGTAAAGCCAATTCTGAATGATGTGAATGGAGGAGATAAAAATGAACCGGCACCTGACTTATATCACGTTTGGAACGATACTACTTTTAGGGCATTTCTTGCTTGTGGCGAACCTTTATGTCTACGCATCCGATGCTCCGTCCATTGCTTTTAGTTCCAACCGAGATGGAGATTATGATATCTACATGATGGATATAAACGGCAAGAATCTTCAGCAGCTGACAGACCATCCAGCACATGATTCTGCTCCTACGTTTTCGCCGGACGGACAGTGGATGGCTTATAATTCCTCTCAGGACGGCAATGATGACATTTATGTGATGAACCTCAATACAAAGGTATCCCACCGGTTGACGAACCATCCGAGAGACGACCTTAATCCCGCATGGTCTCCAGACGGACGATGGATCGCGTTTGTCTCCGAGAGAGCAGGGATGCTTGACATCTACAAAATCCAACCCAGCGGTGCGAATCTCCAACAGTTGACGCATGGGGATGAGAAGAACAACACCCCGGTTTGGTCCCCTGATGGTCAATTCATCGCTTATCGTGCTTTCAAAGACCCCGCTGGCATCTATATCATGGATGCCGATGGCGGAAATCAGAGCCGGCTCAAAAACCAACCCGAACCCGGATGGACACCCGCGTGGTCTCCCGATGGGAAACGGATTGCCTTTACTGTAGTTTTAGGCGGAAATTATGACATCTATACCCTAAACGTTGACGGGAGGGATCTCAGACGGATAACACGCAATATAGCGAGTGATTATTCGCCAGCCTGGTCCCCTGATGGACACACGATGGTTTTCTGGTCCCTGTGGGCGAGAAATTATGACATCTATCGCATAGATGTCAATGGTGCCGTAGATAATCGCCGCAGATTGACGCGCCATCCGGCAATGGATATAACTCCAACGTGGGTGCCAACAGGTACTTTATCTGTTGCTCCGACGGCGGAGACACAAACAACTCTCTGGAGCAGACTCAAGCAATCTATCGGTGACTAAATGAAGGGCATCTGAGTGGACAAAGTGGTAAAGCCAATTCTGAATGATGTGAATGGAGGAGATAAAAATGAACCGGCACCTGACTTATATCACGTTTGGAACGATACTACTTTTAGGGCATTTCTTGCTGGCGGCGAACCTATATGTCTACGCATCCGATGTTCCCCATATTGCTTTCAGTTCCAACCGAGATTGGAATTATGACATCTACATGATGGATATAAAAGGAAAGAATCTCCAGAACCTAACAAACAGCCCAACGCATGAGTTTAAACCAGCGTTTTCGCCGGACGGACAGCAGATGGCTTATGTTTCCTCTCGGCATGATGGCTATCTCGAAATCTATATAATGGCTCTCAATACGAAGATATCCCACCGGTTGACGCACCATCCGAAACATGACGCTAATCCCGCATGGTCTCCAGATGGGCAATGGATTGCGTTTGACTCCAATAGAGAAGCGACGTATGACATCTATAAAATCCAACCCAACGGCGAGAATCTACAACGTTTGACGCAGGGGGGGGATAGAAACTACGACGCGGCTTGCTCCCCTGATAGTCAATCAATCGTTTTTTTTTCTTCCAGAAAGGTTCCTGGCATCTACATCATGGATGCCGATGGCGGAAATCAAAGACGACTCGAAAACCAACCGCGACGGGGACACATGCCCTCATGGTCGCCGGATGGAAAACAGATCGCTTTTAGTGATATAATTTTAGGCGGACATCGGGATATCTACACGCTAAACGTTGACGGGAGTAATCTCAGGCGGCGGACACGCCATCCGGCGGATGATTTTGCTCCGGATTGGAGTCCTGATGGACGATCGATTGTTTACTATTCCAGGTGGAATCAGAAATATGACATTTATCTTATAGAAGGTGGACTTGGGCGACGTGCCGGCCAATTGACGCGCCATCCGGCGCAGGACAAGGATCCGACGTGGGTGCCTGCGGGTTATTTCTCGGTTTCTCCGACGGCGGAGACACAAGCAACACTCTGGGGCAGACTCAAGCAATCTGTCCAGAACTAAATGAGGTATATCTAATGTCACAACATGGCACTTTCTATGTCATTACAGCAAAACAGGGGGTTAGACCCAACCGTTTGAAGAAGTTTCTTCTAACAGAATGGTTTACCGCCCTTCAGTCCGCTTCAGGCTGTCTCGATGTAGAACTTTGGGAAAGCCAACGGAGTCGCGGACGTTATTTGGTGTGTGAACTCTGGGAGAATAAAGAAATCTATCTCCAGAATTCCGAGAAACTCTGGAATGAGGAAAAGAAGGATGTCTTTGAAAAACTTGACTTATACGGAACGACTAAATCTGATTAGGACAGCAACGCTCCAAAAGTGATGCTCCAAAAAATCAGAGTGTATGAAAGGTCCTAATGAAGAAAAAACATATCTTGTGGGTATTTCTGTTAACCCTTCTTGTTGCAACACTCCCTATCTATCAATGGCTGAGCGAGGCACATCGATTAAAACAGATTAAAGCAGTAAAACACGAGGCATCTCAAATCAACGCCATACGGCTGAACGATTTTCTGGGGCAGTTGAAGGGGACCTCACCGCAAGAGACGTTGCTCGTGCTGTATACGGGCAGCACCCAAGGACATCTTGAGCCGTGTGGTTGCTTCATTGGTCAATCCGGTGGACTGCCAAGGCGTGCAACCGCGATTTCATCTATTCGAGCACAAGGGTTTTCACCGCTGTTGGTTGATCTTGGCGGTATTCTCCCCACCAAGGAATCCAAGATGAAGGAGAGTGTGATCTCGATGACGGCTTCTCCCAACGATGCCGTAGCCGAAACACTGCCCGTCAATGCTGTGCACCCGTTGGATCAATTGAGAACACAGAAGGTGCTGGAATCCATGCGATTGTTGAAATATGAGGCACTCGTCCCCGATAAAACAGATATGAACTTTGGCGAGGATTTTGTGACGGACACGCTGGATCGTCAAGAGTTTCCGATCCTCACTGCCAATAGTGAGGAAGTAGGGGACAATGCGCAATCTGTTCTGATGAGAACGGTAGGTGATAAAAAAGTCGCGGTGTTGGGACTTTCATCGTTGCTGCTTCAAGACACGAACTTCGCTGTTCTGGATCGTCTTTTGCCGGAAATACAGAAGCAAGCCGACTTTATCGTCATCCTGAGCAATCTGTCACCGGAACTGAACCGGACGATTGCTGAGAATTATCAAGACATCTCAGCGATTTTGAGCCATGGGACCGGCGAGCCAGAGGAAATTGGGAATGTGCTGCTAACTTATAGCGGTTCTAATGGAGAAACTTTGGGGGCTCTACTGCTGAACGCTGATGATACCCTTGGTGTCTCCGCACAGCAAATCGCGCTCACCGAGGAAGTGGCAGATGACACACAAATCAGGGAACTTTTACAGGACTTCTACAAGCAAGTCGCAGACGATCCGAAATTACAAGCCGGTGGAGAACGCTTATTTTCTGATGAAGCATTGGAACAGGATGCCTTGAGTGGTTACGTTGGTTCTCAAGCGTGTGCGACATGTCACCAAAAAGAGTTTGATCAGTGGGCGTACACGTCCCATGCGACTGCCTTTAATACCTTGTTGACGGTAGGGAAACAGTTTTATCCGGAATGCGTCTCCTGCCATGTCACTGGATTTAGGTATGAGACCGGTTATCAAATCGGCAATGAAGAAAAAGAACACTTGGCAGACGTTGGCTGTGAAACCTGCCACGGTCCAGGTAAACAGCATATCACGACCCCATTGACGACAAACGTTCGTGGAGAAGTGAAGCAGCAGGTTTGCATGGAATGCCATACGCCTTCCCATTCGCCCGGATTTGAGCAGATTGTTGCGCATGTTATGCCGGAAGTCGATCATAGCCGAACAGAGCCGAGCCTCAAAGAGATTCTCGAACAACGGATGCGCGGACCGATGAAGCCGCAAGTCGAGTTGTTCGTGATGTCGTTTTGTCCTTTTGGTGTACAGGCGGAAGAGGAATTACTACCGTTCATTGAAAAGTACGGAGAGGCTGTTGATTTTAACCTACGATTCATAGCGAACTTAGTAGAGGAGGCTGACTCAGATGAGTCAAAGTTCACCAGTTTGCATGGCGAAGTCGAAGTGATTGAAAATCTGCGCCAAATTGCTGTTTCCCAACTCTATCCCGATCAGTTCTTTGATTACCTGTTATGTCGTGCGAAGCATCTGGAGTCAGCGTGGACGCAGTGCGCCGAGAAGGTCGGATTGGATATTGATAAGGTTAACCAAGAAATGGCATCAGAACGGACGAAACAGATTTTTGAGGCTGATATTCAACGCTCCAATGCGTTAAAAATTAGATCCTCACCGACTTTGGTCGTTGATGGAAAAGTAATTTCTGGCGGTCTCTGGAGAGGGAAAGTATCAGGTATTTGCCGTTAACTACCATTTATTGCGGAAGGAACAGCGTTTTATGATTTTGTCCTCTCTGCTTCGCTGGCGGGGTTTGTAACCCCGCCTTCCACGGGTGTATAGGACTATAAGAAGGAAATAACCTTTTATGGCTTTTGAAGCATTTGAACAGCAATTTGAGATACTTCTTGAAGAGAAATTGAGAAAATATCCAAACTCATCTGACTATCTCCGGCACGCTTTTTTGCGTTCAATCGCATCTCAGATCGAATTGATGGTGGCACGTCTAAGGACCGAGATTGATAAAGATGACGCTTATTGGGAGAATTATGAACAGGTCGTTTCAGATGTTCTTTCCGTGATGGGAATGGAGTCTGACCAACTGTTAAGCATAGTGGTGTCTGACTTACCTCACGGGGTGCGTGATTTTGAAACTATCAAAGAAAAGTTGTACGACACGACGGCTTATCCAAGCCAGGAGCATCTGTATTATCGCAACTTTGAGCCTGCATTGGAAAGGCTGCGTTTTATCTCAAAGCAGCTGAAGAAACTGGATGAACGCGATATGCAATTTTGCGATTTAGGGTTCGGACCTGGAGTCTTGACGCAATTTATCCTTGAAGAGAAGCCAGCATGGACAGCGTGTGGTGTAGATATCAGCCCAGAGTGCGTCCGTTATGCCGAAAAATTGATGAAACTCAAGGGTGTCAATGAAAGCGTTCAATTCACAACTGGAGATGTCAGAAACCTTCCTTATGCAGATAACACTTTTGATTTGGTTCTTGCTATGGAGGTCTTGGAACACATTCCAGATCCGCTGAAAGGGCTTCTGGAGGTGGTCAGAGTGCTAAAACCCGGCGGATACGCGATAACATCTATACCGGTTCGATTGCCGATTCCGATGCATTTGTATGTCCCTCAAAATCCGCGCGAGGTATTAGACTTATATGAACGCGCGAATCTGGAGGTGCTTGATTTTTCGGCAAAGGAATTCAAGATGGAGACGGGTTCGTTTGTAGCGACTTTCGCGTTAAGTATGACCGCTCCCACACCTAAAGGAGTAGATTTCCGTTAGATGCTCGTCCTATTTCAGGTTCGTACCACGTATAGGCACATGCAGATTCTGGTGGACCCGATATAGAGGGTGGAAATTATTCAGGGGACTTCAATGCTTATGCTTCTTTACTGCATATAACAAGTCTTGGCGATCCGAATCCACCGAGTCCGTTTATAGCAAGAAAGTCAATTAGTTAAATCTTTTTCTCAGCACAAAAGGGTGTCTGTTTCATCACAGATACCCTTTTTTAGAACAGGTTAATTGAACGCCTACCGCGCTACAACCTTGAAAGAGATAGAGAAGTCCGCCATCTTGATAACCTTAGCACGCGAGGACGGCAATCAATCAAAAACAGCGGCGGTTTTGGGGATGAGCCGGCCCACCCTGCGCGCCAAGTTACGTGCCTATAATGCGTAGCGGCTTTTGTCAAAGCGCGCTTATAGTTGAAAGTTGAATTTGGAAAGAATCTTTCCAATTCAGTGGAAAAAATCTTTCCAACTGGAAAGAATCTTTCCAATTCAGTGGAAAAAATCTTTCCAATTCAGTGGAAAAAAGGCGAGATCCTGTCACAGTGCGGTTTCTTACATTGGCATGATACTTGCTACTCTGTAGGTGAGCACCTTACAGAGATAGATGGTTTTCAGGTTCTGTTAAGGCATCCATCAATCTGTGTAAGGCATACTCATAAGGAGGTCTGGTATGTTTCGTAATATCCTCTCAAGCCGATTGATCCAAGTTGGACTCGTTTTCTTTGTTGTGATTGTCGGGGGCAGCTGGCTCTATAGTTGGCACGTCCACCGCACGACTGATACTGAATTCACACGGACAGATGTTGCGCTGCACGAGACGCGTTCCGAACAGAACACCGTTGATACAAGCACGGTGGACTTTCAACAAACCGGAACCGACCTTGAAACCGACGAGACGCAACCGATGTCTGACGACACGGACGTGTCCCCGATAGATGAGACTTCCGAAGTGCTCGACATGGCGGATGCGTTCTTACCGGATGACTTCGTTTCAGAGGAAGAAATCGCCGAAGATGTCCCCATCTCGCCGTTTGGGTTTGGTCCGTATCCTGAAGTGCCTGCAGACTATCCATTGTCAATACCATGGCATTGGAGCGAAGAATTCATTCCGACGCTTAGGCGCGGAACTCAAAAACACCGCAGACGAAACGCCGTTCTTAGAACTCGCACGCCGCGGGTACGACCTCTCCAAACTCCGAGAGAATGACGAGACGGAAACATCAGCAGAGATCGTTAAGATCGGATAACGTTTGGCAACCACCATTCCCTGTTAATGAACCGCGGCGGCGCGTGCTTTTAGCGACCGCTACAGGCAGTCAGGACATTCCGCATCACTACAAGGTTCCCTCCACTCGCCACACCTTCACACCACACCCCCACAAACGCAGGACTTCGCGGGAAACCTGTCTCCGCTCGCTTGCCGAGGCTTGAAGCACCCAGTCAAAAGAAGTGGATCGGCAAGCCGACGCACACGAACTGGAACGGCTCGGCTCCGGTGCTGCACACTGCATCAACGGCGACGACCACCGCTGGCAGAAGGAAGGTGTCAAATGATACGAAAATCTGACGGACACCTCTATGAAAGGGTCTGGACCGCGCAGGGGTGGCAAGAACGACGCATCGGGGATGTCAACTGGCATCCCCCCTGCCAATGCGGTGTCATGGTCAAACCACCAAACAAGGCGGTCAAAACACTCAACGGCGCAATCCTTCAATGTCGGGAATGCGAAAAGTTGATCCGGAATCTTTCAAAGCAGTTATGCAGTCTATGGAGAAACGCTACTTGATTCTTGACGAAATCCTTTTCATCGCAACGACGGAATTCGGCATCACTGCAAACCACACAACAATTAAAGAAGCACTGCGGCAACTCTGGAACAACGGGCATGTCAAATACCGCAAAAACCCGTTCGGTCAAGATTGCTTCTCGCTTATCTGATTGTTTCCTCCTCACCCAAAAGCGCATCGGTTCACCACCGGTGCGCACGACCCCACAGGAGAACAACCCATGCAATCGCACACAGCACGGGCAATCAGACAAGCAGAACGACGCGCAACGAAACCCCGACGCATTGTGAAACTCACCGCCCATTATGCACGCTTGAAAAAAGAAGGGAAATTCAACATGCAATGGGCAATCATCAACTGCTACTGGCGACAAGGCTTCACACTCGAAGAATGCGCACAAGTGCTTGGCATCTCTGAAGAAGAAGCAAAATTCGCAAGAGACCTCGCCACCCAGAGAGCCGAATAAACCAAACGGCAGGCATCGCAATCGCGGTGCTTGCCACCACCACAGGAGAAACAGACGTGAACCACTTTACACTTTTTCACAACCTCGCCTTGCCTAAAAACACACGGTAGGAGGGAACTCCGATTCCCGACTTCTTCTGCGGAACTCCGATTCCCGACTCCCCGTCTTGGTAGGAGGAAACTCCGATTCCCGATGCCTATCTTGGTAGGAGGGAACTCCGATTCCCGATGCCTATCTTGGTAGGAGGGAACTCCGATTCCCGACTTCTTCTGCGGAACTCCGATTCCCGACTCCCCGTCTTGGTAGGAGGGTTGAGAGAACTCCGAACCATCGCTGGCGAGGATTGCATCCTCGTCCTCTGTGTTCTGTACGAGCGATCTCCTGATCGCGGCTTATCCCATAGAATCAACAGAAAACCGAAAACTGAATAGCTCTGCCGAAATAGCAAGGCATCTGGACAACAAACCCAAAAACATGTATTATAACCCAAGTTGCCACTAACAAATTTTGATGTTTTGCTTGGGTATTTCTGCCTATTTCAACAACACTTTTCAAGTATTTTCCTCACCCCGTAGGGGTGCTATGTCTATAGAAACGGTGTATTTAAGGGACCGCACTCCGTAGGAGTGCTATGTCTATAAAAAGGTGGCAACTTGCGTTATTATATGGGCATTGACGGCAGGGGCAGCACCCCGCCTACGCGACTTTTTAAAGGAGACACACATTATACCACAACGCCTACCCATCGAGAAGATTCACGCCGCCGCGTGGTTCTTCACCAAACACAACCGACACCTCAACGCCATCGCAACCGAGTTTTCCGTCTCACCCGATGCCGTCCGGAAATGGTCGAAAACGCCCGAGTGGGACGCTGCCCTCGATGCGTTCAAGTATACCGGCGACCGCTCGTTCGCGAAACAACCGACACGCGACGCAGCGCGCGACACCGGCGATCTGCTCTATCAAGCACAAGATACATATACCAAACTCATACAAGAAGGCACCCCTGACCATAAACTCGTCTCAATGACCGCAGAAGCCACAGCACTCACAGACAGACGCATCCGTGACTGGGCAAAACGCTACAACTGGGCAGACCAGCACTAAAACCGCACCATAACTGTCACTTTTAGAGCAAACAACCATCGTGGTTTCAGGACCGGTAGGCGCTGTTTCAAACTGCGCCGGATTCTACACAGAAACCCCAAAAACTTCAAAAACCCTTGAATCCCGTAGGGGCGGAAACCTCTCTGTAGACTTTTAGAGCAAACAACCGTTGTAGTTTCAGGACCGGTAGGCGCTGTTTCAAACTGCGCCGGATTCTACAATTCTACACAGGAACCCTAAAAACTTCAAAACCTCTTGAATCCCGTAGGGTTTATTTGCTTGGGGTTTTTGCTTGGGTGTTTCTGCCGATTTCTTCAGCATCTGTGTAGAAAACCGTTCACGTCTCCCAATCAAGCCCCGTAGGGGCGGCATCTCTGTAGAAAAACAGGCACCTCCACCCCTAAGCCCCGTAGGGGCGGCATCTGTAAAAAACTCTCTCCGATCAACGAAACCATATAATTGGAATTTAGCCCCAATCTCTGCTAAAATTGGAAGCATACTTAAATCGGAAGAGGGTTTTCTATTTGATAATGATCGCACCCAGATTCCCAGATTTTTCAGACAAGAAGCATTGGTAGCATGGGTTTCCAATCACAAAGATACCCCATATCATTATTTATAGTAAAACCCGAAAATAAGAGGGCACTTTGGAAAACACAAAACACCTCACCACCGCTGGCGAGGGGGTTTTTGCTTGGGTGTTTCCGCTAGTATCCTCGCCTCTTTGGAGTGTCTAATTAATTCTAAACTTTACTATAAAGGAAAACCCTCATTTCACGAAGTTACACCCTAATTCTGTAATATGTGATAAGATTCCACATGTATTACACTTTTGCAATAAGGAGAATCCCCGATGAAAAAATTTGCTTTTACCGCCATTTTTTTATTCATTTTGGGTACGGCAGGCACGTTGTATTTAGAACAGAGCAACAAACGTTTTCTGGAGAGCCTCCCGAAAGCCCCTCCTACTGATGAGCAAACTGTTAACACTACGAACGCACCCATTATTACTGAAGATGAAGACATTATCTCTTTGAAGTCTATGCCTTCAGAAACCATCGAGAGGCACACAGCCCACGAGAGTGAACATGCACATCCGCACCCATTAGATCAAACAGAAGCAGCTGTGAACTTTGAAGATCCCATCCCTGAGCCGAGTGCTGACGCTACCCTGGAACCTTCCCTTGAGGATCGTTTACAAGAAGATCACAAGAAGATACCCATATCTTAGAAGAATTTGAAAAACGGGTCACCGCAACGGAGACGCTTACAAAAATTATATATGATCCTAATAATTGGGTTAAAGGAGAGCCCGGAGAGGTAGGTTTTGGTTTCGTCCTATCAAGTGAGGACGCTGAGGCGTTCCTCGGAGCAAATGCCTTTTTGAATCCAACTCCAGCAAATCTGCGGGCACTTGAATTTCTGAGAAATCCTCCACCACCACCGAGTGAGAATACCGGTCAGGAGACTGAAGAGTTTATAGAATATAATGGCGGAAAACTCTACCCGCCAATATGGCTCTGGACTGCTGATTGAATTGACAGGAAAATGTATAGAGTGTATTGTATATAAAAGAGAAGCCCGCGCGGGAAACGCGGGCTAACTAACTAACTAACAGGGATCTATCAATAGGGTGATAGCACCCAACGCCTAAAGGCGTGGGCTTCGGTTTCGTAGACAGTAGCAGTTTTCCCGAAGGTCAACCGTCTTACGTTGTCTCCACCAGCAGGCGATTCCCCGTATCCTGAAGTAAGCCGATACTGGGCATATCATGCGGAAACTTTCATGGCTATCCCCGCCTGCCTCGGTCTAATAGACCCAAAAATTGAAAAAGAGGGCAGCAATACAACGTGCGAGATTTCACCTTCGCTCCGAAACTTACGCGCTAACTGCCCAAATACTTTTAGAGTGGTATTGACACTTAACACTTTTTGACTACCTTTCACAATAGCGGACACCTCCTACACAAAGGTATGTGCAGGGTGAAAGCGGTGTCCAAAGTGTTAGATATAGGATACCACATTTCTCGTGCAATGTCAACTCCTTTTTGACTTCGCACGAAACATCAATTTAGACCCAAAGCTAAAGCATTGGGCTTTTTAAGGGAGTCCCGTAATCCTGAAAGCGAATCGGCAACTTGTAATTGCCACTTTAAGTGTACCCTCTGACAAGAAAAAAGTCAAGCATTTTTTTCAAGACAGATGTAAACACCGCTAACGCTCGTTAGCAGTGGCAATTAGAGATCGAATGCGCCGCCTCACTTTCCTCCCTTTGATTGATTCCTACAACTTGATAAAGGAATTTATCATGACGTTAGTAGCCGTCCATAAGGACACCGATGCTCCGCTTTTCAAGAAAAGAGGAGACCGTCCAATCAAAAACAGGAAGGCATTTAACCTCTACAGGCAGCACATGTGCTGTTGCAGCACACGCACACATGAGCGAATATCGCACACGCACACATGAGCGAATATCGCACACGCACACATGTACGACAGCAGCACATTCGCACATGGGTGTCTTGTGCGATCAGATTATGCACGATTTTCGGAGGACACCCAAAGAGTATTAGAACTCTTAGACCTATATCGGGGCGGTGGCTCCTTTCCGTTCCGAGTAACAGGACGGCACGTACCCCCGAACCACCACGAGGTTCTTTTACTGACAATCGGTCTGTAACGAATCCTGAAATCCAACGTTTTATCTCTATGAGCAATAGCAGCACATGTGCGAAAGCTGCACAATAGCACATGGAGGTATTATTCCATGAAAACAGTAGCGATCCTGTCCCGGAAAGGCGGGACAGGGAAAACAACCCTCGCCGTGCATCTATCGGTTGCGGCGGAACGTGCGGGACACACCACCGCTTTGATAGACCTCGATCCGCAGGCGAGCGCGGTCAGCTGGAGCGATAAACGTGAGGGTGGGACCCCAGCCGTTATTTCCGCGCACTCATCGCGACTCCCCGACCTTTTGGCGACCGCCGAACAAAGCGGCGTGGACTTGGCGATTATCGATACCGCCGCGCACGCCGAAACATCTGCCCTCGCTGCGGCGCGCGCCGCCACCCTCGCCTTGATCCCCTGCAGACCCGCGAGTCTGGATCTATTAGCAATCGGAGCCACCGTCGATGTCGTGAAGCTTGCGAAGGTCCCAGCGTATGTCGTCTTCAACGGTGCCCCCGCACGTGGGAATCTAACGAACGAAGCGCGCCGCGCCGTAGAGGCTTACGATGTCCCCTGTGCTCCGTGTTCAATCGGACAGCGGATAGCGTTCGTTCACGCCTTGATAGATGGATTGACCGTCCAAGAAGCCGAACCGACTGGGAAAGCCAGCCACGAGATCAACGCGCTCTACGCGTATCTCGCAAACGAGATAGAGGTATAGTATATGCCAGCAAAAACACAACTTAAAGATTTATTGAGTGGATACGGACAGGAAACAGAGAAGCAAACACCGCCGGTCTTACCGGAAACATCGAACGTCATCGCTGCACCGCCGGGACCCGATGTCCCGCCCTCACGCCGCGGCAAGCGACACATATCGGGATACTTTGATTCTGAAGTCTATCGGCAGGTAAAGATTATCTGCGCTGAAGATGAGAAGACGGTTCAGGAGATATTGGGCGAGGCGTTGAATGCGTTGTTTGTCAACCGCGGCAAACCGCCAATCGCGTGATAGACCCCTTGCTAAAGCATAGGGGCTTCCGCAATCTTAGACGACGGAAGCATTTGTGGAATTCAGAAGCGGACTGGTCGCTTCAACGGCGCAGCCGACAATTTTGTTAGACAAAACAATCGGTCTTACAACACCTAACCCAAAGGAAGCTACCCCTTCCTTAAGAATGTTGATAGCAGCGTTGTGGTCGCGGTCAAGGTGCGTATCACGCCTACCGTGTTACGCTACTATGCCCTAAACAATTCCATCCTTTTTTAACGCTTCGCCTTTCTTTTTATTGTTAAACAACAAAAACCGGAGGCTTCCCATTCTTTAAAAAGGTGCTTGGATGCATGTTGTTTAACTATTTTAATATATACTTTTAAATGTTTTAAGGGTGCTACGAACTCATGCCACACCTGTGTTTTCGGATTTTAAGGTGAGTGTTTATATCGCTAAAGGTGAGTGTTTATATCGCTAAAGGTGAGTGTTTATATCGTTTAAGGTGTAGGTTTATGGGGGAAAAGGTGAGTGTTTATATCGGACATCTGAAAACAGGCTTTCTAACTTGCTCGCCCCATGTCATCGCTAAAGGTGAGTGCTTATATTTCTAAAGGTGTAGGTTTATGGGGAAGCGTCTGAAAATCCCTGAAAACCTACTGATGGCAATGGTAAAATATGGGATTTCTGAGGTTTAAGGTGAGTATTTATATCACTAAAGGTGAGTATTTAATTTACAAAAACTATCTTTTATGATAGAATCTACTTAAGGAGGGTGTATCTCATGAATTTAGCGAAAATCAATGAAGTTATAAAAGCAAGCCCAGCGATTCAGATTCAGAGTCGGCTTTCGCTTTTACAGCGGCGGGCGTGGAATGTGTTGCTGGCGAATGCCTACAATGAACTCCCAGATAAAGACATCCATAGTGTAAGTATCGTTGAATTAGCGGCGAAACTGAGGTTCGGCGATGGGAATCAGGAATATCTAAAGGAGATGTTAAAGTCAATTGTTGATTGCAAGGTGGAATGGAACGTTCTCGGCAAGGACAAAAAGGAAGAATGGGGCGTAGCGAGCCTATTAGCGGAGGTGCGTATCCGAGATGGCATCTGTTTCTACCAATTTCCGCATACATTGCGGCTGAAACTCCACAACCCTCGCGTTTACGCCAAACTCAACTTACGCCTGCAAAACCGATTCAAAAGTCGATATGCCTTGGTTTTATGGGAAATCTGTTTTGATTATTTTGATACTGAACGCAACCAAGGCGAAACACCATTTATCCCATTGGAAACTTTCAAATCGTTAATGGGTTTAGAGGAAACAGATTATCCTGTGTTCAAAGTTCTCAACCGGGATCTCATCAAACCCGCCGTCAAGGAGATTAACGACTTGACAGACTTTCATGTTGAAGTCGAACAGAAACGTATCGGACGTCCGGTTGCCGAACTCAAATTCCGAATCACGAGAGTCAAGCAGATCCCGATTAATGAGTCAGTGTTCCCGGATATAGAGAACCTGCCGCCTGTTGCCCTCGAACTCGTCCAAGCGGAGATTGATCGGAAAATGGCACTACAAATCGCTGATGCTGAGTGGGATTTCGTTAACGCCCAAAAGTTGCCCACGCCCGGCACCTACCCCGATTTTCTGGCATACATCGCCGAGAAGATTGAGATATCGCTCCATGCGACAGAGGTCAAGAATCGTGCGGGTTTTATCGTTGAAGCGATCCGTGAGAACTATCAAGACCCAGCCGTGCAAAAGGCACGCGAGACACGCGCCGAGAAAACCAGAGAAAAGGAACTTGAGGATTTGACGGCAGAATTCAGAATCAAGCGAGACAATATCCTCCGACAAGCCGTCCATGCCGACCCGGAACTCGTTGCGCGCGCAGCGGAAAAGATCACATCTTACATGATCCAAGAACGGCTCCTTGAACACGACTCCGCGATGACGGCATACCAGAAAGGCGGGATGGTCAAGGCGGAGATTGACGGCATCCTCGCTGCTGAGTTCTGTCAGGAGTTGTTAGCCCCTGTGATTGCAGCGTATGAGGACGAAAAGGCGAGAATCTTAGGAAACGTCGGGTAAAGGTTCACCGTAGCAAAACATATTCAAAAATAACGACGTATTCCATTGGTTGATTTCATTCCTTATCGCAAGCGGGCAGAAATAGCATGCGACGCTCATAGGCGTACCACTGAATAGGTTAGGAGAATCCTACCACAGATCGCCTACAAAATCAATTTGATACTTTCTGGGGTGTGTGTAAATATTTTGGCAGCGTTCCCGTATAGAGGAAGTTTTCCCCTGAAAGATACCTCGTCAAAACACATAGCACTCCGCTGGAGTGCAGCTACCGACACTGCTTATTTCTATAGACATATCACGCCTCTGGCGTGAAGACATCTTTATCTATAAAGATACCTCTTTGCTCCAGCGGAGCAACATGTCTATAGCAAAGACAAGGAACCCTCTCGCACTCCAGCGGAGTGCTATGTAAGAAGCATTAGAAAACGATGGGACGAAGTTTAGGGGCAAAAACTTTACACACCCATTATTCGCACTAAGTTCATTTTCTGTGTCCTTTCGTGGTTTGGTGTTTCTGTCGCGGTATAGCTGCATGTGTATCCTATCGTGACTTGCCGTCTTTGAAGCGTGCGATTGCGCCGCGCTCTGCGAACTGGGCTAAAGTATCAAAGGAATAGAAAATTCATGAAGTTCGTGGTATAATTAAAGAAAAAGTGCTAAAATCATTTCGACGAAACTGAAAAACGTGTGAAACTGATGGGAATTTATGGAATCATCCAGACATACTGATAATGTCTTTATCAACTGTCCATTCGATTCAGATTACAAACCTTTGTTCGATGCAATAGTATTTACGGTTCACGATTGCGGTTTTATTCCCCGTTGTGCACTTGAAGAAGGAGATGCAAGCCAAGTTCGAATTGATAAGATTTACAATATTATTGCTGACTGCCGTTATGGAGTTCATGATATATCTAGAACGGAATTAGATGAAAATTCGGGTCTCCCTCGGTTTAATATGCCTTTGGAATTGGGTATTTTTCTCGGGGCGAAGAGGTTTGGAGCGGAAGAACACGGAAGAAAAAAGTGTCTTGTAATGGATAGAGAACAGTACAGGTATCAAAAATTTATTTCGGATATTGCGGGTCAAGATGTTCCGTCTCACAACAATAGTCCTGAAGAAGTTGTGAAGGTCGTCCGAGATTGGCTTCTTACCGCATCGGAGCGTCGGACAATTCCCAGTGGAAGCACTATTTGGAGTCACTATCAGGATTTTCTGATGGATTCACCTCAAATTGCACAAAGGTTTCAGCTGGAGGTTGAAGATCTTATCTTCAATGATTATACTTTCATTGTTGCGGAATGGTTGACAGCACAGACAAGTCATACATCGCGACATGTTCAAGGAGGTAATTAGAATGGCGAAGCAGACAAAACAGAGGACCGTCAAATATCCTCCCAAGAAAGGAAATCTCCCAAGAAAGGAAGTTAAGCGGGTAGTTAAAGAGGTTGTTGATGCGGGGCGTAAACACACAGCACCTAAGCCTTCAACGACAAACTCTCCTCAAACTCCGTCCAAGTCCGGAACTTTGTCTAAACCAAAGAACACCAGATAGTTTTGCTCTAAGTCTATCATTGGGAAGATCCTTTTATTTCCCGTCTTTGAAGCGTGCGATTGCGCCGCGCGCGGCGAACTGGGCGCGGGCATAGTGCGCCGGCATCCCCGGATCTTTCCACCGACCCGCTACCTGAATATCGACAAGAGACGCGCCCACCTGTGCCAAAGCCACAGCCGATCCAATCCGTAGAGAGTGTCCCGACACCTTATCCGTCAGCCCGACCCTCGCAGCACAGCTCTTAATAATCTTCCGCACACCGTCGTCCGTGAGTTTAGACGGCTCACCCGTCTCTTTGTCTTTGTAGAGGTTATCCCCGCGGGCAGTCATACGCCGAAAGAGATACCCTTCCTCCAGCTCCGACCGTTCAAGCCATTGCCCGACGATCTGGCGCGTGTCCTCGCAGAGATAGAGGTGTTCGCCCGAACCCTCCTGATCCGTCTTGGAGAACCGGAGCCGTAGTGTGTTGTCTTCAAGGTCGGATATACGAAGCTCCGTCACCTCGGAAATACGGAGCAGCCCGTCGGACATGACACGGAATATCGCAGAGTTGCGGAGTCCGCGGCGCGTGTCGTCTGCCTCCTGAACCGCGCAGATCCGCTCTACGTCCCGCCACGTGAGTCCGTTCCGCTGACCACGTCCTCGGTCGCGACCCTCTCGACGGATACCCGATAGTGTCGCCGCCGTGATAGACATTTCAACCGGCTGTCCGCCATTTTGGTGCTTGAGCAACCACTTCACCGCGGAAACGACAATACTGATTGTCCCCGGTGCTTTCCCCTCGTCGAATAGGTGCGTGATATATTCAGCCAGTAATCCATCCCGGATCTCGCGCCCCTGGCACCAACCTTGAAATTGTTTCAGCGCCTGCCGACGATTCCGCATCGTGTTTTCGGCAAAGGACTTTTCAATCAGCTCGGCTGTCGGCTCTGGTATCAATTCCGCAGTCGTTTCGGATGAAGGGACGATAGTGGTTTGCTGTCTTTCTTCCGTCTTTTCATTTTTCATACGAACCCCCTTGTATCTGCGGATAAATCTCTATATCGGTGCTGTTGATAATTGCATACTATGGTTTGGACAATTTTTAATTTTTAAACATAGCACGCCGCTGGAGTGCAGGACTGGATGCTATTTCTGGATGCTATTTCTATAGACATATTGCTCCGCTGGAGCAAAGCCCCAGAACCTATCAAGGTGCCAGACGCAATCAATATGGAACTAACGATACCCAACATTACGATGTCTCCTCACGCCAGGGGCGTGATATGTCTATAGAAATAGCATGCGCAGGGGCCCGCACGCCAGGGGCGTGCTATGTCAAGATGCCCCTTTTGGCCATAAACGCGCTTTTCAGTGAGTTATCCCCACCCCAAAACTATCAGGAAAATAGAGGCACGCTTGAAAACACCACGCGAGGCCGACAGAAACTCTCCAAACTATAGTATATCCTATTATACCACATTTTTCTTTTTTATTCAACACTTATCGCAAAGTATAGAATGAAAAATAACTGAAATTATTTAACGCTATCGCCGCAATTCGGATACGGCTTTTTGTTCAAACATAGCAAGCCGAAGAAAGTGCGAGAAAGAAACGCTTCTTTTTCTATAGACATGTTGCTCCGCTGGAGCAAAGAGCAGCACTGATCGCTAATTGCTAACCGCTAACACCCTCTCACCTAATCTTCGGGCAGGAAGTCCAATGCTTTAGCCTTGGGAGGAATGCCCGCTCCTATGTTTTTTCTTTGACATTGCTATCAAATTTTGGTATAATATTAGTATCGTGTTGGCAAGCATACACAGCATTGTCGCTTGACAATGTGCTTGCCTCCCAGTGTGTAGGGGATAAATGCGCGATGCGCGATATACCATGAAATTGACCTTCAAATACCCTGTGTATCCAACAAAGACACAGGAAAGAACATTGCTTAAGTGGCTTGCCCACCTGTGTGAACTTCAGAACTCTGCGCGCCATGATCGCAAGGTTGCTTGGGAGGCTGAAGGCGAACGCGTCTCTTGCAACGACCAACAAAAGAAGTTGAAGGTTGCTCGTGAAAAATACGCTGACTTTCGCGAAGTCCCCCAAGATATGCAAATCTGTACTTTGGAGCGCACGGATAAAGCATTTGAAGGTTTTTATAGACGCTGGGAGAAGGGTGCTGGAAAAAAAGGCTATCCAAGACACCGCAAACGGATAAAGTCTCTGACATGGAAACTTCGCAAATATACCAAAGTGGTTCGTCGAAAAACAAAAGACGCTGACAAACAGAGACTTCGCGTTCGCCAAAATCCTATCCGAGAAACAGCATGGAAACACGACCGCTTGAAAGTCCCGAAACTTGGTGAAGTCAAGATATATATGCACCGCCCGCTTCAAGGCGACCCGAAAGAAGTTATACTCGTCAAAAAAGCGTCGGGGTGGTATGCCCATATTACCTGTGAGTTGCCAGATACCCCGAAAGTTGAACCGACGACTGCGATTGCCGTTGACGTTGGCACGACCCACTATCTGACGACTTCTGAAGGTGAAAAGGAAGATAACCCACGCTGGTATCGTGAAGCCGAAGGTTTGCTTCATAAGCATAATCAGACGATGGCACGCCGTAAAAAAGGGAGTAAACGCTGGCAAAAATCTGTACATACGACTGCCTTGCACCATGAACGCACTGCCAACAAACGCAAAGATTTCATTGCGAAACTCGTCTACAAACTCTTTCATCATTACGAAAATAACGTCCTTGTCGCTGAAGACCTTAGCGTATCAAATATGGTTCAGAACCAACACCTGAGTAAGAGCATTTCCGATGCGTCTTGGGCAACCTTCTTTAAGTGGTGTGCAGACATAGCCGAAAGAGACGGTCTGCATTTCCACCAAGTTGACCCCAAGAACACTTCGCAAACTTGCTCCGCTTGTGGTGAGAAATCGCAAAAGAAACTCTCTTTGGCGATTCGCACCTTTGAGTGTCAGTTTTGTGGCACTTCGTTAGACAGAGACCACAACGCTGCTATAAACATACTTCTTCGGGCAGCTGCTGCCCGTCGTGGAGAGCGGTGGGTTTCCACCCTCTATGAAGCGAGAAACAAGAACGAAGCACAAGACGAAGGCTTGCTGAACGCAACACAACTTTTGTTGTTTGACGCCATCACAAGCCCAAGTCTTTAGGCTTGGGTAGTTGACTATAGATATGTTCCACCACTGGAGCAAAGGGATATCTTTACAGATAAATATCCCTTCTAAACCTTTCCGCACGCCAGCGGTGTGCTATGTGCTTTGACGCAGTGGCTTTCGTGGTAAACACCGCTTCCACAGCCGAACGCTACCGAAATATGGACACACCCTATAAAACAACTTGACGCACTGTCCCGCAGCTAAACCTTTCCTCACGCCAGCGGCGTGATATGTCTATAGAAAAAAGTTCTCAAGACCACCGCACTCCAGCGGCGTGCTATGTGCTTTGACGCAGTGGCTTTCGTGGTAAACACCGCTTCCACAGCCGAACGCTGCCGAAATATGGACACACCCCTATAAAACAACTTGACGCACTGTCCCGCAGCTGATACAATACGCCATACGAACAGGTAGGAGGTATAAAGTGAACCGAAGGATTGAGAACCCACTCTTTTTCATGAAAAGACGGCTCGTATATTATACAGTGTTAGGGGCTGTCCTGTTTATAGGTGTCGGTCTGTTGTCCATAGCCGACTGGGCAGACGCTGCGGGGCGTGATCGGATCTCTTTTGCTTCCAATCGAACAGGCAACTTCGATATCTACGTCATGGACACCAATGGCGAGAATCTCCGAAACCTCACCAACCACCCGACAGACGAGTTTGGTCCTTGGGCTCCCGCAGGATTGCCCGTTCATACATGGTCGCCGGATGGGCGTTTCTTGGCTTATGTCTCCGGCAGAGATGGCAGTTTTAAAATTCATGTCATGGACACACGAACAGGAAAACACCGGCGGCTCACACACCGCCGCGAGTGGGAATGGGACCCTGCGTGGTCACCCGATGGAAAACAGATCGCTTTTGTTTCCCATGATAACGAACGTCATGACGAAATCTACAAAACGGATGTCAACGGCAAACATCTCGTCCAGTTGACAGACTTTGGCGGGAACAGGCACCCTGCGTGGTCACCCGATGGCAAACAGATCGCTTTTATCTCTTCAAGCCACAATCGGGGTGCTAAGAAGGACGGACTCTATGTGATGAATGCTGATGGGAAAGAACTGAGGCGGATGCCGGATGGAGAGATCCAGGCGATCAAAGGCGAATTTGGCAGTAAATGTGCGTGGTCGCCCGATGGAAAACAGATTGCTTTTAGGCTCTACATTCCTAACGCCGAGCGATACCACCTCTGTGTGATTGACGCGGATGGTAAAAACCTTCGCCAACTCACCCAAGGCGGTCCCATAGGGGGACCAAGGGCAGGTGAAAAACAGCAACCTGTCAAAGAACCCGCTGTTCCGCTGCCACCTCTCCCGCTTCCGCCGCTTCCTGAAATCGGTTCCCCGACGTGGTCGCCCGATGGCAACAGATTGCCTACGTTTATTCAGATAAAGTGCTCTGGCAAACCGCTGACATCTATGTCATAGACGCGGAGGGCAACGGACGCGGAACACCACTTGTAACGGGTGCGCGGCAAGAGTTCTCTCCCAGGTGGGTGCCGGAGGGGTTCCTCTCTGTTTCACCGCAACCGCAACTACTCACAACCTTGTGGGCAGAAGTGAAAAAGCAACAAAAATAGAAGCGTCAAAGCGTGCCCGTCAGTCCGCAACCGCAGCAAGTCCCTACAATACAAACAGACCGCTCTGTTCTTAGCAGCCCTCTATGGGATATACACAACCTCTTTTTCCCTGTCAATTCCGCGTTTTTTCACTTTCTCGAATAGATTTGTGGGTTTCAGAGAAAAACCGTGTTTATAGTAAAGTCAATAATTAAGGAGACACTTTCGATTCACAAAAAACGTTTCGTAGGGGCGAGGTTTCCTCGTCCGTCTTTCAAGAAGTGTCTTATTATTTTTAGAGGTCCCTATAAATCGCGCCGCGGGTCCTAAATTAAATTGGTAGTTAACGCGGTGGTACACGCGCCGAGTTTTTCACAACCGCAGGGGTGGCATGGCTTCCGCGCCCCTCCCAAAAGACGCGTGTGCGTGATGAGAACCGCTCCGTGCGCTATCAGAACCGCTGTGTGCGTGATGAGAACCGCCTAAAATGGCGCGCGTGACTTCGAGCGACTGATCGAAATCCGTTCGGATGGCTTTGGGGATCCGATGCCGGTCGCGATCCTTGATGGGTTTCCATTGACCTTGATTCTTCACCCGCCGTGTCTCAACCTCCGCTGTTACCACATTCAACCGATACAACGCATTGAAGGAATACCGCCACTCACCATCAACCCGCATCTCGCTCTTTTGCCATTTCTCTGTTTGACGCTCGGCGCGTCTTCGGGCAGCACGGTTCTGATACGGCTTCGGATACAGCTGAAACTGCGAACACTCCCATATCTCCGATAACCGTTCAAGCATGCCGGCATCACGCAACATCTTGATGGCATCGCAGATGGTCTGCTTGCCGAATCCGGTCCATTTCGCCAACGTCGCCATACTGATTTTATCGGTGATGCCGGTGGTCCAGTCGGAGTGGAGTTTGAGCATCAACCACACCAACGCCGCTTTCCAGTCAATATCACCGGCAAAGAGACGTTCAAAGATACCGCCTTCCCCACGCGGCACAGCGAAGGAGAGCGGTCGATTGTCTTTGTCCATCGGGACGAGGGACGGATCGCACCAGTGATGCTTTATCTGATAGGTGCCGGCGGTATTCCCTTTCGGGGCAGTCTTGCGTTGAAGCCACTGCCTCAGAACCTTCTTAAGTGCGTCTCGGACGTAGCGGTGCGAGGTATGTATTAGATCCGCAAGTTCACGACTGCTCGTCCGCCACGTCAGACCGCTTGACCAATTGCTACGATAGCAAAGCACCAACGTCACCATCGCCTCAAGCGGACTCACGCTGTTGGCTTTCAGCTCGGAAAAGATACTAAAATCTCCAAACGGGAGCTGGAGCGTCGATTCTTGG
This sequence comes from uncultured Poribacteria bacterium, assembly GCA_951813545.1. Taxonomy (GTDB): domain Bacteria; phylum Poribacteria; class WGA-4E; order WGA-4E; family WGA-3G; genus WGA-3G. The sequence continues at coordinate 74,048 of CATOTL010000001.1, forward strand.
TATTCATACGCGGGTTTGAAAATCGGAGCGTCGTTATGGACGGCTACTAATGCTGCCATGCGTGATTCCTTTCTTAGGTAGATAGGAATCGAAAAAGGGAAAAGCGAGTCGGCCTCGAAAAAACACTTGACTTTTTTCAGTCGAGACGCTATAATTAAATCGGTAATTGATAGTTGCCGACTCATTTGGGGGTTTTCCCTCAATCGATTCCTGAATTCTTTGCCCGCGTTACAGCGCGGGCTTCTTTTTTATAGATTTATATGAGTTTGATAATAAAAATGCGCGGATCCCCGTAGGTTGGGTTGAGCGGGTCTTACTCAAAAGACTCTGGAGAAAATAGACCTTCAAAAACATCAAGCACCCTAAAATCACTACAACACGAGTGAAACCCAACTTTGCTCATGCTGATGACCTTTGCCTTGTTGGGTTTCGCTATGCTTATCTCTGTGAAACGCTGCCCGAGCAGGGATATTTTGCGTATAAACGCAAGAGTTCTTGGTTTTTACTGCTCAACCTAAGGGGAAACACCCAAGCAAAAACACCTACGGCTACTATACCCGTGATTCAATAGAAAACCCAATACATAAGTCTTCGCACGCCAGCGGCGTGCTATGTCTATAGAAAATCGCTTCGTCAAGACGCTGTACGCCAGCGGCGTGCTATGTGTTTCGGAAGGACATACCGCTCCTCTGGAGCGGAAACCTCACGTTGGATGGCTGCTATAGACATATTGCTCCTCTGGAGCAAAGACAGATAGTGTGGCGGTGTAGGATTGATGTGTTCTGCACTCCGGAGGAGTGCTATGTCTATAGAAAACGGGATGTCCAACTCTTGCACTTTCTTCGGCTTGCTATGTATGGTGATACCACATACCGCTCCGCTGGAGCGGAAACGTCGTGTTGTCCAATTGCTATAGACATATTGCTCCGCTGGAGCAAAGATGTCCGTTTTAGGTGCTCCGTTTCCTCCCTTATCAGAAGGGTTGGTTTTTGTGCTACAACAGAGCCCCCTGTGGCTGCCCGTATCGCTTCGGAAAGTCGGGAATCGGAGTTCCCTCCTACAACACACGCCCATCTCTAAGAATCCCCTTCGCCTCCAACCCCGCGGCAGTTTTACATGTGTTTCTTGCTTTTTTCCCCCTAATGTGATACACTATTCAGACCAGTTTGGGTGGCACTGCTAAGAGCGGGGACTCTCTCCGTTTCTGCCACCCTCCCACCTTGGCAGGGGGATAAATGGACTGGGACTGGAAAATCCGATGAAGATTATTGCTGCCGAGTATTCATTCAACGATGGACATTCCATCCAAGAGACGCACCCTCACTTGTTAAAAGAGGTTGAGGATATTATTGCTGGCGTTGATGCCTCACACTACAAAACGAAAGAAAGCAGAGAAATCACGATGCCGGGCAAAATGTTGTATAGTCCGCCTGACCTTAATAGTGCCTTTGCTGAGGGCTTTGAATCCAAAGGATGGCAGAAGAAACGCGTAACATGTACCTATTCAACAGACCACTACCGCCCTGGATATTCACCCAAACAGATGCACCCGGCATATCGAGAAATGGATTTTTTGAAAGGTCGCCTTGGGGTGGAAGTCCAGTTCGGGAAATACGCGTTTATGGTCTACAATGTGTGTGCGAAAATGACTATTTTTCGCAACCTCGGTCACATTGATGCTGGGATTGAGATTGTCCCTGTAAAATCCTTTGCGGGTGAAATGTCTACCGGGGTCTCATATTTTGAGCAGTTCGTCTGGGATTTAGAAACGCGAGGCGTTGCCGACATTGATATCCCTGTCCTCATCTTCGGGATTGATGTGGGGGAAACTGACGACGGAAATTCCACGTTGAAAGAATCTGATCAAATTCAGTTGAATTTTAAGTGACATATCACGTAAGTAAAGTGTGAAAGAAGTTTTGAGAAGATGAAATGATAGTGGTGCTCTCCTATAGCGCGTCGCTCTAATTCTATACAACAAAAGTTCCCAGATGCGAAGTGCTATGGACGAACCACCCCACCGAGACAGAATACCCATGCCAGACCTCGCCGAGATGCTTGGAGGTTAGGCGAGTCGCACATCCTTTGTACCACTCAAGAAACATCCACAATCCTGTTCATCCCAAAACTACTAGTCGAATGCAGCGATGATGTACCATGAATACGGCTTTTTCGGATTAGGGACTCCCAGATCAATACCTGTAATCTGCACTCTGAAGCGATAGGTTTTCCCTATTCTATAATTTCTGAAATTTTCATCTGCGTCGTGCGGGTCACCGAGTATCAAAAAAGCGATGTCTGATCTGCCAGTCTCCAAGTATAACACCTTATCATACACCTTATCGACTTTCGTTTTGAAACGGACCCATTCATATCGGCGCAAGTATGTGCGGCGTTTACTGCCACGCCATCGCGCACGAATGCACCCATCCAACACCCGTAGACGGACATGTGCCCAAGCCTCTAAAATTGTCATTTTTTTACAGGGACGCTCGCAGGTCCCCGCCCTCGTAAGATATGTGGACATTTTCGTAGGGGTTAGGTCACCTAACCCCTACGAGAAGCGCGAAGTCTCGTTTTTACCAAACTCACGTTTGATTAAGTATTTTAATTGACAAATGAAGAAAAATCGAGAAAACTATCTTTTCTTGCTACCAATGTATCAAAAATAAAAAAGGGTAAATCTTTCAACCTTCAACACCATAAAAGGAGTTATATTCATGTTTAAGAAAATTGTGAGTTTTTGTCTGGTGGGTCTATTCGTCGCGATGGTCGGATATGGCATATTTAGCATATTTGAACACCTGAACAGCCGATCGGATGCCGAGAAAAACGAGGCACTTGAACGCGCGAAGGCAGAAGTCGAGAGTGTGAAACAAGAAACAGACACCGCGATAGCGCGTTCCAAAGCAGAGGTCGCCAAAGTAAAAGAAAAAACAGATGCTGCAGTAAAGCAGTCCAAAGCAGAGATTGCCAAAGTAAAAGAGAAGACAGACGCTGCAATAAAACGTTCCAAAGCAGAAATCGAGAACGTAAAAGCGGAGACGGACGCCGCGGTGAAACGTGCTAAGGCTAAGGCTGAGATCACCAAAGCGAGGATTCAAACGTATGCCGAAATCCTCAAATCTAAAATCGGTGTCAATGTCTTAAAGACGGCGGCTTATACAGATTCGGAGAAGGCTCAGATTTTAGCGAAAGCGGATGCCGCACAGGCTCGGATCTTAGCTGCCGCTTCCGTTGATGCCGCTGAACTGCAGGCACTGATTGGGGCGGTGCAAACCCGGTTGCAAGCGAAGACAGAATCGGCGCGTATTGAAGCCGAGAAACAGGTTGAGATCGCCCAAGCCGCCGTTAAGGTCGCTGGCACAAAAGCTGCCGCCGAGGTTGTCAAAGCGATGGCTGCAGTAAAGACGGAAGCGCAGCTGATTCGCGCCGCCGCCACCGTCGCAGCCATGCGGATTGTTGCGGAGAAATAGCACGGAACGGCATCAGGTGTAAGGGGTCCGTTATTCAAAAGCATTCGCCACCAGCACGAGGTCCAGCACATTCACAACGCCATCACCATTGACATCGGGTGTATCCGTGCCAAAGTCATTTGCGACCAACACCAGATCCAAGACGTTGACAACGCCATCACCATTAACATCCGCAAATACGTAGACCTCTTATACGGGGTTCTTGCTTGGACGTTTCTGCGTATTTTCTCCAGCCCTTGTGAGTGCCCGCAAACTCACTTTCTTGCGGAAGCGGTTTCCAACCCCGACTCCTCCGTTTTCTGTAGGAGGGAACTCCGATTCCCGACCCGTCCATTCCCTCCATTGTAGAAACCCCTGATCGCGAATCTTATTCGCATACAGCAGCACACGCGCACATGTGCGACAGCAGCACATGTGTGTCTGTCGCACATCGGCAAATTATCGCACGGATACCGAATCAAAATAAACTCCAAATTCTTGCCTTTGGCTACCTCAAGAGGCAAGAATTGCCTTTGCCTTGAAGCCACGTCCCACCTACATTCGTCCGCTTTTTTGCCCTATTTTTATTTCAAAAACTAAGGCAATTTAGGGCAATTTAGGGCAATTTCGTATAGCAGACAATTTTCCACAATTGCGCGCCTCGACGACACTTCTTTTTTCCGATAAAATTTGCCCAACGGTGATATACTACTAAAGTCTTATAGTAAAACCCGAAAATAAGAGGGCACTTTGGAAAACACAAAACACCTCACCACCGCTGGCGAGGATTGTATCCTCGCCTCTTTGGAGTGTCTAATTAATTCTAAACTTTACTATAAATTGAATGGGAGGTATCATTTCTTCAGATGAATAGTAGGTTGGAGGACGTGCTCCGCGACATGCTCTCAGATAGAGGTCTTATGGCTGGAGTCGTTTTCTTTGTTCTAATTGTTGGGGGTACCCAACTCTATTATTGGCGAGTCCGACATGCCGAAGCAGCCAAGGTAGCGCAGACAGCACGAGCCGTGCAGCGACTCCAAAACACCAAACGGACGCGCACCGTTCCCCCAAGGACCGAGACGCTCGAAGAAACACAAACCCCACTATTCACCGACGACACGAACCCCGTGATATTTGACGAGACACCCGCGTTCGGAGACGAGGCTGACTTCACGGATGCTTTCTTGCCGGATGACATACCCCTACCGGACACAGAGGACCCTATCGATGTACCCGTCTCGCCCTACGGCTTCGGTCCGTATCCCAAATTACCGGAAGGGTGGTCGCCTGACACGTTTCCGTCACCCTCCGCAAACCATGAATTGCTCGCACGCGTCAGGATCAAACTCCTCTCTCAGGGCATCGAAACCGAAGGCGCAACGCTGGAGGAAGGTTTGGTATATCCAGTCATCAAAGGCACTATCTATGTTGAATGGAAAGAGCGGCGTGGACCTGACGGTGTTTTCAGGTTCATCAGTGGGATGCTGGGGCATCCGGACGATACTGACGGACTCGGTAGGGACAGACCACTTGAGGAGAAGGACATCCCATCGCACATAAAACTGGTTCCTTTTAAAGAGGCTGGTATCGACCCCTACACATTCTTAGACCTACCGCAACGGAGGTAAAAGCGTGCGTACGCCGCTATAGGAGGGATCTCCGAATCCCGACGTTCTTCCTAACGCGTTACTCAACCGAAGGCGCGTCCCATAAGAAAATCGTGCCCCCTTTTTCGCCGCTGGCGAGGGTCTCACCATCAGGTGCAAAGTCCACACCGACGACAAAAGTCGTATGCCCTATAAATGTTTTCAGGTGCATTCCTGTAGCGGTATCCCATAACCGAACAGTGGTGTCCCAACTCCCGCTGGCGATCGTTTCGCTATCCGGTGAAAAAGATACACTGGAGACAAAACCCATATGCCCTGTGAGTGTGTCTATGGGCTTTCCTGTCGTGGAATCCCATAATCGGAGGGTATGGTCCTCACTCCCACTGGCGATCGTTTTGCCATCCGGTGAAAAACCGACACTCAGGACCGATCCCGTATGTCCAGTCAACGTTTTCAGGTGTTCTCTCGCAACGGCATCCCATAGGACAACGGTATTATCCTCACTCCCACTGACGAGCGTTTTACCATCGGGTGAAAAACCGACACTCGTGACAGTACCCATGTGCCATTTGAGTCTTTTTAGGGGGTCCGCGGTAGCGATGTCCCATAGCCAAACGGTAGCGTCATGACTCGCGCTGGCGAAGGTCCTGCCATCCGGTGAAAAGGATATAGCGTTGATATCGTTTGTATGCCCGAGAAGTGTTTTCCGGTGGTTTCTCGTGACAGCATCCCATAACCGAATGGCATTGTCACTGTAAAAGTTACCACTGCCACCGGCGATGGTCTCGCCATCGGTTGAATAGCACACCGTGTTAACACCACTCGAATGTCCGATGAGGAGGTCGAATTCTTCACCGGTGGAGGTACGGTAGATCTGGATACCCATCCAAGTTGCCACGGCGAGTTTCGTGCCATCCGGTGAAAACTGGAGAGCGTGTATTTCACCTTTTCCGAAACGCATCTTAGCACCGTCCGGTAAACCCGATGTACTGTAATTTTGGGCGAATGCGAATGGTAGAAACAGAGCAAGACTCAATAACAGAATAATGAAGTATGGATAAATTTTTTTCATTCGGTAACCTCCGGATTGTAAATTTTACTATAAAAACCTAAGTTGCCACCTAACTGACGGCTGACAGTCGATAACCATTCAACACGCACAGGTGCGACAGCAGCACATCCGCACATGATGCTACTATTTACCGAGCTGCTTGAGTTTGCCCCAGACCGTTGTCTGCTTCTCCGCGCTCGGCGATACATCGAAAAACCCGTCCGGTGCCCAACTAATGGAATGTGGCATCGATCCGCTTGTTGATTCAATCGGTCTCCCGCGCCCACCATCTACTGCATCTACAACACTAATACCCGGAATACCAACCTGAACTAAGACTCTTGGTCCTACTAATCCCACTGGAATTTCCCACGAAGTGTAGGCGATCCATTTCCCACTCGGTGACCATGTAGGTTCAAAGATGAATGCGTCTCGGACGGACCAAGTAAGTTGACGCAGCTGCCTTCCATTTACGTTGATGCTGAAAATCTCCATTTTCCGTTCAGCACCTCGCGAGACAAAAGCAATCTGTTTACCATCCGGCGACCACGTGCAGCCGGGGAGCGGTATATCCTTCGCAAGCTGCCTCAATCTTTTCCCCTCCGCACTCATCACAAAAAGAAAATAACGCTCTTTCTCTGGTGCGGAGGTGAAGGCAATCCACCGGCTGTCTGGAGACCAAGTCGGACTTTTGCAATGCACTTGATCGGTCAATTGCATCACATTTTCGCCATTCGCATCCATTCTGTAGATGTCCCGCCCACCCGCACGCTCCGAGACGAAGGCGATCCATTTCCCGTTCGGAGACCACGCGGGCTCCGAGTCGCGGCTACCATCGAAAGTCAACTGACGATGCTCATTTGTTCTCACGTCCATCACATAAATATCAAAGTTTCCGCCTCGATCGGAGCTACAAGCAAAAGAATGTCCATCAGGGGACCAAGTGACGGAAACCAGACGTTTCAGATCCGGTATGAGCAGGCTTCGACGGACTTCTCCGTCGGTATTCATGAGCGTGAGAGAGGTAGGCCCCTCCTTACCTACTTGAGAAATATAAGAAAGGACATCCCGCGCAGCCGCCGATCCACTGTTGAGCAACAAACCACTACCGAGTAATACCACTGCCCCTAATACCACATAAGTTCGTATGCGTGTCATCTCAACAAATCCCTCCTATCCCTACTTGGAAGCGTCTTCCGTTTGTTTGAGTTGCCCCCAGACCGCCATCTGCTTCTCCGCGCTCGGCGATACTGAGAGAAATCCCTCCGGTGCCCACTCAAGACCAGCTGCCAATCTTCTCGTTGCTTCAAGGGGTTCCCCGCCGCCACCGTCTGCTGTATTCGCAATACAAATGACTGAGTTAGCAAAAAACTCTTCTGCCAGAACCACTTGCCCCTCAAGAAGTTTTTCTGGTGGTTGAACTAAAAGATAGGCGATCCATTTTCCACTCGGCGACCACGTAGGTTCAAAGATGGATACGAGTCCTTTATACAAACGGGTGAGTTGTCGCCTGTTTTTGCCATCTTTGTCAACACTGAAAAGTGCTTTTCCCCCGACAGCATCTACTCGTGGGACAAAAGCAATCTCTTTACCATCCGGTGACCACGCGCATCCGGTAGAAAATGTATCTGCGAGCCGCCGTATCCCTTTTCCCTCAGCACTCATCACGAAAAGAGCGGATTTTGAAATAAAGGCGATCCATCGGCTATCTGGGGACCAATCTGGTCTTTTGCATTTCCCTTGGTTCGTCAGTCGCATCACATTTTCGCCATTCGCATCCATTCTGTAGAGGTCTATCTCCCCTCCGCGACTTGAGCCGAATGCGATCCATTTCCCATTCGGAGACCAGGCGGGCCACCAATCCCTACTATCATCGAAGGTCAACCGACGATGTGTGTTTGTTCTCACATCCATCATATAAATATCAGGATCCCCATTTCGATTGGACATATAAGCAATCGAGCGTCCGTCAGGGGACCAGGTGAGGTGGCCTATGGATTCCTCTACCATTAGTGTTTCAAGGAATTCGCCTCGGGTATTTATGAGTTGGATAGAACGCTTGTCCTTTTTCGAGACAAAAGAGAGGACATCCGGCTCAACCGTCCATCCATTACCGATGCATAGAGCAACACTTAGCAATAGTGATGCCCATAAGATTCTATAAGTTCGCATATATCCGTGTTCCTCTGTCTATAACCTCGCCATCGGTGCGTCCGGCGAAACGGTCTTCATGGATCCGTCCATCTGTTTTCCTGTATAAAGAAAGTTGCCCTTTTGGACACGGCTCTCCTTCACAATCAGAAGTTCGTGGGATTGCTTGACGTGTCCTGTCCCGCTCTCAATCCGATTCTTACCGATACGGGTTTCGCCTTGACCTAACGTATACTGCCACTGAACCTCAAGCACCTGAAAATCCGCATACCACTCTCGGATAATCGAGCAGTCGTTATAGGAAAGCACGAAACCGCCTTTGTGGTTGTGGAGCAGATCGCGTAGCAGTTCGTGGTTAAACCCTTTGTGGTGGATCGGGAAATTCCGTTGTGGATAGATACCCCGAAACGTTTTACCTTCATCGAGATAATAGGGCGGGTCGCAATAGAGGAAGTCGTCTTTATGGCAGGGGATTGTCTCTTCAAAACTCCCGACTTCAACAGAGAGATCGGGGCATTCAAAGTTCCGCACCTTGTTGACAGTACGCTCATATCTGGTCGCGGACTCATAGATTTTGGACATCCAACCGAGGAACCCGGGACCGTAAGAGAGATTGTGGTTGAACCAGTAGTGTGCCGCTAACACCAATGGATCTGAAATAGGAGACGCTTTCGTCCAATGCGCCTTGAGTCGGTTCTTAATTTCCGCATACTGTTCTTTCGTCGGCTCCCATTTTCCAAGTCTATCGGCGAGTTCGTTTCCGGCAGCGAGTTGCACCTGCCAATAGTTCACAAGAATATCGAAAATGTCGTAGGCGCGCACCTGTATACCGAGTTCCTTCGCACAGGCAATCTCGACGGAGCCGCCCCCTATAAACGGGGACATCAGACGCTCAAGTCTATCTGGAATATGCTCAACGATATGCCCGACACCGAGGCTTTTCCCGCCAGCATAACGCAACGGCAATCCGTTGTAGCGTGCGTATTTGTATTTGCCTTTACTTCTGAGGTCGCTTAGAAAACAATCTTTGTGTAGAGGGAGCCGCTCTTGCTTCATATCTGCTATCCCAGCACCAGTCCGCTTATCCCCGGCTACGGTGGGAGGGTGGCAGAAACGGAATGGGGCCCGATTCGTAGCAGTGCCACCCAAAACTGTTCAAAAGATCATAATTTTGGATGGTGTTTCATACGCTCGGATTATTGACGGGGCGTTCCACTCGCCCGTAACAACTGACTCGCGCGGAATCTATTAATCTACTTTTTGCTTTAGCCTACCCCAGAGTGTTGTCTGCTTCTCTGGCCTTGGTGAAACAGAGAGAAACCCTTCTGGCACCCACGCTGGTGATAGATCTTGCCCGACACCCGTTACGAGCGGTGTTCCGTGTTTGTTACCCTTCGCGTCTATAACATAGATGTCAGCGGTTTGCCAGCGCACTGTATCTGAATAAACGTAGGCAATCTGTTTGCCATCCGGCGACCACGTGGGGGAGCTAATCTTAGGAGGCCGAACATGCAGCAGCGGTGGAAAGGCTGGTTCCTGTTTTTCTGCCTCCTCTGGTCTCACTATGGGACCGCCTCGCGTGAGTTGGCGAAAGTTTTTGCCATCCACGTCAATCACACACAAGTGCTCTCGCTCAGCTCGGGTGATATAGAGACTAAAGGCAATCTGTTTGCCATCCGGCGACCACGCACATTCATTTCCAAGTTTGCCTCTGTTCGCCTCAGGCACCCATCTCAACTTTCTTCCATTGGCATTCATTACATAGAGGCCGGCCTTTTTACCTTCCCGATCGTTGGCAGAGATAAAAGCAATCTGTTTGCTATCAGGAGACCACGCGGGGCGCCCGTTTCCGCCAAGGTCTGTCAACTGGATGAGATGTGCGCCGTTGACATCCGTTTTGTAGATGTCATCATCGCCAGAGACAAAGGCAATCTGTTTGCCATCCGGAGACCAAGACGGAGTCCATTCACTCGTATCGAGGTCTGTGAGTCGCCGGCGTTCCCTCGTCCGTGTATTCATGATATAAATTTTAAAATCTCCGTCTCGCTTGGAAACGTAAGCCAAGAAACGCCCATCCGGCGACCATGTATGCGCAGTCACCCATGCGGGGACCCAAAGCCCAAACTCATCCGTTGGATGGTTCGTCACGTTGTGGGAGTTCTCACCATTGATATCCGTGACATAGATATCAAAGTTGCCCGTTCGATTGGAAGCAAAAGAGATTCGATCACTGCCCGCAGCGTCTGCCGAGTTGGTTATGGACAGCAGACCACCCCCTATAAAGAGTACCACCGCTAATACTGTATAATATACAAGCCCACCCTTCATGAAAAAGAGATAAGGCTCAATCCTTCTCCATCTCATAATATCCCCCTTTCCGAGACACGATACTGCTTGTGCCTGAAGCCACTATTCAAACTATTCACCAACGGCAGCTGCGAATTTGCCGAAGACAGCCGCGACGCGCACCAAATCTTGGATATTCACGACGCCATCACCATTGACATCGGCATCATTCTCCGCTGTCTCCCCAAAGTTGGCGACAACAAGCACCAAATCTTGGATGTTTACAACGCCATCACCATTCAGGTCCTCGGCAGGCTGTCCAAGCTCCGGTATAACATGGGCAACATCCCATAAAAGGATTGTGCCGTCCTGACTCCCACTCGCCAGCGTCCGACCGTCCGAAGTGAACGCCACGCTAAAGATACCGCGCGTATGCCCCGTGAACGTCTCTTGAAGCACCCCTGTTGCGACATCCCATAAACGGACAGTGCGATCTAAACTCCCACTTGCGAGTATTGAACCATCCGGACTGAACGAGACTTCGGAGACGTGCGAGGTTCCCGCTATGAGTGCGCGCTGCTCTTCTCCTGTTTCGACATCCCATAAACGGATGAGACCCTCCGTACTCCCACCCGCGACCACCGAACCATCCGGACTAAACGACACACTGAGGACACCCGCCGGTGGTTCTATCCCGATGACCTGCTCACTGCTCTTTGGGAGTACGCGCAGATGTTCTCCTGTTGCGACATCCCACAAACGCACAGTGCCATGTAAACTGCTACTCGCCAGCATCGAACCATCCGGACTGAACGACACGCTCGTGGCGGTATCCCAATGTTTTATGAGTGTCTGTTGAATTTCCCCTGTTTCGACATCCCACAAACGAACGGAACCCCCCGCAATCGCACTCGCCAATATCGAACCATCCGGACTGAACGACACACCGTAAATATACTTACGAAATTTAGAAAGGTTCTGCTTTTTGAACGTGCGCAGCTCTTCACCCGTTGCGACATCCCACAAACGGATACTTTCATCAAAACTCCCACTCGCCAGCACCCTGCCATCCGGACTGAACGACACACTGGCGACCGGATCCCAATGTCCTGTGAGGGTCCGCTGCTGCCGTGTCGCGACATCCCATAAATGGACGGCACGCCCCAAATCCCCACTCGCCAACGTCAAATCATCTGGACTGAACGAGACGCTATAAACAGGACCCGTATGCCCTTCAGCGAGTGTGCGCCGCTCTTCCCCTGTTGTCGCACTCCATAGACGAACAGTGCCGTCCTCACTGCTACTCGCAAGCGTCAACCCGTCCTGACTGAACGATACACTATAGATAGAACCTCTATGCCCTAAGAGTTCCCGTTGTTCTTCGCCTGTTGCCGCATCCCATAAACGGATCGCACCGTCCCAACTTCCAGTCGCCAGCACCGAACTATCTGGACTGAACGATATGCCCGCGATACGCAATTTATGTCCTGTGAATAGCACTTTCCGTTCCGCAGTTGCGACATCCCATACACGGATGAGACCATACAAATCCCCAGCCGCCACCGCCGTCCCATCGAGACTGAACGTGACACTGGTGATACCCGCCGGTGACCCTTCTCCGAGTATCCGCGGTTTCTCCGTGAGTATCCGCAGCTCTTCCCCTGTTGCGACATCCCACGAACGCACAGTGCCATCCAAACCGCCACTCACCAGCATCGAACCATCCGGGTTGAACGATAGGCTGGAGACACCACTTTTATGACCTGTGAGTGTCCGAAGATGTTCTCCCGTTGAGGCGTTCCACAAACGGACGGTGCCATCTTCACTGCCACTCGCGAGTATCAAACCGGCTGGACTGAACGACACACTGGAGATCTTACCCGTATGCCCTATGAGTGTCCGCAGTTCTTCGCCTGTTGTCGCACTCCACAAATGGACGGTGCCTTCCGAACTCCCACTCGCCAGCACTGAACCGCCTGTGCTGAACGCGACACTGGAGGCAGCCGTCGGGATCAATTTAAGTGCTTGACCGCTGGACACATCATACAACCAGATACCGATATGACTGGCGACCGCCAGTTGCGTGCCATCCGGTGAATACTGCGCCGCACGCATGAACCCTTTGCCGAGGCGTGCTTTTGCGCCGTCGGGTAAATGCCATTGCGTGTAATCTTGAGCGAAGGTGTTCGGTAGATAAAGCGAGGAGACGAGAAACAACACTAAAAAAATGGAAATATACAGGGCTTTCATTTGCGATGGTTCCTTTTGTGGTGAATCCTAGAAAAATGTGCGGTGTCTGCCCCAGGTGCTTATCGCTATGCGGACCCCTGTCTGAAGCAGGATTTACAGGATTTTTGGATTTGCAGGATTATATATCCTTATCTATGGTGAATTATAGCAATTATGGTAAAACCTGAAAATATGTAGACAGTTGTTTCGCAACAAGAACTCTCACCACCGCTGGCGAGGTTTCTAACCTCGCCCTTCCACAATGTCTAATTATAGTAAAACCCGAAAATAAGAGGGCACTTTGGAAAACACAAAACACCTCACCACCGCTGGCGAGGATTGTATCCTCGCCTCTTTGGAGTGTCTAATTAATTCTAAACTTTACTATAATTGTAGGTTTTACTATAATTGATATTTATACTAAAGTTTGGACAATTTTTAGAATTATAGTGCGAAAAAGCAGAAAAGCCGGTATCCTTTCATAAACACCCAACTGTTTTGAAACGACAGTAAAAATGGACCTCCTTTTCTGCTTAGGAGATATTCTATCGGATTTTCGACATTTATTCAATCAACAAAACTTCGCACTGTTTGAAGCGTTTATTGTACTGCCACCGGAAATTCAGACCACTTTTTAAACCAAGATTGTGCTACACTCCCGAGTTTAAAGCGGAAGTTGTCCTTGAGGCACTCAGCGGTAAAAGTTCCCGAGCAGAACTGTGTCGGAAATCCTACAACTTCAGCGAAGATCAACTCTCGAAGTGGGCAGTTTATCACACAGGTGTATCACCACAAACGCCCGCATTCGGCGATAGGGTATTTGACACCTGTCGAATTTCTGCAACAAAACTTGGAACCTAACTTTGCTAATTTTTGGTCTGAATAAACGGTGGCACTTCAGGCAGTACAATCTGATCTCAAATCACTGAAAAACAATTAGCACAAGGCGTTATTTTATAGTAAAACCCGAAAATAAGAGGGCACTTTGGAAAACACAAAACACCTCACCACCGCTGGCGAGGGGGTTTTTGCTTGGGTGTTTCCGCTAGTATCCTCGCCTCTTTGGAGTGTCTAATTAATTCTAAACTTTACTATAATATATATTTAAATTGTTTAAGGGGGATACGAGCCTATACCACACTTACGTTCCCAGACTTTAAAATGTGTGTTTATGGGGAATAAAATGTGTATGATGTTGAAAATGAACACATTTTTATGTTATCAGAAGGACAAGCACGCGGGGAAGGCTAGCTATCCTTCAAAATTTGTTGGATATCAACGTGGGTTGGCACAAAAAGTGGATTGATATGAAAAGAATGTAGTAATTTATTTTGTTTTCTGATATACTGTATTTCGGCATCCGTAAAATCCATTTGTGGATTGGATGGTTGGGCGAGACTGAACCTCTCCCCAACCGTGGCACTGCCAATGCGTGCTTGCCAGTGCGGGTTTAATTATATCATATATATCGGTTGATGTGTCTGATATTTTGAACAGCGTCGTAATTTTTGTTTGGTTTTCTTAGGGGAATCAGGTAGCGTTACGATTGGACGTAGGAGACGGATTGCCGGGGTAGTCCCGCTACTTCCCGTCTCCACCCAACTGGCAATTGGGTGTGCGTCTGAGTATTCTCAGCGTCCAAATACCATGATAATAGCAGTCGGCAGTCGGCAGTCGGAAACCGTCAGCAAGAGAAGACTGTAGCGGTTGGGCATATTTGACATGCCATATACCAACAGCTGAAAGGGTTTTTTATGTTCAATCTTGATCCCCTCGATTGCGATGAAGACATGCAGTTTGAGGTGAATCTGAATATCTCTGCGTTCGTCCGCGCCGCGGTGCGGGATAAGATGAACAGGGATACGATTTTGGTTTATCTTTATCTCGTCTCTCAAACACCGAGTGCGACAGAGAAAATGCGGCGGTTTGCTGTCATTGCGCAAGAGGAGGATTTAAGTCGCACTGAGATTCTGGTGTGGCTGCACCTCTCCTATGGCGGGTCGATGGCACCGAAGCATATCAGTCGCAAACTCCGCATCCCGCCCCGATTTGTGGAGAATGCGGTTGCTGGGTTGGCGGCGAAAGGGATTCTTAGAGATGGGCGTGTGTTGTAGGAGGGAACTCCGATTCCCGACTTTCCGAAGCGATACGGGCAGCCAGAAGGGGCTCTGTTGTAGCACAAAAACCAACCCTTCTGATAAGGGAGGAAACGGAGCACCTAAAACGGACATCTTTGCTCCAGCGGAGCAATATGTCTATAGCAGCCATCCAAGGTGAGGTTTCCGCTCCAGAGGAGCGGTATGTCCTTCCCAAACACATAGCACGCCGCTGGCGTGCAGCGTCTTGACGAAGCAATTTTCTGCGGTTGCTGGGTTGGCGGCGAAAGGGATTCTTAGAGATGGGCGTGTGTTGTAGGAGGGAACTCCGATTCCCGACTTTCCGAAGCGATACGGGCAGCCACAGGGGGCTCTGTTGTAGCACAAAAACCAACCCTTCTGATAAGGGAGGAAACGGAGCACCTAAAACGGACATCTTTGCTCCAGAGGAGCAATATGTCTGCAGCCATCCAAGGTGAGGTTTCCGCTCCAGAGGAGCGGTATGTCCTTCCGAAACACATAGCACGCCGCTGGCGTGCAGCGTCTTGACGAGGCGATTTTCTATAGACATAGCACGCCGCTGGCGTGCGAAGACTTATGTATTGGGTTTTCTATTGAATCACGGGTATAGTAGCCGTAGGTGTTTTTGCTTGGGTGTTTCCCCTTAGGTTGAGCAGTAAAAACCAAGAACTCTTGCGCTTATACGCAAAATATCCCTTCTCGGGCAGCGTTTCACAGAGATAAGCATAGCGAAACCCAACAATGCAAAGGTGAATCTATAAAAAAGAGAAGCCCGCGCGGACAACGCGGGCAAAAAATTCAGGAATCAATTGAGGGAAAACCCCCAAATGAGTCGGCAAGTGCGAATTGCCAATTTAATTGTAGCCTTTTGACAGGAAAAAGTCAAGTGTTTTTTCGAGGCCGACTCGCTTTTCCCTTTTTCGATTCCTATCTACCTAAGAAAGGAATCACGCATGGCAGCATTAGTAGCCGTCCATAAAGACGCTCCGATATTCAAACCCGCGTTTGAATACCAAGACTCCACGCTCCAACTCCCATTTGGCGAGTTCAGTATATTTTCGGATCTCAAAGCAAACCGCGTCGGTCCCCTTGAAGCAATGGTGACGCTAACGCTCTGCTACCGTAGCAATTGGTCAAGCGGTCTGACGTGGCGGACGAGCAGCTATGAACTCTCCGATCTGCTCCATATCTCGCATTGGTATGTCCGAGACGTACTCGCGAAAGCAACGGACTGGATCCAACGGAAGACTGCGCCGAAAGGGAATATGGCTGGCACGTTCCAGATCACGCACCACCGATGCGATCCGGCACTCGTGCCGATGGACAAAGACAACAAACCCCTCTCCTTCGCCGTCCCGCGCGGAGCAGGCGGCATCTTTGAACGTCTGTTCGCTGGCGACATCGACTGGAAAGCCGCTCTGGTGTGGTTGATGCTCAAACTCCACTCCGATTGGCGGACAGGTATCACCAATAAAATCAGCATGAAAACGCTGGCGAAGTGGACAGGCTTCGGCAAGCAGACCGTCTGCGATGCCATCAAGATGTTGCGTGATGCCGGCATGCTTGAACGGTTATCGAAGAAGTGGGAGTGTTCGCAGTTTCAGTTGTATCCCAAGCCGTATCAGAACCGTGCTGCCCGAAGACGCGCCGAGCGTCAAACAGAGAAATGGCAAAAGAGCGAGATGCGGGTTGATGGTGAGTGGCGGTATTCCTTCAATGAGTTGTATCGGTTGAATGTGGTAACAGCGGAGGTTGAGACACGGCGGGTGAAGAATCAAGGTCAATGGAAACCCATCAAGGATCGAGACCGCCACCGTATTCCCAAAGCCATCCGAACGGATTTCGATCAGTCGCTCGAAGTCACGCGCGCCATTTTAGGCGGTTCTCATCACGCACACAGCGGTTCTCATCGCGCGGGCGGTGGTTCTCATCACGCACACCCGTCTTTTGGGAGGGGCGCGGAAGCCACGCCACCCCTGCGGTTGTGAAAACTGCGGCGCGTGTACCACCGCGTTAACTACCAATTTAATTTAGGACCCGCGGCACGATTTAAATATGATTGTTTTCTCTGAAACCCACGAATCGGTCTGAGAAGATGGGAAAAAGGCAGAATTGACAAGGCAAAGAGGACTATGGATGGGTTGGACGACTGCTGAAAATACAGCAATTCTCTCAAGGAGCCTTTTTGCGTCACCCGAAGTCGCGTGTGTCGATTATTCACCTAACTGTCGCCTATAATGACTTTCCTAAATGTCAGTGATACCCGCCGTTCTCTGTCATGCCTCTTTCCTTTCCACTCGTCCCGGCCCCTTGCAGGAATACTGTGTAGCCACTGATACCTCGCCTCCCCTTTCATGACGAGAAGGCTTCTCGGTTCAAGCCAGATCGGGATACGCTTTGCTCTATCTAATTTATTTACGAAATTCATAACACAATTGGATCCCAAACTTAAAGAGACAATGGTATCCTTGAAACAGTCTTCACGAAGTTAGCGTACCTGTTTGAACCGAGTCTTCCAGAGTCAGCATGTGTCAGTGGGAGAGAGTTGCGAATCAATCCGAATGAGGCTGCCTCTATCTCACATTCTTCTGGTTTTATATCTGATTTCGTAGTGTGTGCATATTAAGTTCGTTCATCAGTTGTCGGGCAACGGCATCACTGGCTTTCATACTGGCGTCTGCCATTTCTGTTGGCGGTTTCAAAGGAATCTCCATCGATATGAGATTCGGCGGGTCTTGTGCAAAGCGATGAAGAGCCGTGCGTTTTATCTGCAAGTTATCTGCAACCCGATTAAGATCATCTTCTTGTGCCATCGCTGGGTCACCATAAACAATTCCGACATTGGATAAAACGAACAGCGTCGCGGTTTCCCAATCTGTGCCACTGTCTCCTCTTGTATTGACGAGAATAACGCTCCCGCTTCTTGTAAAAGAACTTTTCAGAGAAAACATCTGTCCACCGGGAAGTATCAAATCTCCACCTTGTGCCTCTGATCCGCACCCTTCAATTTCTATCCCAGTAGAGCGCATGAGTGCCAAGGTAAAGACCTCAACGACCCCGCCGACAGTAAACCTGTTTTCATAGATTGCCGTGTTATATCTTTCAACAAGGTGCTTGACCCCTGTCTCGTATTCCGCTGTTGCCTCACGACTCAGATTTTCCTTCAAGTGCTTGAAGCAATTTCGCTCTATCTCGAAGTTCGTCATTTCCTCGTCTGTTTCGGTTTCCCGGAACAAAAACATTTGCCCGTTTTGTGCCACTGTTCTGCCCCTTGTGTTTACGACTCAAACATCATCAGTTGATCTTCAGGTAGCACTTTTTGTTTTTCTACCTTCGGTAGCAGGTGATATTTCCGTCGCGGTTCTTCATACAGACGTTGACGCGTTAGTTCAATATATTTAGATTCTATCTCGTATCCGACACATTTGCGTTTGAATCTTAAGGCACCACGTGCCGTCTGTCCACTACCTAAAAATGGGTCGAGTATTTCATCACCTTCCTCAGAATAGAGTAGTACCAAGCGTCGGACGAGTTCATCTGGGAATGGACACGGGTGGTCAATCGTTTTCGGTGGCACGGGTGCGATATGCCAAATCGAGTTGGCTATATCACGTTTGAACACGTCGTCTATGGGGAGCGTCCGTTGCGAACCGTATCTCGGTTTATCGCCTTTACGGAATATGAGGATGTATTCCGTCATTATGTTCGGGTAGTAGTAACCGGGCTTCTGGTGCTGAATAAACGAGCCAGCACGTCTCACACCGCCGGTGACTTTATTCCATATTATATCTTGATGGAAATTCCAGTCGGTATCGCTTAATTGGCTTGTTAAGTCAAACGGTGCTGGATAGTGCTTGCCTTTGTGGAGGATTGTCCCGATAACGATAGCACAGAACCCGCCATCAATTGTGACCCGATAGACCTCAAGAAACACCTTTTTAAGTGTAGCAAGCCAATCCTTGTATGTTTTGCCAAGTCCGTCATAGTTCCGCTCCCGATACCACGCTTCATCATCACTGGTGTGGGTATCATAGTCAATAGCGTTCCAATAGGGCGGCGATGTGATTGTCAACGCAATCGAATTATCCTCGCATTCCGACATATCAAGACAGGAGGCGTGATAAAAGC
Organism: uncultured Poribacteria bacterium; assembly: GCA_951813545.1. Taxonomy (GTDB): domain Bacteria; phylum Poribacteria; class WGA-4E; order WGA-4E; family WGA-3G; genus WGA-3G. The sequence goes on from CATOTL010000001.1 coordinate 93,072, forward strand.
GATAGCTGTCGCCCGCGGTTTGGGTGCGATTTTCAGGCATAAAGGCTCCTTATCTTAATTCATCAAGATCGAAGATTCTATCTCTGCGTCTCGACTTGTTTTCTGTTGTATTGATTTCTCGAAAAAATAGGGTTTACCAGTCATTAGATTATTCAGTCCCAGTTCATTTATCCCCCAGCTACGGTGGGAGGGTGGCAGAAACGGCTTGCACCGCTCATAGCTGTGCCACCCATAACTGGTTTGAATAGTATATCGCATAGGTGGAAAAAAAGCAAGGCGCATATGTAAAACTTCAGAGGTATTCAGTTGTCTGTAGACGTGGTGTTTTGATAGGAGTCTTCGCTTGGGTATTTCTGTGAATTTCCTCAAGGAAACCTCGCTAGCGAAAACGGTGTGTTTACGAAGGAGTTCGGGGTAAAAACCCCTCCCACAGGTGTTAACCCCAAATTTCCAACCCCTCTATCCCGTATCAGGCAAATAGGGGTTGGCGAATTTTCTGATGAATTTTCGTCGGTGTGGGTTAAACGCTTGACAAGGAAATTTGATTCAACTTGCAAAACTACTAAAAACATTATAGACACACACCACAAAAAAGAGGTGAAAATGGAAAAAGTTGGACGGGTGCGTTGGGCACGCGCACTCATTTGGATACCGATACTGCTTTTGGTTACACCACTTTTCGCAAATACACAACAAAATACAAGACGCACCATTCGGGCAACTTGGGTGGAAAATCCACCCGTTATTGATGGAGATTTAACAGACACGGTTTGGCAAGATGCCGACATCGCGACCGATTTTTACCGAGCAAAGGAGGGAGAAACACATCCCGCTGAATTAGACACCGAGGTTCGGGTGCTTTACGATGAAAACACACTCTATATCGGTGTGCGCTGCGAGGAGCCGGACATGAAGAGCCTCCGAGAAACCATGACGCGTCGGGATTCTCCTGTCTGGCAGAACGACTGTATTGAGGTGATGCTCGATACCTATCACGATCAGCGCAACTGCTATATTTTTGCCATCAACACACTCGGCACACAGGCGGATGAGAGGGTTGGCAATGAGAGTGCTTTTGACATGAGTTGGGACGCAAAGTGGGAGGCGAAGGTCAAGAAACACGCCGATCATTGGACAGCAGAGGTTGCGATCCCGTTTCGTGAGGTCCGTTTTAATCGGGCGGATACCACCTGGGGCATCAACTTTTGGCGGGTGCGTCCGATAAATGGTCAATCCCATTCATGGGCAGAGACGGCTTTTTTCTCACGCGTCTCAGAGTATGGCGATTTGACCGGACTGAATTTAGGAAGGGTTAAAACGGAGCAGAAACTGGGGATCCTTCCCTACGGCAGTTATCGTGCGCTCGTGGATCGTCCGAACGACCTTGATGGTGGGTTAGACCTGATCCTTCCGATTTCAACGCACCTCACCTCGAATGTGACGCTGAATCCGGATTTTTCGCAGTTGGAGAGCGATCCGACGCAAATTAACATCTCAAGCGACCGGGAGTTGTTTCTTCCAGAACGCCGCCCGTTTTTCAGGGAGGGTGCTGAGTTATTTGAGTTGCCGTTGAACTTGTTCTATACCCGGCGCGTCCAAGAGATTGATGTGGGTGCGAAAACGACAGGCAGAATCGGCGGTTCTAATTTCGCGGTCATTAATACCTACGGCAAAATGATTGATCGGTACGATGCGGATGAGAAAAAACAGGTGAACCTCTTAGCCGGACGGATTAATCGTGACATCGGTGAGCGGACTGTCATCGGCGCGATGGGCATCCACAAACACCAAGCCGATCGAGATGTCGCACTCCTATCGCTGAATGGGCGATTTGGATTGCATCGAGACTTGACGGCAGCGTCGCAATATGCCATAGATTGGGTTGATGGCGAGATGCACTGGGCATACCACACCGCCATGGAATGGATTCACGAGGGTTGGCGTGGCGAGGTTCAGCTTGAAGAGATTCAGGACGGTTTTCGTCCCAACGAAATGGGGCTTGAGGAGGAGGCGTTCCGCCGGGCGCGCGCACGGCTCAGGTATAGGTATGAGTTTCCAGCGGCGCATTTCGTGGAATCTTTTTGGGTGGATACGCGCCATTTTTACCAAACCAATGCGCAAAGGTTGCTACGGGAACGATTGAGCGAGTCGCGTTTTTACATTGATGTCGGGCGATTTAACTTCTTCACTTCCGGTGGGTTCGGGCGGCTTCGCGAGGTCGGTCAACTTTTCGATACCAAGTTCATCAGAGCAGACATCGATTATCAGGCACCCTGGGGGCAATTGTCGGTTCTCAATCGTTTCGGCACCCGTCGCAATGAATTCAATCGGTTCACCAGTTTCTCTGGCGGTGTCAACCTTTTCGGGAAGTTCACGATTGATCTGGATCTCGATAACTTCTTTTGGCGCGCACACCGAAATACGCTTATTTTTCGGCTCCGCAGCAATTACCAATTTACGCAAAAGATCGGGTGGCGGATTTTCGTTGAACGTGTCGATGAACGGATGGTAGATGAGATTACCTACAACTTCAATTCGATCTTCGACTACGAGTTTACGCCGGAAAGCCACTTCTTCTTTGTGGTTGTCGATAGCCTACCGGGGGATCGTGCCGTGTTTGCGAAATTGGCTTACCTTTTTGAACCGAGTCTACCAGATTTTGGTCGCCTTAATTGAAGAAAACTTATGCTTCAAGGGGTTGTCTTTTGGCAACGGAGGTGGTAGAACAGGCTATCCAGTGTTGTATCATCCATCAGAGGTGGCTGATCGGGTGCGGAATATTTGTGCAGCTTGTTAACGATTATAAAAACAACAAAACATCAAACACCACAGAAAACAACAGGATTTTCGGTTCTCTCAAAAATTGACCGGAAACCTAAGCTGCCAAAGGTCTGAGGAGCGATTTTGAAAAATTTCATAAAGTTTCATAGTGGTCAAATTTCTGTGGTGAATGCGAGAGGTAATCGCGTTCGGGAAGGTGATAGAAATCGAAGGCGTTAGCAACCTTGATAGGCACATAAGACAAATTAGATATGGTCTAATAACGCGCGGATAACTACAAACAGATGAGCAAAACAGGAGATATATATGATAGTGATACGCATAACAGTATTGTTTATGTTAATCACAAACGTACAAACATTGGCGCAAGAAAATACACAAACCGTTCAGAAAGAACTTCCCGCAATCAAAACCGATCAGTCACCCACCATTGACGGTGTCCTCAACGATGCCTGTTGGCAAGATGTACCGCAAGCCATCGGTTTCACCGACGAACGCACCGAAAAACCGGCAAGGAACCAATCGGTGGGTCGGGTCGTTTACACGGACACCGCCATCTACGTCGGACTTCACCTCTACGATGATATGCCCGATAAAATTGTGGCGCGCCAAACCAAAGACCAAACGCGAATCCGAGGAGAAGATTGGGTTTCATTTAGTCTTGATCCGTTCCATACGCACCAGTTCCCTGACAGAAATTTCTTTATCGTAAATCCGCTCGGCACAAAATACGCACACCTTGCGACTGGACGCGCCGAGAAAAGCGAATGGATCGGACTCTGGAAGGCTGCAGCACAGATTGTGGAAGACGGTTGGATTGTAGAGATGGAAATCCCGTGGCAGATGCTGGATTATCCCGACACAACCAAACCCGTTCGGATGGGTATCAACATTGACAGGCTACAGCAACGTACCGGTGAACGTTCGTGGTGGTGTAATTTGGGCGTGAATGAGTTTCGCGAGAACGATGGGCACTGGATTGATGTGCTACCACCGCCTCGCAAGCGTGAACTCAAGGTATTACCCTATCTGATTGGTGGTATCAGTGAAACGGAAACTTCTGTAGGAGCAACCTCCGAATCGCGAAGAGAATACACCGCCCGCGCGGGAGCAGATATCCGCTATGAGGTTACCCCACAATTACGGCTCATCGGCACTGCAAACCCTGATTTTGATAACATTGAACAGGCAGTGGAGGGTATCGATTTCTCCTACGGTGAACGCTTCGTATCGGATCGCCGTCCGTTCTTTTCGGAAGGTGGCAATGTCTATCGCCTTGGTCGCCTGTTCCATTCGCGGCGGATAGCGGATATGGACGGTGGGCTTAAACTCTTTGGCAAACTCGGTAAAAACACCTCTGTCGGCACTTTAGGCACCTATCACCAGAACAACCAGAACGTTATTCTTCAAGCCTCACAATCACTCACAGCGACCTCCAATATCCGCGCGGCGTTCCTTTCGCATCATCACCGTGACACTGGATTGAACAATGTTGGTTCTCTTTCCGGAGATGTCCGCCACGGTAAATTTTCAGTCGGTTCTAACCTCACCCAAACTTGGGCAGACGAATCGGACGGCAGGAATGCGTTTGTCAGTTTAGGCTACAACGGACCCCTTTTCCAACCCTACCTGTCCGCGTTTTTTGTGGATCCGGATTTCGTCAATAGACTCGGTTACCGTCCGTTTACCGGCTACCGCGGCGTAGGTTTGGGTAGTTTCATCAGAAACGAATGGCGTGAAGGATTCTTCCGCAGAGCGTCCGCTTCTGTCGAAAGCCAAGTTTCTAATACTTACGCAGGTGAGATTTTCCGGCGTGACCTGTCCATATCTTCACTGATCCTAACGCATAGCGACTATGCACTCGCCGCTGGCTGGAGAGGTGGGCAATTTGAAGAATTCAACGATAGTGTTTTCAGCATCGGATTCCGGGCGCGCGCTTCTGACAGATTCAATAATGTCGGTATCACCTACAATTGGGGTGAACAGGCAGGCGAGAGGATTCATCGTATCAGCGGATATCTAAATCTGCAAGCATACGGTTTCACCGCAGGGCTTTCCTCACGAATCCAGTGGCATTTTGAGAGACGCTACCAACAGATTCTAACCCTCACGTATGACTTCAGCCCTGCCTTAAGCCTCGGCAGTCGCTTAATTTGGCAAGTCGAGGGAATCAACATCTACTTCGCGCTACGCCGTTCGGGGTATGCTGGCACAGATTTCTTCATCATCCTCGGAGATCCGAACGCCTCGGCATTCAAACAACGTTTGATAGCAAAGGTCATTCGGTCGTTTTAGCGTTTCCTCAATTTGCGTATGTGGGGATACGGATGGCAGCGTCTCTAATCCGCTAATCTTTCCATAAGTCTCATAATTCGGGACTTAAGTTCCTCGTCTCCTGACTTCTCCGCCAGATCTAATGCCGTCTGATAATCTCGCTTGGCATCATCAGTGAGACCTAACTTCCTCTGTGCAATTCCTCGGTTGGCATAGGCTTTCACATCGCTTGGGTTTAGATGGATCGCCTCATTGAAGTCACGGATAGCGGCTTCAGGCTGTCCCAACTTAACTTTCACAATGCCTCGATTGTAATAGGCATCTGTATCATTAGGGTCCAGACGGATAACCGAATCATAGTCTGAGATAGCTTCAAAGTGTTGTCCGATATCGTCCTTTGCATTGCCTCGATTGTTGTAGGCAGCTGCATGGTTTGGGTTTAGCCGGATCGCCTCATCATAGTCACGGATAGCGGCTTCAGGATGTCCCAAGGAACCTTTTACAACACCCCGATTGTAATAAGCATTTGGATCGTCAGGATCCAAGCGGATTGCCTCATCATAATCGGAGATAGCTTCAAAATGTTGTCCGATCTTGTCCTTTGCATTACCTCGCTTAAGATATGCAGCAGCAAAGTTAGGGTTCAGGTTAATCGCTTTATCATATTCCGAAATAGCGGATTCATACTCTCCTTGATCATATAAGGCGTTACCTTTATCAAGATGGCTCTCGGCAGATTCGGCCTTGCTATTTGCGTCGTTCGTGTTTTCCATTAGACTGTCTCTTTTGTGGCATGAGAATCGAGTTTCAGGTATTCTTCTAATTCTTCTTTCCCATCGGGTAACCTTGACGGTGAGGTTGAGGTGGAGGTAGTTTCGCTCTGGCTCACTTGTGTGGTGTTGGCAGAAACTATTCTGCTTTCACTGTTTCTATTGCGGTTGACAAAATAAACTATAATTGCTGCCAAAATTGCTACCACCAGAGGTCCTATGAATGATGCCAGAATCACGTGTACAGTTTTAGCTGTTCCCTGCGTTCTTTCTTCAAGCACCGCAACTCTTATGTTAAGGCTATTCACACTTTCGGTGAGTTTCTCCACATTTCCGCTAAGTTTCTCTGTGTTTTCGTTAAGCTTCTTTACAGCCTCGCCGAGTTCCTTTACATTATTGTTCAGGTCCACTATATTTATTTTTTCAGTAACTGTTATGATGTTTGGATCTGATTGCTCCTGCCCGAACGCAGTCGTAACAAAGAGGACACAGAGGATCCCGAATAGGATAGCCCGCCCATTTAGCATTGTAAATCTCCCTGACTCTGGTTTTTACTCCGTGAAAGTAGCGTATGTATCGGACTTCGGTTAACAGGTTTAGATTATTTTAGCATATTATTCAAGAAAAAAGGAGGAAAAGTCAGAGGTCGTTGGTCGTCTGAACCAGGATTTAGGGATTTACAGGAGCAAGGATGACAGCGTCTCTAATCCGCTAATCTTTCCATAAGTCCCATAATGTGGGGCTTATGTTCTTTGTCTCCAGCCTTCCCATGCTCCCACTATAGGGACAATTTGTTAGCTTGAAGGACGTTCCTGCATCACAGGGATCACGTAGCTCCGAATCGTAGAGCCGTCTAACGTCTCTGTCTCTACACGAGGTTCTGGCTCTTGGCGGTGATCAAACACGACGTAGTACCCTGCCGCAGCTGCCTCAAGTCTAACATACGCCGCGAGTTGTGCCTTGCCTGCCGCATAGCGCATATCCCCGCCCCATATCTTGGTTTCAACAATGTATTTTCTCTGATTATGGAGGATGAGAATGTCGATTCTACCGCGCCCAGTTTGTACCTCCAGATACATCGTCCCACCGACGATCCGGACAAACTGCTCAAGATAGGCAAAGAGGAGATGTTGACCTACGTATTCTTGGGGTGTCTCTGGCACTTGTAGGACTCTGAAACCGGCGCGTGCGATAAAGTCACGGAAGTTATCAAGGAGTGCTTCCATGTGAATCTGTCCGTCGGGTGTGAGATAATCCTGAAATCCGGCACGGGTGTCTGCAGGTAAATAGTCTTGCTCCAAGCCATTGACAGCAGGTTTAAATGTCTGCATGATACGGTACTGATAAATCGGATTGACGATTTCACACGAACCGTCAGCACCTTCACCGATGACACCGTATGTCGCGAGTTCGCTCATGAGCGCATTGTCCAAGTTGAAAGGGACACCCTCATCATGTGAAGCGATTTTCATCAGGAGCGCCTCAAACCGTCGATCCCGACGGATATTTGTCACCAGATGCTCCGTATGCGTGTTCCGTTCACGAAGGAGCTGCCTGTGCGCTTTTGAAAAGTGTTCCATTGTGATCGGTTCGCTTTTCGGGATGTCCATCTCCTCCGTAAGAATCTGGGCGAACCGGTTGACGAGCACGGGTTGCCCAGCCGTCTGTTTACGGATAGATTCGATGACCTTCTGATCAAAGGGCTGTCCAACTTCGTCTGTGTATTGGGAAAGGAGTTCGCCGACCTGTTCAAGTGTGAAGTTCGGCAATTTGAACTCGTCTTGGATATTGAAAGGCGAAATAGAGCGATCGTAGTTGAGTTGCGTGATGCTCTTGACACCGACAATACCGACGCTGTGCGGACATCGATCCCTGCCAGAAAGGTAGATGTGACGGAGTGAATACAGAAAATCGCTGACAACACTCCGAGGGATACCATCAAATTCGTCAATGACAAGCACGACTTTCTGTCCATTAGAATGACGTTCCAGAACGTTTGAGAATTGTCTAAAAAACCTTCTCATGGAGAGATGGTTGGTTATTTGGGGGTTCTCCAAAAACTCCGTTAGAGCCGCAGAAGATGCGATGCCACGCTTTTGGAAAACCGCCTCTATCTCCTCGCGAATATCTTCGTAGAGACCTTGGTAAAACTCGGCGGGTTCCAAGTTGTTAGATGCTTGGAAATCGATCTGGATTGGGAAATATGTCTCGGCTGGGAGTGTCTCTAAAGCGCGATGGAAGAATGTGGTTTTGCCGGTCTGTCTCGGTGCGAAGAGGTCAACGTATCTACCCTTTTCCAGACGATTGATGAAATCTGAAAGCTCATCCGTGCGGGCAACGACGTAGTTATCCTCTGGGTAGACAGGACCACGGGTTTCAAAACTTCGCATCTTCACATTTTCCTTTAGGTGCCTGAGGTTGCGTACATCTGGAACCTCTATGTGGTTAGGACATAACGTTTATGCAGATTATACACGATGCCCGGACGGAATTCAAGGTTTTCTTTGGTAGAATGTCATTCTCAATGTCTGCGATTTCTGGTACTTTTATGCGACTCTAATCGTGCCTTTTTCTTGTGTTTGACGCTGGTGGGTGCTATAATTACCGAAGGCATTCGGGAAGAGAAAATCTTATGGACTACGTCGTTATTTTCCAAAAAATTGAATCTATAAGGAGGGATAATTATGGAAAACGAATTCTTCTACGAATTCAACTGCATTGAAGATGGCGAGTGGATCTCTGAAAAGGTAACCCTTGAAGATAGACTTGTTCAGGATTTGCGATTTATTTTTTTGCCTGTCAGACCGCCATTGAACTCGGTCCGGACTTTGTGAACCATGGATGTCTTGCCTATTTTGGGTACAATGGAGACTTCATCGTTTCAATGTATATTTCCGATGCTTTTTTTGAATGTGACTCTGAAATAGATCGAGCGTTTGCTGATGGCATGACCGCAGAAGAGGTGTACAACCGCGTAATTAAACATTATAATAAGAAAATAAACGAGTTGAAAACTGGAAGACATTATGATGCGGCGGCAGCTTTAGAACACAATCGCGACCTCCTCTGTGCCCCCTCAGTCGACACAAAATGGGGAAATAAGGAAGCAAAACTCAAATGACAGTAAGCAACGAAAGACGCAAGACTACTCAAAAATCACGAAACCCGAAAAGCCATTGAACGCTCTGATGACACCTTCACCGCCGGCACCTCTTCCTATAGAAGCACTCTCCGAATCGCGACCCCTTTTCTACCTATAATCCTGAAAATCCCAAAATCCTATAAATCCCGCTTCAGACGATTACCGAACCACATCCCAAAAATCCGCGTCCTCCACGTCATCTATGTTTTCCGAGATTCAGACAGGGGTCCCATAGCGATAAGCACATGGGGCAACACATACACTCGCCGCAGTGTTCTCTGGTTTCCGACAGCCGACAGCCATTCCTCATCGTTCTTGGTAGGAGGGAACTCCGATTCCCGACACCCTTGCGGAGCAACCTCCCAGTCGCGCCGCTTTTACCAAAAAGGTATTGCCTATAAAAGCCGATTGTCAATCAAAGAGGGACAATAATCCTGTCCATCATTATCGTTCTTGGTAGGAGGGAACTCCGATTCCCGACACCCTTGTGGAGCAACCTCCCAGTCGCGCCGCTTTTACCAAAAAGGTATTGCCTATAAAAGCCGATTGTCAATCAAAGAGGGACAATAATCCTGTCCATCATTATCGTTCTTGGTAGGAGGGAACTCCGATTCCCGACACCCTTGTGGAGCAACCTCCCAGTCGCGCCGCTTTTACCAAAAAGGTATTGCCTATAAAAGCCGATTGTCAATCAAAGAGGGGCAATAATCCTGTCCATCATTATCGTTCTTGGTAGGAGGGAACTCCGATTCCCGACACCCTTGTGGAGCAACCTCCCAGTCGCGCCGCTTTTACCAAAAAGGTATTGCCTATAAAAGCCGATTGTCAATCAAAGAGGGGCAATAATCCTGTCCATCATTATCGTTCTTGGTAGGAGGGAACTCCGATTCCCGACACCCTTGCGGAGCAACCTCCTAGTCGCGCCGCTTTTACCAAAAAGGTATTGCCTATAAAAGCCGATTGTCAATCAAAGAGGGACAATAATCCTGTCCATCATTGAATCACAGAAATCACAGTTCAGACGCCAACTGCCGACTGCCATTCTTCCTGAAAATCCCGCTTCAGATAAAAAAGACGACCTTCTATCGTGGGAGGCGGTTGAAACCCCGATTTGTTAAAACCAGAACTAAATACCGCTATCCCATTCAGAATATTCCCTTATAAAACACCTCACCGCCGCTGGCGAGGTTTCTAACCTCGCCTTTCCATAATGTCTAATTAATTGTAGGTTTTACTATAATTGTGGGCTTTACTATAAATACCGCTATCCCATTCAGAATATTCCGTTGACGGCACCCGTCAATTTGTAGTATAATTCCTTTCCAGTAGACAACAACACATTCCTTTCTCATGAATACAAAACCTGAACTTCGCGTTATCTTTTTCCGCACAGACCGGGGAGCTGATTTCACCTGGCGGTTGGCGCGGCATTGGTAATGAAAGGAGTCTGATGCGCATCAAAATCATTGCGGACGTGCGGGATGGACTCACCCTCCCCATTAACTACAATCATCTGCTCGTCGGGAGCATTTACCACTTCCTTGCCGAATCCGATGTCCAATACGCAGCCTTTCTGCACGACACCGGTTATAAGGCCGGCGCGAAAAGGTTCAAACTTTTCACCTTCTCCCAACTCCTGGCGAAACACAGACGCATCCGCGGCTCGGAAATCCGTTTCGAATCGCAATTGACGTGGTACGTCTCCTCGCCCGTCGAAAAATTTCTCTCGCATTTCGCCGACACCTTGTTGACCGAAGGCAAGTTATCTCTCGGCAAGCATTCGCTACCGATCAAAGATGTCTCGATACCCCGCATCCCTCGCTTTCAGACACAGATGCGACTGCGATGCCTCTCGCCGATCGTCATGTCCACGGTCCGCCAGCGCGACGGAAAACAGACAACACACTATTGCCTGTCCGACGATCCTTCCCTCTCCGCGTTGATCCGTCAAAACTTGATTCGCAAACACGAGGCAATATACGGCAAACCTCCCACAGATGATGCCTTGCATTTTCATTTTGATACCGATTACATCAACAAACAGCAGCGACGCGTCACCCGGCTCGTAGACTATAAAGGGATAAAGATTCGCGGCATTTTGGCACCCTTTTACGTTGAGGGGAGTCTCACACTCATAGAAACCGGCTATGAATGCGGGTTCGGCGTGAAAAATTCGATCGGGTTCGGGATGGCGGACATCTAAGCATCGATCTCATTTGCCGTCAATCCTATCAAAAGACGCTTTCCAGTCGGCATGATCTCAGCGATTTTTCGACAAAAACAGCGATCCACCCACGGGCTGTCTACTGCCGTCAACCCCCTATAGAATTTGCGAGACCGACGATCGACAGCAAAACAACCCGAAAAACAGAGATTTAGAGAATGCAGTTGACACGGCCTGGTAGGGTTGGGTATAATAGAGAAACGGTTTTTATAAAGCCTTTTAATCGAACCAGTTTGGAATTGAAACTTAACTTCTTGCTGCTGGGAACCTAATTTTGATCAGGAACTTTTAATCGAACCAGTTTGGAATTGAAACTTGTAAACTGATCAGGAAGTTCCGATGCCTTTATCCAGCTTTTAATCGAACCAGTTTGGAATTGAAACATGGGGTCCGATTCCGGGCTCCCCGCGTTCACCCACTTTTAATCGAACCAGTTTGGAATTGAAACATACACCACTCATACGTTACTTTCATTTTTTTTCTCCACTTTTAATCGAACCAGTTTGGAATTGAAACACGAAAGATTGATTAACTAAATTAGGACCAACAACTTTTAATCGAACCAGTTTGGAATTGAAACACTTGATACTCTAAGTCTGCCAACTTGGTGCGCGCTTTTAATCGAACCAGTTTGGAATTGAAACGTATTGGTGGAGGAGGATTATCTTGTGTTTTCTAAGCTTTTAATCGAACCAGTTTGGAATTGAAACACCAAAGTTAGACAAAAAGTGAGCAACACTCTTCACCCTTTTAATCGAACCAGTTTGGAATTGAAACTTTCGTGCTTCTTTATGAGTAGGTAATTATCTGAACTTTTAATCGAACCAGTTTGGAATTGAAACAAACCCGCAATCGCACACGCTGCAGCATCTGCCTCACTTTTAATCGAACCAGTTTGGAATTGAAACATGACCAACCACAAGAACAACAGCACCACCTTGCTGACTTTTAATCGAACCAGTTTGGAATTGAAACATTATCAACAGTTTATTACGCAGCGTGCGAGTGGTCTTTTAATCGAACCAGTTTGGAATTGAAACCAATATCTGATTGTGTGGCTTTCTCTGTCAAAGTACTTTTAATCGAACCAGTTTGGAATTGAAACTTGTTTCGTTAACAAGCGCCTGCTCACCTGCGTTCAACTTTTAATCGAACCAGTTTGGAATTGAAACTAAAAGGACGCACAACGTACGCCCTTCGGTGTGTTAGGCTTTTAATCGAACCAGTTTGGAATTGAAACTTGTTAGGTAACCACCCGGATTACACATTACTCGCATCTTTTAATCGAACCAGTTTGGAATTGAAACCAAAATGATCATCAGTAGTGAGTACACGCGTGAACTTTTAATCGAACCAGTTTGGAATTGAAACAAAGATGTAACGGAGCATCATCGCCCGAATCCGTTGCACTTTTAATCGAACCAGTTTGGAATTGAAACTTGATTTCCAACGCTTTGCGTAGTATCGGGCGTGCTTCCTTTTAATCGAACCAGTTTGGAATTGAAACTTTAAACGCAAGGTAATGTCTACGTCGATACGCTTGGCCTTTTAATCGAACCAGTTTGGAATTGAAACTGATTTTAGCACCAAGATAGTGAGCATGACGGTTAGAACTTTTAATCGAACCAGTTTGGAATTGAAACTGAAATTTGGTTTGGGGTCCTTACATTCTTGATAAACTTTTAATCGAACCAGTTTGGAATTGAAACTGTTAAAAATCTCCGTGTAGTTGTGGACGCGGACGGTGCTTTTAATCGAACCAGTTTGGAATTGAAACAGTATATTTGTTGCTGTTCCCCACATCCCCGTCGCTAACTTTTAATCGAACCAGTTTGGAATTGAAACGTTTTCTTTTTCCGTTCACCACTGCGTTTTCTTGACTTTTAATCGAACCAGTTTGGAATTGAAACGCAGCCCATCTCATCAAAAAACTGTCAATTTTCGCTTCCTTTTAATCGAACCAGTTTGGAATTGAAACTCTAATAAGACCTGCGTCGCCGCTTTCTGCCTTTTCTATCTTTTAATCGAACCAGTTTGGAATTGAAACGCTTGTTGCCCCTTCTGAATCTGCTGGCAAATTTAGCCACTTTTAATCGAACCAGTTTGGAATTGAAACTGGCACGTGATTGGAAACGAAAAATCAGTCACACAACCTTTTAATCGAACCAGTTTGGAATTGAAACCCCTGTAGAGTGTGATACACGTCTCGGAATCTATGCTTTTAATCGAACCAGTTTGGAATTGAAACCTGTCATAATTCAGCAGTTGCTCTTTTGTGTCGACTTTTAATCGAACCAGTTTGGAATTGAAACCCGTTAGATTGATTTCATGTGGGGTCAAGTTTACTCTTTTAATCGAACCAGTTTGGAATTGAAACGAAACTTCAGGAGATGTCGACGGTTGAGATGTTAGCTTTTAATCGAACCAGTTTGGAATTGAAACATGCCTCAATTTCGGGGGTAAGCCAGCCAGTAAGCTTTTAATCGAACCAGTTTGGAATTGAAACACTGAGAAGCCTCTTGGAGGCATAGGAGTTTTATCATCTTTTAATCGAACCAGTTTGGAATTGAAACCTGAGGACGCTCGCTCCCGCCCAGCAATCAACATAAAACTTTTAATCGAACCAGTTTGGAATTGAAACGAGTTTGGCACGAAGTCAACGCGCCGTATTCACTCTTTTAATCGAACCAGTTTGGAATTGAAACGCGGGCGGTTATTCAATAAATCTTTTCGCTCCAACTTTTAATCGAACCAGTTTGGAATTGAAACTAGTTCATCTTCACTACTTGGCTTTGATATTATTGCCTTTTAATCGAACCAGTTTGGAATTGAAACACTTTCAGCAGTAATACTTGCAAGATTCCCATACTCATCTTTTAATCGAACCAGTTTGGAATTGAAACTTGCCAGATACGACGCGTCGTGGAAACCTTTTACTTGCTTTTAATCGAACCAGTTTGGAATTGAAACACTTTTGCAGTGCCGGGCACCCAAACTAAGGTAGGCTTTTAATCGAACCAGTTTGGAATTGAAACCTGAGCCATCCAGCCTGAACCGTACGAGGCGTATACTTTTAATCGAACCAGTTTGGAATTGAAACTGAACAGATGAACTGCAGTGTTCATGAACAGACGCGCTGCTTTTAATCGAACCAGTTTGGAATTGAAACAAGAGTAGCACCTCGTTGATTTCAGCGCAGAAGTCGACTTTTAATCGAACCAGTTTGGAATTGAAACGCGAAAGGGCAAATCTTTAGAGATGTCTTTTTATTACCTTTTAATCGAACCAGTTTGGAATTGAAACACGAAAGCGAGCGCGTCCGTGATTTTTGACCATGCGTAGCCTTTTAATCGAACCAGTTTGGAATTGAAACTACAAATATCACACTTACGACAACCAATACGCAAATCTTTTAATCGAACCAGTTTGGAATTGAAACACGGTATGAGCGGCGGTGCGATGATGCACATAAACTTTTAATCGAACCAGTTTGGAATTGAAACAAAGTTATCCCCCCGCCTATGGTGTAATAACGAAAGCCTTTTAATCGAACCAGTTTGGAATTGAAACCTTTAAGAAACTACCGGAGGGTTGCGGTGGAATGCGCTTTTAATCGAACCAGTTTGGAATTGAAACTGAATTTCTCCCAGCCAAACTGGGAGGTTAGCATCCCTTTTAATCGAACCAGTTTGGAATTGAAACGACGATGGAGTTAGTTGGTGATGATGAACTCGAAATCTTTTAATCGAACCAGTTTGGAATTGAAACACCAATGGGGCAGATCTTGGAGTTATGTTGCGTTTTCACCTTTTAATCGAACCAGTTTGGAATTGAAACTTCGATTAAAAGTCGATAACGCATCTCAGGTGGTTCACCGCTTTTAATCGAACCAGTTTGGAATTGAAACTATTACACAGGCAACACTATCAGGTATCCGTCGCAACTTTTAATCGAACCAGTTTGGAATTGAAACACGGAGTACTCGCTGAACTGGCAACATGCGCGAAACCTTTTAATCGAACCAGTTTGGAATTGAAACAGATAAGCGTGGATAGGTAATTCGCACCACACTCATCTCTTTTAATCGAACCAGTTTGGAATTGAAACGAGTTTTCTCGAACGCATGATTGACTTCCTCCTCAGACTTTTAATCGAACCAGTTTGGAATTGAAACGGAGACCCAGGCGTTGCTTCCAGTGCTAAAACAAACCTTTTAATCGAACCAGTTTGGAATTGAAACAATGAACAGCAGCAGTTGCATATTGCGAGTGCCATCAAACTTTTAATCGAACCAGTTTGGAATTGAAACATGCCGGTGTGGACATCTACGGTAAGTTCGGTACTACTTTTAATCGAACCAGTTTGGAATTGAAACTCTTTTCTGTTATTTACTGCAGGGATCTGGGAACAACCTTTTAATCGAACCAGTTTGGAATTGAAACCGCGCCGCCAGTTCAGAATCGAAAGCAATTGCCTCCTTTTAATCGAACCAGTTTGGAATTGAAACTGCCGAAGTGGACACGGAAGCGCGGTTGCCATCCCCGACTTTTAATCGAACCAGTTTGGAATTGAAACAAATCTTCCAGCGTTGGATTCGCATCGGCTTTCACGCTTTTAATCGAACCAGTTTGGAATTGAAACCTCTTTTTTCAACATCTTTACCAGTTCTTTTACGCCTTTTAATCGAACCAGTTTGGAATTGAAACATAAATTTACCTACAGAAACATTAGGGTCTATCATTTCTTTTAATCGAACCAGTTTGGAATTGAAACAACTTCCGACAGCACTCACTGACGAAGATTTAAGTTTCTTTTAATCGAACCAGTTTGGAATTGAAACATTACTTCTGAGAACCTAACCAGATTGCTGATTTTAGCTTTTAATCGAACCAGTTTGGAATTGAAACTGATAAAGCACACGCTCGTCATTGCGTCGCACACCAAGCTTTTAATCGAACCAGTTTGGAATTGAAACTTCATCAGGGGCGACGATACCGAGCCGGTGATGTTGGCTTTTAATCGAACCAGTTTGGAATTGAAACCTTTTAAATGAAACCATTTCGGCGGTCGGCATCTTGACTTTTAATCGAACCAGTTTGGAATTGAAACCATGCCATTCCGCACATTTCACCCAGTCGGGGAAAATCTTTTAATCGAACCAGTTTGGAATTGAAACTCGTAAGCGTGCTTTCCGTGCCTGGCGTGTCCTGTGCTTTTATAGTAAAACCCGAAAATAAGAGGGCACTTTGGAAAACACAAAACACCTCACCACCGCTGGCGAGGGGGTTTTTGCTTGGGTGTTTCCGCTAGTATCCTCGCCTCTTTGGAGTGTCTAATTAATTCTAAACTTTACTATAATCGAACCAGTTTGGAATTGAAACGTTTTGAAGCAGACGATGGAGGTTGTTGGTGATGATCTTTTAATCGAACCAGTTTGGAATTGAAACATCTTTTGAGTGAGGAGTATCCTCTCCTGATCCGTCCTTTTAATCGAACCAGTTTGGAATTGAAACC
The DNA here is from genome assembly GCA_951813545.1 of uncultured Poribacteria bacterium. GTDB lineage: Bacteria > Poribacteria > WGA-4E > WGA-4E > WGA-3G > WGA-3G. The sequence continues at coordinate 109,777 of CATOTL010000001.1, forward strand.
TTCTCCACTTTAGTTGGAAACTACCGGAGGGTTGCCTTTTAATCGAACCAGTTTGGAATTGAAACCTGGGTTCGTCGCGCATTTTTTTCGCTTTAAAAGAACTTTTAATCGAACCAGTTTGGAATTGAAACCCTTGAAAGTGCGACGGGCGGCACGACCAGTACTCCTTTTAATCGAACCAGTTTGGAATTGAAACACGGTGATGTGTCTCTGTCTGTGTAGGATACTTCATCGAACCAATTTGGGATGAAAACAAAAAACAGCACGTCAATATCAAATTCCGTTCATCCAGAAAATCCCAGAGCCATTCAATTCTCAGGAAAAACCACCAGATCCCGAATCGGTTTCGGATAACGAATATCTAAAAATCCGCGTAATCTGTGTAATCCGCGTAATCCGCGATTCAGACAATTCAACACAATTCAACAATTGAATGCCTCTGCAGAAAACCCGATAAAGACTTGACACAAAGCAAAAAAAATGCGATAATATTCGCGGAGACACTGGCGTATACCGGTGTTTACAGGACTCCCTTAAAAAGCCCAATGCTTTAGCTTTGGGTCTAAATTGATGTTTCGTGCGAAGTCAAAAAGGAGTTGACATTGCACGAGAAATGTGGTATCCTATATCTAACACTTTGGACACCGCTTTCACCCTGCACATACCTTTGTGTAGGAGGTGTCCGCTATTGTGAAAGGTAGTGAAAAAGTGTTAAGTGTCAATACCACTCTAAAAGTATTTGGGCAGTTAGCGCGTAAGTTTCGGAGCGAAGGTGAAATCTCGCACGTTGTATTGCTGCCCTCTTTTTCAATTTTTGGGTCTATTAGACCGAGGCAGGCGGGGATAGCCATGAAAGTTTCCGCATGATATGCCCAGTATCGGCTTACTTCAGGATACGGGGAATCGCCTGCTGGTGGAGACAACGTAAGACGGTTGACCTTCGGGAAAACTGCTACTGTCTACGAAACCGAAGCCCACGCCTTTAGGCGTTGGGTGCTATCACATCATTTCAACAATCTCCGTGCCGAAGCCAGCACACGTAGGGGCAGCCCAAACGCTGTCCCGCTGGCAGGCAAATGAAAATACGGAGCCAAACGGAGAAAGAGCATGAATCAAGAAAAATTTGAAGAACTCCTGTTACATCAACTCTCTGAGATAGGTGACCGGATGTCATCTATGGAAAACAGGATAGATGAGAGAATGTCGTCTATGGATGAGCGGATGTCATCTATGGAAAACAGAATAGATGAGCGGATGTCATCTATGGAAAACAGAATGGATGAACGGATGTCGTCTATGGAAAACAGGCTCTCATCGCTGGAGCAGGGCATGGCATGGGTGCGGGGGAAACTGGAAGGGCGCGGCGAATTCTGGACGGACATAAAGTCTTGGATCGCCATCGTTGTTGCAGTCGCAGCCGTCATTTTTGCGTGGCTGAAATGATGGAACATAAGTAAAATGCCAAATGCGGCGGCGATCGAAATCAGGAGGACAGATTTATTGAAACATCTTGAAGACTTACATCTGGCGGCATTGCTTCACGACATCGGCAAATTTCGGATGCGACATACGCAACCGAACAAACGTCACCAGGAACATAGCTACGAGTTTGTAAGTGAGGATTTTTTCTCACCCTGTGGGACTGCCTTTAAAGATGCGATTCGCCACCACCACCCCGAACGCTATCCCGAATGCCCGCCCAACCAACTCCAGCATCTCATAGAAAAGCAAGTAATTTTGGCAGACCGTCTCTCCGCCAGCGAACGCGAGGACGAAGAACGGGAGCGTGAGTATTTCGGTCAATCCGCGCTCGTTTCACCGATGTCGCGTCTTACAGGCAACACCGGAGAATATCGGTATCCCTTGACAGCACTCACGCTCGATCGGAACACGATTATCCCAGAAGCAGCCGTCGAAGTGAATCAGCAAGCATACACCGCACTCTATCAGGACTTCATCGCTGCCTTTGGCAGACTCACAGAAAATGCAACCTACTCCCCAGCCTCTGACTATCAGACGATTGTGGCGTTGCTGCGGAAGTACACCGCTCGGATGCCATCTTCAACGCTGTCGGGACAGCGCAAAGAACGCAGTGACCCTGATATTTCGCTGTACGACCATCTCCGCACAACCGCCGCGATTGCCGCCTGCATCGGACGCGAACTCACCGAAGCCGAAGACGTTGAAGCACAATTAGACGGCGGAAAAGAGCCAGAGCGAAAGATATGTGCGCTCATCAAAGGCGACATCTCCGGTATCCAAAACTTTCTATATCAGATTCCCTCGGATGGGGCTGCGCGTCAGTTACGCGGGCGTTCTTTCTACATACAGCTTCTGACGGAAGTCATCGCACACTCTGTTTTGAGAAAGTTCGATTTACCCATTACCAATCTGATACTCTCAAGTGGTGGACATTTTTATATCCTTGCCCCGTATACTGAAACCGAAACGAAACTCGACGCGCTCCGCCAAAGCATCTCTGAAAAGCTATGGACACTTCATAAAGGCGACATCGCCTGTCTCTTAGCCAGCACACCCATCACCGCAGGCGATTTTGGACCCACCCATTTTCCGGACAAGTGGACGGATGTTTCGACAGCCCTGCATCCCCGTAAACAGCAAAAATGGTCAGAACTGGGGGCTAAAGCGATGTTTGAAAACCTCTTTGAACCCAGTGAGAAGAAAAGTGAGCATTGGAAGTTTGACGAACTCGGTCAGAAACTCCGCAACGCCGCGTTCCTTGTTACCTTTGAAGTGCCGGAGCAACCGATTCCAGAGACACCAGATTGGGAGTCAACGCTACGGGCGTTCGGATCAGAGATTCACATCTGCACCGAGACAGACGCAACACCGACAGCACCCACAGAGACAAAACGTGTGATCGTCCAAAGCCTTGGAGATCGAGATTTTCTCAAGGATACAGCGGAGTTTCAATGGCAAGGGCTACCCGTGAGTTACGATTTCACCACGCTGCCGCAAGTCATTGCGCACCACGCCGATGGGCGTGTTGCCGATTATGATGCCCTCGCGAACGAATCAAAAGGCGCAAAATGGCTCGGGGCATTGCGAATGGACGTTGACGACCTCGGCAGCGTTTTCAGCAATGAGAAAATCGGGAATGCCACCCTCTCACGCTTAGCGACCTTGAGCGACGCGCTGCGCCTGTTCTTTGAAGGCTATGTCCCCGAACTCTGCCGAGCATACAACGCCAAACAGCCGCAAGATATTCTCGAACTCATCTATGCCGGGGGTGATGACCTTTTCCTCGTCGGTGGCTGGAGCGCATTACCAGAAATAGCGACAAAACTCCGTTCCGAATTTCGAGACTTTGTCACAGGCGACCACGTTACCCTGTCAGGTGGGATTGCCATCGAACATAAGAAATATCCGCTTTATCAGTTTGCCGAGCAGAGCGGTGACGCCGAAAAATCAGCAAAAAGTCTTGATGGAAAGAATGCGATCAGTTTTTTACGAAAACCAATGCAGTGGGCAGATTTCAGCTATGTTTCCAAATGGAATCAAGCGTTTTTAGGGGCACTAACAACGGATAGACCCCTTCCGCATGGGATGCTGACGCGCTTAAACCAAATCTACTCGCCGCAAGAACTAAAAGGCAAGCGGTGGGCGTGGCGTTCGCTCTACTATTTTTCTCGCTTAGAGGACCGCTACCGGGCACACCCCGACTTTATCGAGGATTTACGACGCGAACTCAACCAAGCCTCTCCCGCTCGCTTAAGAAAATTCATCGGTGTTGTTACAAGATGGACGGCTTTGAAAATCAGAGAAACGCAATAAGGAGGACACTACATGCGAAATCAACCGAATAGACCTCAACACAACAGAGGCAATCAACGCCGCACAAGCTACACGTTAGACGTTGATGTGATTCACAAAGGCGGTGATGTCCTTGTGGATGCCGCTGAAAAGTTGGGAACACGACTGAAAAACAGTGGACTGAAAACTGCCCAGATCCGAAAGGTTTACGGCGCTGTGAAGAAAATACAGATGCGCGATGAGTTTCAGCGCAATGATCTGGTCATGCTGAAGCCGAAACTCGCTTATGCCGCCGCTCGGCATTCGGAAGTCATGGATCTCAAGGATGCCTTAACACAGGCAATTGATCAGGTAACAAAGGCGAAGGATCCTGTTGATACGCAAAAGAAGTTCAAAAACTTCGTTGATTTCTTTGAGGCTACGCTCGCCTATCACAAAGCCGCTGGCGGACAAGATTAAGGAGAAACACATGCCAAGTATCCAGTTACAAGGTAAAATCTTTCTACGGGGCACGATCCACGCCCGCACCGGCTTACACATCGGTGGAAATTCCGGTGAGTTGGACATCGGCGGTATTGATAATCCCGTCATCCGCAATGCCTTCAACCGTCAGCCCTATATTCCGGGTTCCTCCATGCGCGGCAAAATGCGAGGCTTGCTCGACCGCCACTTCAATAACGCATTGGAGAAAAGCGTGGGTAGAGATGTTCGCGTGCATGAATGCCAAGACCCAACGGATTACAAGACCTGCCCTGTTTGCCAAGTCTTCGGGGTTGCACCGCAAGGGGACATGCGTGGCAAAACGATGCCGACGCGCTTGATCGTCCGGGATACCTTCTTGACACCCGAATCCCTCGAAATCCTCGATAGGACGGATACCGATACCGACTTCACCGAAATCAAGACAGAAGTCGCCATCGACCGCATCACTTCCGCGGCGACCCCGCGGCAGCAGGAACGCGTCCCCGCAGGCGCAACTTTCGGACCCTTTCAGATCGTCCATAGCCTCTATACACACCATGAAAATGACACGGCGACGCAACTGCAAAACGAACTCGAATTCTTTCAGACCGTTCTCACCGGTATGGAACTCCTTGAGGACGACTACCTCGGCGGTTCAGGGTCACGAGGCTCTGGACAGATCGCCTTTGAGAACTTGACGATCACCTTTAAATCCCGTCAATGTTATGAGAACGCAGAGGCACCACCGCTGACGATCGCTGAAAATATTGAGGTCAACGCCTTACGACAGTCCGATTACGCTTCCGTCATTTTGAAAGACATGTCCAGTGAATAGGAGCCGATATGCCGACTTATACCGTCTATCGCCTAACATTGAAAACCCCACTTCACCTCGGACGTGCGACGGGACCCGCACAGCAGCGGAGTCTCGGCTTAGAAAAGACCGAAATCTACATCCCCGCAGATGCGATCTTTTCAGCGATCTGCCAGACATGGGCGAACTTTTATGATACCGAAAGTCTCACGGATTTTCTCAAACCTTATACACAAGACGCTGATGCTTTACCGTTGACCCTCACCTCGGCGTTCCCTTTTGCTGGTGATGTCTATCTCTTTCCAAAACCGATACACTTCACAGATCGTTCAAAGGAAAGTAAGAGAGTTGCGTTTGTTTCCCACGACATTTTTCACGCCATTCTCTCTGAAAAACCGCCCACATTCGATAAAAACGATTTGATTAACGCCGAAAAGGTCTGGATCAGTCCGAAAGAAAAAGCACGCCTGAAAACATCAAATGGCGAGAACTTGAGTCTCTGGAGAACGCAGACGATTCCTCGTGTTACCATAGACCGACAGAGCGCGGCATCTGAAATATGGCACGTTGAAACCGTCGAATACGACAAACACTGTGGACTCTGGTTTGCTGCCGAATTCGATTCAGATGAGACCCAACATAAATTTGAGACGTTGCTTCGGGTACTTGGTGACAGTGGCATCGGTGGGGAACGCAACGCTGGATACGGGACGTTTGATTTTACCAATACGCATAAAATCGAGTTGCCGACTGCCGAAGTCGGTGCCCCATTTCTCACACTATCACGGGTATGTCCGAAGTCAGCAGAACAACTCGCACAGCTCCTCAGTGGTGAATTCGCCTATACCCTACACCGATTAACCGGATGGGTGAGTTCAAAGGGCAGCGCAACGCCGCGAAAAGAGGTGATCGTGTTTGAGGAAGGCTCAGTCTTAAACACCGCTGAAGCGCGGGTTGGCAGATTAGTAGATTTAAGACCCAACAATTGGGAACATCCCGTTTATCGTTACGGGTTCGCGTGGCAAGTCGGTATCACAGGAGAGACGGCATGAAACAGAAATATCAACTCCAGGTCATAACCCCCGTTCATATCGGCACCGGCGAGGCACTAAACCACATCGACGGCTACTACGCCAACGGCAAGTGGTATCAGATCGATTTGGAGAAGGTTTTGGCACACCCGACAACGGACCTGAACGCACTCACTACTGAGATGGCACAGCGCGACTTCCGATGGCAACGTTACCTGCAAGCACACAACATCGATCCCGCAGATGTCTCTGTTTATAGTCTCCCGTGTCGGCAGAGTCCTGAAACCGTCGAAATCCGAGAGGCACTCAAAACGGTTGACAAACGCCCTTATATCCCCGGTTCCACCCTCAAGGGCGCAATCCGCACCGCACTCTTCGGCGAAATCCTCAATGAATCTGATCCGGTTTACGATGAAAGTTTACGTCAAATAGAAACCTTGATTCAGCAAGGACCCCGCGGCAATCCGAGGCGAGAGCAGCCAGCCCGCCGCATCGAGGCACTCGCCTTCGGAAAAGACCCCAACCACGACCTACTCCGTGCTTTACAAGTCAGTGATACGACACCCCTTGACAGCGATGCCTTGGAAATCGGGCTGGCGTGGACGGTTACACTCAACGCAAACGACAAACTTGTTCAGAAAGTAGAGAATCGACGCGAATACAAAAACTTCGTCGAACACATTCAAGCCGGAAAACGTCTCACCTTTACGCTCAAAACAGATGAACTACTTTTTCGTGAACGCGAGAAAAAACGACTCGGTTTCACGGATTTACACGTCAAAACGCTTTTAGATATCGCCGAAGTCTGTCGCGCAGAGACCGCCGCACAGATAGATTGGGAACAAGCGTTTTATGAGAACTATGACGTGCCAGAGATCGCAAACTTCTATGACCGACTCATTGCCGCAAACAACAAACTCCCCGAAGGCACATTCTTCTTACAGATCGGATGGGGCACGGGCTACAACGCAAACACGGTGACCTCTCTCTTCACAGCCGATGAAAACGCAGATGAAAACTTATCAATGGACTTAAGAGAACGCTTTAGACTCGGCGAAAGCCGTTCACGACGTGGTGATTACGATCCACGCGAATTTCCAAAAACACGCAGGATTTTATACCGAGGAGAAAATCCGGTAGCACCCCTCGGATGGGTGAAAATCTCACCACTTCAAGATTAGGAGCATCACCTAATCTTCGGGCAGGAAGTCCAATGCTTTAGCCTTGGGAGGAATGCCCGCTCCTATGTTTTTTCTTTGACATTGCTATCAAATTTTGGTATAATATTAGTATCGTGTTGGCAAGCATACACAGCATTGTCGCTTGACAATGTGCTTGCCTCCCAGTGTGTAGGGGATAAATGCGCGATGCGCGATATACCATGAAATTGACCTTCAAATACCCTGTGTATCCAACAAAGACACAGGAAAGAACATTGCTTAAGTGGCTTGCCCACCTGTGTGAACTTCAGAACTCTGCGCGCCATGATCGCAAGGTTGCTTGGGAGGCTGAAGGCAAACGCGTCTCTTGCAACGACCAACAAAAGAAGTTGAAGGTTGCTCGTGAAAAATACGCTGACTTTCGCGAAGTCCCCCAAGATATGCAAATCTGTACTTTGGAGCGCACGGATAAAGCATTTGAAGGTTTTTATAGACGCTGGGAGAAGGGTGCTGGAAAAAAAGGCTATCCAAGACACCGCAAACGGATAAAGTCTCTGACATGGAAACTTCGCAAATATACCAAAGTGGTTCGTCGAAAAACAAAAGACGCTGACAAACAGAGACTTCGCGTTCGCCAAAATCCTATCCGAGAAACAGCATGGAAACACGACCGCTTGAAAGTCCCGAAACTTGGTGAAGTCAAGATATATATGCACCGCCCGCTTCAAGGCGACCCGAAAGAAGTTATACTCGTCAAAAAAGCGTCGGGGTGGTATGCCCATATTACCTGTGAGTTGCCAGATACCCCGAAAGTTGAACCGACGACTGCGATTGCCGTTGACGTTGGCACGACCCACTATCTGACGACTTCTGAAGGTGAAAAGGAAGATAACCCACGCTGGTATCGTGAAGCCGAAGGTTTGCTTCATAAGCATAATCAGACGATGGCACGCCGTAAAAAAGGGAGTAAACGCTGGCAAAAATCTGTACATACGACTGCCTTGCACCATGAACGCACTGCCAACAAACGCAAAGATTTCATTGGGAAACTCGTCTACAAACTCTTTCATCATTACGAAAATAACGTCCTTGTCGCTGAAGACCTTAGCGTATCAAATATGGTTCAGAACCAACACCTGAGTCAGAGCATTTCCGATGCGTCTTGGGCAACCTTCTTTAAGTGGTGTGCGAGCATAGCCGAAAGAGACGGCTTGCACTTCCACCAAGTTGATCCCAAAAACACTTCGCAAACTTGCTCCGCTTGTGGTGAGAAATCGCAAAAGAAACTCTCTTTGGCGATTCGCACCTTTGAGTGTCAGTTTTGTGGCAACTCCCTTGACAGAGACCACAACGCTGCTATAAACATACTTTTTCGGGCAGCTGCTGCCCGTCGTGGAGAGCGGTGGGTTACCACCCTCTATGAAGCGAGAAACAAGAACGAAGCACAAGACAAAGGCTTGCAGGAAGCAACACAGCTAACGTTATTTCCTATCGCAAGCCCAAGTCTTTAGGCTTGGGTAGTTGACATTATGGCAAGACTTTTAATCACAACCGTCGGGACATCGCTTTTAACAAATCGTGAGCGACCCTGGTCATGGTCGCCTTGGAGAAAGGACCCTTTACCTGATATAGATGTTGTTGACGAGTGGCTTGCTGAAGCCGATCCGATTCAAGCCAGCGCAGAAATGAATACGCTTCATAGACGCGAAATTCAAAAAACCGATCAAATTGCCTTCTTGCATTCGGATACCGACGAAGGTCGGTACTGCTCGGAGCGACTCGGCACGTATTATGCGAATCGGTGTAGAGATGTGAGGCAGTGTCCATTGGAGGCATTGAGCTACCGAGACGATAGTTTCGCACAACGCGGACTCAAAAGCCTTATTTCCGTTACACTTGCGGAAATTCGGTATGCTCACAACCAAACGTTAACCCCAATTTTTTGCGCTACAGGCGGATTCAAAGCGGAGATCGCGTTTCTCAATCTCTTGGGGGCACTTCTTAACATTGAGGTTTACTATATCCATGAATTACATCGAGAGGAAGTCAAGCTGCCACGCCTACCTTTGACGTGGGATACAGACTACGTGCTTCAGCATCAAGATTTTTTTGACTGGATTACGGATGACCTCCGTCGGAGTTCAGAAGTTGAAAGTTGGCTCAACGCCAGCCCCGAATTACGACCCTTAGTCGAAAACGTAGTCGATAACGGAGAATCTTATGCCTATTTGAACGCGGCGGGAGAACTCTTATTTCAGGCAGCTCAGATGTCCGGACCCCGCGCAGTCTGGCCCGAAGCCAGTCCCAATTCGCCCGAAGAAAAGGACGGCGTGTCTGGTGTTGCGCATCATCGTCCAGATGGGTGGCAACCTTTTGTCAATAAACTTTGCAGGATTGATTGTGTCTCTTACGTCCGCTATAGTGAAAACGCTTATGGCGGAACGCCGGTTAAGGTGCTCAACGCTGAGAACGGCACGATTGGTGTTCGGTTTGGACCACGTGGAAACGAATTGCCTTTGCAGGTCGAGACCACAGCCCGTGGAAACGAACAGACAGAATTAGTCGCATCACACATCCGGCGCATTAAGCAATATTAAATAAGAATCTTCCGATTTTTTCGGCAGATGCCGACACTGAGCTCGTAGAGGGTTTTTGCTTGGGTGTTTCCTCAAGGGTTTCCCCGCCCGCTATCAATCGACAATGTGCATATTTAATATTGAAACTTGCTTAGATAGGAAAAAACTTGACATCTCGGTAAATTTGACGTATCATTGAAACACCAAACGCGATTCACATCGCGCCGTGAATATCGGCTAAAATTGCGACTGAACGCAGTGCCTACCTCGATTTTCAAGCCGTTTTGCCGAAAAATCGTGTTGGGTGTAATGTTCATAAGGGTTTCTGGCAATTTTGGAATAAATTTTCTTTAAAAAAAAGCCTCGCGCAGTTCGCGTTTGGTTTTAGGGGTACGGAGGCACGCCACCACTGACACCATAAAGGGGGCTGTCTCAAAGTCTAATCGAACCAGTTTGGAATGGAAACTGTTATAGATAATTCTTGTAAACAGAGCAATCCCAAGTCTCAAAGTCTAATCGAACCAGTTTGGAATGGAAACTCGTTTTTTCTCGTTGCCCTAATTAGGGCAACGATATCTGTCTCAAAGTCTAATCGAACCAGTTTGGAATGGAAACTCGTCGCATCCTATAACAAAGAGTGCAAGTACAAAACACGTCTCAAAGTCTAATCGAACCAGTTTGGAATGGAAACTTTATCCCCTCTAAAGGGGTCTTCCACCCAACTACGTCTCAAAGTCTAATCGAACCAGTTTGGAATGGAAACGCAGGTTTGGGGCGACAAAGTAGAGCAGCTCCAAGCGTCTCAAAGTCTAATCGAACCAGTTTGGAATGGAAACGCGTCAGTTATTTTGACACCTTCGTCAGAACCTTCAAGGGTCTCAAAGTCTAATCGAACCAGTTTGGAATGGAAACAGACGCTCCAGCACCATCTCTTGTGGTGCTGTGACAAACAGTCTCAAAGTCTAATCGAACCAGTTTGGAATGGAAACACTTGAAAGCTTTCTGACCAGTCGTACTCATCTCCCTCGTCTCAAAGTCTAATCGAACCAGTTTGGAATGGAAACTGAACCATATAATCCAACAGAGATATCTGTAGCTTAATTGTCTCAAAGTCTAATCGAACCAGTTTGGAATGGAAAGGCTATAACCAGAGCAACAATAGCCATCGGATTGGTGGCGCCTCTGTCTCAAAGTCTAATCGAACCAGTTTGGAATGGAAACTGTGTCAACGCGACTGCGACCGGCAAGGATGCCGGTCCGTTTAGCGTCTCAAAGTCTAATCGAACCAGTTTGGAATGGAAACAGTAGTACCAGAGTCCGTATGCACTCGCCATGTCCTCGGGTCTCAAAGTCTAATCGAACCAGTTTGGAATGGAAACTAACGATTAGGTGCAAATTGACGGATTGTTTTCAATTCCGTCTCAAAGTCTAATCGAACCAGTTTGGAATGGAAACAGTTGTATTGCCACCTCCGGCATGCAGGGGCATAAGTCTCAAAGTCTAATCGAACCAGTTTGGAATGGAAACGTTCTTCCGGGTTTCGACACAACAGGCAGCTATTTCTATAGACATACTGCTCCGCTGGAGCAAAGCCCCAGAACCTATCAATGTGCCAGACGCAATCAATATGGAACTAACGATACCCAACATTACGATGTCTCCTCACGCCAGGGGCGTGATATGTCTATAGAAATCGCATGCGCAGGGGCCCGCACGCCAGGGGCGTGCTATGTCAAGCTGCCCCTTTTGGACATAAACGCGCTTTTCAGTGAGTTATACCCACCCCAAAACTATCAGGAAAATAGAGGCACCCTTGAAAACACGACACGAGGCCGACAGAAACTCTCCAAACTATAGTATTCTTTTAATCGAACCCGTTTGGAATGGAAACCGTAGGGGTTAGGTCACCTAACCCCTACGGGCCGAAAAAAGTCTCAAAGTCTAATCGAACCCGTTTGGAATGGAAACGAATTCTTTTCCAGACCAGTGAGCGCAGTCTCGACAAAGCGGGGCGGGATGCGGAGTTTCCGACTGATATGCTTCGGTGCCATCAACTCGCCATAAGACAGGTGCAGCCACACCAGAATCTCAGTGCGAGTGAGAGCCTCCTCTTGCGCAACAATAGCAAACCGGCACATCTTCTCCGTCGCTGAGGGTGTTCTCGCAACGGGGTGTAGATAGACCAAGATCGTCTCCCTATTCATCTTATCCCGCACGGCGGCGCGAACGAACGCAGGGATATTCAGGTTCACCTCAAATTGCCTGTCTTTATCGCAATCGAGGGGATCAATATTGAACATAAGAAACCCTTTCAGCTGTCGGTATATGGCATGTCAAATATGCCTAACCGCCACAGTCTTCTCTTGCTGACTGCCGACCGCTGATTGCTATTATCGTGGTGTTTGGACGCTGAATTCTCAGACGTATCCCAATTGCCAGTTGGGTGGAGACGGGAGGTAGAAGGGTCTACCCCGGCAATCCGTCTCCTACGTCCACGCGTAATTATACGCGATTTCCCGAAAAAATTCAAGCAAAAATTACGACGCTGCTTAAAATATCAGACACATCAACCGATATATATGATATACTTAAACCCGCACTGGCAAGTCGCTGTTGACAGTGCCACGGTTCGGGAGTCTCTAACCACTCGCCGAACCACCCAATCCATAATAGTAGTGATAGCACCCAACGCCTAAAGGCGTGGGCTTCGGTTTCGTAGACAATAGCAGTTTTCCCGAAGGTCAACCGTCTTACGTTGTCTCCACCAGCAGGCGATTCCCCGTATCCTGAAGTAAGCCGATACTGGGCATATCATGCGGAAACTTTCATGGCTATCCCCGCCTGCCTCGGTCTAATAGACCCAAAAATTGAAAAAGAGGGCAGCAATACAACGTGCGAGATTTCACCTTCGCTCCGAAACTTACGCGCTAACTGCCCAAATACTTTTAGAGTGGTATTGACACTTAACACTTTTTGACTACCTTTCACAATAGCGGACACCTCCTACACAAAGGTATGTGCAGGGTGAAAGCGGTGTCCAAAGTGTTAGATATAGGATACCATATTTCTCGTGCAATGTCAACTCCTTTTTGACTTCGCACGAAACATCAATTTAGACCCAAAGCTAAAGCATTGGGCTTTTTAAGGGAGTCCCGTAAAACCCAAAAATAAGAGGGCACTTTGGAAAACACAAAACACCTCACCACCGCTGGCGAGGGGGTTTTTGCTTGGGTGTTTCCGCTAGTATCCTCGCCTCTTTGGAGTGTCTAATTAATTCTAAACTTTACTAAGGATTTTACGGATGCCAAAATCAATTATACCAAAAACAAAATAAAACGAGTCCAGCTTGAATGACACGGGAACCTGAAAGAATACCTCGGAACATGATGTTACCTCCGAGTTCTTATTGATTACGGGAAGTGAAGATGACGTGTCCGGAGGGACATGGAAACCCTCTCTGTTCTTGTAAGGTTAATTATAAAGTGAGTTCGATTTAAGATTCAAGTGCATAAAGCTGACATTTCAGAAAACTCTGGTTACAGAAAGAAAGTAGCAGGACGCGAATGGTTTATCCTGCTACCTTTTTTGTTGACAGCTTGCTCCTATAAAACCTCCGACAGATGCTCGCGCACGACCTGCCGATCCGATTCGCGTTCTGTTTCCGATAGCTCATCATAAGGCGTCGCGAGTTGTCGTTTCCAGCGCGCAACCTTCTCCGCAGGGATAATCAGCGACCCATCCGGTTGCTCCTGACACATACCGAACTGATGCTCCATCCAATGTGCCCAGATCTGGTGCTGACGCTCCGCATGGAATTCAAGCGTAGGAGGCGTTTCCAACCCCGATACCTTGCTGATGTCCCGCCGTAGCCCTGTCGACGAATGCTCGCTGAGCCTCGGCACGAAGACCGGTGTTACTTTATATGTCGGCGTATACGACTTCTCAGACGCAACAGAAATAAAAGCGATGTCGTAATAACCGGAGCGATAGAGTATCTCTAATTCCCGCTCGCCTTCGTAGTAGACGATACTGTCAACGAACTTACAGGATAACAGACGGATGAACCTGTCAAGATCGGATTCAAGCGGTTTCTCTTTTTTCGGGTTGTCGACCGTCGGGTCGATGTTGAGTGCCACCGTCAAGTGATCGCAATGCTTGCTCGCCCAATCAAGTGCGAAAAGATGACCGGGGTGCAAGGTGTCCCAAGTACCTGGGTACAAGCCCTTTTTCATGTATATGTTCCTCCTAAAATATTCTGATTGTTTTCAGATGTTATCACTCTTCCCGCCAAGCCCCCAACCTTTAGCTTGCGGAGTATATCAAGTGTTGCGTTGAAGTTCTTCCTCAAGCCCACGCATCTCCTCCAAAACAGCGACCGTCGGGTGCCACCCCGGCAGGAATTTCTTCGGATCCGCACACGTCCATTTCTGGATGTAGTGCGGTGTTGGTTCTTTCTTATAGCCCTTCCATTCAGTACATCCCGCTAAATCGTAAGAGTGGACAACGTTCCCCGTGCCGACCTCAAACGTGCCAACGGCTCTATTTTCACTGGCGTGGAAAACGGCGTTGACGACATCAGAGACATGCACATAATCGCGCTGCGTCCGCCAGAGTTTCTCAAGATTACGCTTCGCCAACCGGAACGGTAGCGATTGCGTATAGACAGGTTTGATCGCCTCAGCTGCGCCCCAGATATTGAAGGGCTGCAAGATGCAAGCCTCCAACGCCGGTTTCGCTTTAATCATCGTTTCCGCCAGATTCTTGGAATACCCATAGAGGGTTGTCGGCTGCCGAGCGATCTGTGAGGAAAAGAAGATGAGATGTGCTGATTGCTGCGCGCAGTGCGACGCGAGAATCTCCATCGCGAAGGAGTTCCATGTGTAGATGTCCGAGTTTTTGTATTGGTTATCGGAGATCGCACCCGCTGCGATAACGGTGTCGAACCTGTTCTCTTCAAAGAGCCTCTCGACTCTTTCATGCCAGAGGTAAAAGGTTTCCATCCGCTCAAGCCATTTGAACCCGTGTCCTAAGCTGGAGAGGTGGCGCATAATTTCACCGCCAACGAAGCCGCGATAACCTGTAAGGAGTATCAATTTCCTATTTCTCCTTAACGGTGCCAGCGAATCCTGCAGCGTCCGTTGTAATCTTCATAAGTCTTCTTCTGTTTCTCATTGAGGTGGCTTTTGCCAAAAATTGTTCTGTCCAGTCGTCCGAACTTTTTAGAGTCCTCAGTCTTCAGTTAGCCGTGTAGCATCTGAAAACGATTCTAACCTCACAACGCCCTCTGAACGGACAACTGACAACTATTCCCTCATTGTAATTCCCTTCGGATACATCTTTTGATATAGGAGAGCGTGTTTGCCCCGTCCTCTTCAATCTTCTCAATAAAATCCTCATTGGAATATAGGTCCAAGACTGTCCGTAAGATAACTTTGACAGCGGACGCCGCCTTCGGGCGTTCAGTTTCAGAGACGCAGTCGATGTGTTTCGCGAAGCTTAGGAGTTTCGAGTATGTCGCCGGTGGCACTGAGAATTGGATAGATTTCGGTTTCTTTTCCATTTTTATCTTCAGAATGATTAGAGATTCTCCAGAAAGTCAAGAGAAAGTTATGGTGGGAGGTTGGATTGACACGTTTCTATAATTATATCCTGCCTATAAACCCAAAGACAATACCCAGAACCGCCATAAATAAGAAAAAACTTGTGATTTCTAAGAAATCTTAAGAAAAAAATAAGAAAATAGTTTTTCTGTCTTTTTGCAATGCTATCGTCCTTAAATTACAAATCCGCCTGATAAGTGGGATTTAGGGAGTTTGTTGCATGAGAAATGCTCACACTCGCACATGAGCGATAGCAGCACATTCGCACATGAAGGTCTCATGAAAACGATGGATTCTGTCTTAGAAAGGGGACTGGGTGTCCACCAGGCGGTTGGAGTTATGTTTTCCGTAGGGTTCAGGATATGTGCGATCTAGAAGTTTTTATTCAATATCCACTTCAGTGATGATCTTCTTAACAGTTTCCGGGTCAATGCCATATTTTTCAAGGAAATACTCCCGATCGGCTTGTCCGGCTTCAAGGAAATTCTCTAATTCTTTTGTGAAGCCAGGGTTATCCTTTTCGGCTTGCTGTAGAACTTGTTTGGCTCTATCTTTTTCCAGAATGTTGTATACAGTTGATTGGCTGAGATCCGCGTAGGTTTTCTCATTAATTCTATCGTCAAATCTTAGGTTGAAAACTGCCGTCATAAGGGTTTTATGAAGACCATTGTGTTGATTCCTATATGACATTTCTGGCGTGATTGATTTTTGACCGGTTGCGATATATTCAAATTCGGCATCTTCCCATGCGGCGAGAAATTCTTTAAGAGGATATCGGACACCAGCACCGTCTCGCTGGCCAGTATCGTTGATAATGATCTCAGGGTTTTCAGGATCCGCCAAATTAATACCTGTAATCCAAACGCCGTGATTGGTTTTACTATTGAGTCCTTGGCGGTGGAGATCGGCGCGTTCCTGCGCTGTCGTGATGGTGGTACGCAGTCTTCGAGCGTTCCAAAGTTCGGTAGCATCGACACATGCAGCGATTTTGTTTCCGGCTTCGAGTTCACGGATGAGGTCTACGAAATCTATAGCGTGTCCTCTACGGCTGGGCACTTTGTAAGCATCAAAAATGAGCTGGTATACGTTTCGCGAGCGGTCGACCGTTACGTCCGAAAAATCTGGTTCATTCGGATCGTTCATGATTCTGCTCCAATTATAGCCCGTTGGGTTTATCTTCCTGAGCCTGTTCTCTATGAAGAGCGGGTTATCAAGTTGCTCGAAATACATCTGCTGCTTAGCCGGGTCAAGTGATGCCCAATTCATTACGGGAAAGAAGCCTCTATAAACCGGTTCGCCGTTTGCGTACGTGAATTTGGGCTCTTTGATAACATTTCCCTGTCCATCCACGACTTGCACGAAATCTCGGATGACTCGTTCATAGGTGATGGGATTTCCATCTGCATCTTCGATTCCGAGGGAAGCCATCGCGCTGCTTGTGGCACCTATGACGCAGGTCCCATTGAAGCGTTGATTAGCCCAAAACTGTCCGCCAGCGTCGTCCTCTCCAAGGATATCGTTAACGAGTTGGATTGCAAGTTCCTCTGTGATTGGTTCTTGCGTGCCCTGTATTGGTACCTCTGATATTGAGCCATAAATAACCGACGCTGCACGCGCGATAGGTGTGGGCGGATGGTAGGGATCAGCGATCTCCACTTTCAGGGTGAGTACATTATTTAGCCACGTGCCGCGCGGCGAATAATGAAGAATCCCGTTTTCATCCAGTGTTGCAAAGGGGTCATCAGGGTTCCAAGGTTCTGAGAGCGCGGAGATAGAGTCCTCATTGACTTCCAGCAAATTGAAGACGGCAGGGGCAGTAGTGGTGATGAGTTCGTTGAGATCAATTCGATATGGATACGGCGAAGATGCGGGTAGCAACTGGGGCTTCGCCGTTGCACTGAAGACATACCGAGACCGTCGGGTTTCACGGTTCGCAGTGTCTCCGCGCCAGCTGGAACGGATTCTACCACCGTAGTAGCCACCGTAGTAGCCACCGTAGTAGTCACCAGTCGTTGAAAAGAAGGTGTTTCGTGAACCGACCAGCGTTCTTCCGCGGGTTCTGTGCATTCGAGGTCCGAAACCTAATCTGAAAGTGAGAGGTGTTTTCGTTTTACGAATCATGTTAAATTATGGTAGGACTTACGCAAATTTATAGTAAAACCCAAAAATAAGAGGGCACTTTGGAAAACACAAAACACCTCACCACCGCTGGCGAGGATTGTATCCTCGCCTCTTTGGAGTGTCTAATTAATTCTAAACTTTACTATAGTACGCGGCGCGAGCGTTTTTTTACCGCTAAATCCCGATAAACCAACGCCGTAAGTCCTAAATATTAATCCTTAGAGGTTTGGGATGAGGTGGCACCACCTTAGCAGCTACGAAATAGGTTCACAGACAGGTCAGGACGCGTAAATCCTGCGTGGTAATTTTCATTTCGATCGACACTTTCCTACATTATACCCTACGGATGAACCCAAAGACAATGTCCAGAACCCGGATGAAGAAAAAAATCCTACAATCCCTCAGAAATCGTAAGAGAAAAAATAGAGAGCGGCATATTTACATTTAATTTTACTCCTATCGGGTTTTGGAGAACAGCATATAGGGTGGATTGAATAACAAAGCGGAACTTCCAAACGTATTGTAACAGCAGGACAGCTGGAAGGTGGTTCTTGGGTGAAGGTTAAGTTTCAATGGGTGGCGGTTCGACATCTGTCTGCATAAACGCCTGCATCTCATCAAGATATTCGGGAATAGGTGTTGGCTTCCAGTTCGGAAGCAACTCGTCTTTTTCTGCCATAAGTATCTCGGCGATAGGGCATTCCGCAACAACAGGCGGTTTCGGATAGGTGCAACCGCTTTGATTATAGAGCAGATTGACGAGCGTCGCGATGTCTGTGGGGGCTGCGGTCCCGATGGAAAACGTTCCCGGTGTCCAATCGTCAATAACGCTTCTTATCGCGGCAGCCACATCGGAGACATGAACAAAATCACGAGTACATCGCCAGTAGACGCGTTCGAGCCGTCCGGTAAGGATTTTATAGACGATGCTCGGATTGGTCTTTTCTGCCTCGTTGAAGCCCCAAATGTTAAAAGGACGGAGGATACAGAGGTTCATCCGAGCAACTTTCTGTCGCAGATAGAACTCCGCACAGTGCTTGCTCCAACCGTAAGGCGTTTGCGGGTCTATCGCTGCGGCGGAAGATATGAAAACCAGCTTCGTATCCGTCTGCTCACAGTAGTCAGCGATTTGTGTGCTCGCCTGATAATTGAGTTGCCAGAGTGTATTGCTGGTATCCTCGGAGTTGCTCACTGCGCCACAGTGAAGAACAATGTCGTGTTTCCCACCGCGGCGTCTGAAGTCCTGAAAAGCGACTTCAAATTCCTGATACGTTCCGCAGTCAAAGCCGTGAACTTCGTGTGTTTTTGCGAGGGCTTCGTAGAGGAGACTCCCGAGGAAGCCGTTGTGTCCTGTCATTAAGATTCTCATTTTATATGTCTTCCTTCTTCTCGATGGTCCGTATTGCTTCCCACATCATATCTGTTTCACGGGGTTTGTGTATTTTGTGCGCTGTCGTGTAGAGTGCCTCAAGGATTTCTGACAAAAAAGGATGGAGTTGACAAGCGACCTCAATAGAGATTTTTGGCGGCAGGTCCGTCCTTTTCAGCAGCAGTAATTCTCTGAAGGCTTCGCGCGATATTTCGATAGTGAGGGTTTCTTTCTTTGTGTCCATGATTTCCTTTTATTGACATCCTTTCTGAGCGTCACATTCCTCTGGAGAAATGGATGCTGTCGTTTCCATAGATACCGGCGATAATACACTGTTTGAGGGACTCTTTGCCTTCGGGACTCAGTATAAACTGTATCTTGTCTGATACTGTCAGCGTCTCGTCATAGGCACAGAGTTTAAGTGTCTCGCGGTTGACGATAACCGACCTGATATTGCGTGGTAAACCCTCTGGGCTTAACAAAAAGATATCCTTGAAAATCTTTCCAATTTTCGGTTGCGCATCTAAGCGCATCACGAGAATCGGTTTCCCTCCAAAGTAGTCGAAGACATTCAAATATGCACCGATAAGTGCGTCCTCTTTGCCACCTAACACCTTATCCTGTTCTGAGTATTCGTTGATATCTTGAAGGAGATAATATGTAACAGATGACGTCTCATTTATCCCTAAAGTTCTGTTTTCATCGAAGTATTCAAACAAACAAAATTCGAGTTTTTTATGGGGCATAGTAAAAGACCTCTAAGAACAAGGATTTTAGCGCGTTCTCGAACTGTTCCGCACTGTGTTTCTCAATGATCTCGGCTCTCATCTGGGCATCTATAGTAGCGGGCTGCTCCATTCGTCTTTCGATCACTTTGACGGCTTCGTCAACATCTCGGAACCGCACAACCGAACTGTATTCATCGAACATCGGATGATAGTCCCAGCATACACATGTGCAGCCAGACATACCGGCTTCAAGGAAAGCGAGACTCCCGACATCGTAAATCGTCATGGATAGGTAGATGGCGGACGTCGATAGGATCTCCGAGACTTCTGCCAGTGAGGCACCCGTTATATGTCTATCGGCTGTTTCTGCGATCTGTTCCTCAATCGCTAAGTCGTATAGATACCTATGTGATCCCCAGAGTCCGGCATTTCCCAAGAACACCTTTTCAATACCCTCTGGTAGGCTTTCAAAGACCTTAAGAATCGCGTCGGTATTCTTCTGAAGCCCTATTTTACTGACAGCGATGACCCGCTTTTCTCTGTGATCTGAGACCTCAGTGATTTCAGGGATAGGCGATCGGAGCACATAAATCGGTAGCTCCCCGGCGATAACCTGTAGCAGCTGCTTCTGATAGAGGTTGCAAGCGACGAGACCATCAACCGCGTCAAAAATTCTTTTTCGCTGGCGGGGATCCCATCGGAAAACAGCCTGCTCCTCTGCCCACAGAAGTTTAATACCCCGATGTTTCCTGAGTGCTTCGAGCTTTTCACTATAATCGCGTTCAATGAACATCGGCTCGATCAGCAACATCTGTTTCAAATTCGGATCGCTGCAATCATCGGTCACATGGAGATCCGGTAAGCACGTTTTAACGTACAAATATTTTGTGACGATTCCGCCGCCATGTTTACCCTCTTTCGGGCGGGTATAGATTCTGTCGGAATCGAACCAGTCTTTGAACGTAAGTACACTGACATTTATAGGATTTTCATTCATTTTTCAACCTGTTGTATAATTGATTTGAAAACTTTCTCTTTCGATTGTGTCGCATCTACCTTAATGAGATACCCTTGCGCTGCGAATTCCATATAGGTTTCGCGCCTTTGGTCGTATAACTCTCGTTCGATAAGGTCTTTATCAGTACTGTTTGGCTTTCGCTTCAAACGTTGTTCGCGGCGTTGTAAGTATGTGTCATAGTCTATATCGAGATAGAAGTGATGTCCATGTCGGAAACTCGGAAGTCCTAACTCCCCTATTATTTCCGTAAATGATTCAAAGGCATCTGGAGCTCCAAGCATCTGTATCCAATAGTCAGCGAGATAGTGATCAAACACGATGCCGAGATCACTGTGATCGGCATATCTCTTCACACGCCAGTGATAATCTAAAGCAAACCACCCTAAACTTGAGGCACTGTAGACTTCGTATTCCTTCATATCTTCTCTGTCAAGATACTGATAAAACGCATCATAGAACCTATCACGCGTCATACAGAAGTTGACAGCAAACCCATATCCCTCTTTTTCCAGTAACCCCGCTATTGAGGTTTTCCCACAACATTTTGAGCCGTTGAGCGCAATAATATTGCGAGATGGCTTTTGGAAACAAAAATCGTAATATTTCACAGGTGCTCACCTTCTATCGCCATAGCATATTTATTGAACATATCGCTGTTTCTGTGTGGGTAGATTAAACTAGCGATCCGTCTCGTTAGACTCTGAGATTGTTGTGCGGTATAAAAACCTGGGGTGTCCGGGTATGAGGGCATGTAGTTCTCTATCGTTGGCCACGGCGATGCCCTTTGGAGCATAAACCCAGCACCGTGCGGTGTCACGATGTTGGCGACCTGCCCGCTGCCGTTGACACCCCTTGCCCAAAAATCATTGATTGCGGGTGCCCACGGTAGGTTCTCTTGCTTTCTAAAATGGAGTTGAGCGATACGGATATTCTCATAACCTTCCATTGTTATGAGATCACTGAAATGTCTTAAGATGTCCTCATATTTCAGGTATTCAAAGAAAACGTCGCTCTCCAAAAGTAAGACAGGCATCTGTTCTGCTGCGATCTGCTTCATGATTTTAAGGAATCCCCATTCAACAGCGATCGCATGGCTTGGCGGCGACTCGTAATGTTTTCTTTCGTCAAGGGATCTCTTCCACTGCGTATACCCATCTTCAACCACTGCGCTGATGAGTTCGGCGTTCGTCTTATAGTTTTGCCAGTCAAACCCGTTATAGAATTTGAGACGTCCCTTGACTAACATGTTACTCACTGGAACCCGGATAGTTTCGAGATGTCCCAGCAGTATGTAGTTCCTATAAAGATGCTTCGGTATCGTAAGCACTTTGATATTTAAATCCATTACCCGAGTCTCCTTTCCTGTCCAATATATTCCCGCCATGCCGCTTCATCTTCAGGGGCTTCCATCAAACCCCGGCGAATATGTGTGAAAAAATGGGTTGCTGTTTGTGCTGCTTCGCGCATCTCCTCGGCACTTTGAACAAGTGGGACGCACCACGTTTGGATCAAGTCCTCGAGCATTTTGCCACTCCACTGCATATAGAGGGAAAGGGTGTTTTCTTCGCTTCCAAACAGATGCACCGCGGTATGGATGAAGGTCTTGAAGTCAGGGGATAGAAATTCTGGGCAGAACGAATGGATGACACCTCGCGAATGATGGACGCGTTCGGTTCTCACACCGAGTGCCTGTTCTGCTAACCGAATCCATTTCTTTCGTCCTTCATCTTCAGGCAGTTCATAGAAGTAGTTCCACCGAGGGTTTCGGGATAGGTAAGGCACAATGTTGCAGGTACTCATGAGCCGCCTATCGCGGCGTTCCCAGAGCTGAGATATTTTGAAGGGGTTCTTAGACCCAGCAGATGCTAAAAACAGATCCGTATCGAAGAAAAGCACGTTGTCGTAGGCATCAAATCGCTCATCCAAAATCAAGTAGAGTTCCTGCGTAAACCACTGCCCATCACCTGCGGGGGTGTAGTCTGGACGTTCATAGTGCATGAATCGGCTTTCAGAGATACCTGACCTTCGGAATTGGTCTTCAGCAACTGCCCATAACCGTTTTTCGATATAGAAATAGATAGGGACTTGCGCTTCAACGATGTCTGAATTGACCAAAAAAGAGTGTGCCGCCCAAAATGCTGAATTAATGTGGTAGGTCGGAACGATGTCCTTGAACCCGATGAAAAGGGGGAAAACCAGACACCCTTTCTTCGATCCCATCTCATAATCGAAGTTTGAAAAATAATCAGGGAAATCAAACTTGATTCGCTGCTTATAGCGATCCTGTCTGCTAAATTGAAAATGTTCCATAATCAATAATAGACTCCCATATCTGATTTCTTCATTTCAGTATGCCCGCGACTCGCGCTTTATCTGTATCAAGTAGATGCGTCTGGGTAAACCCTTGCGGGATGTGCTCTGAGTCCCGGACCGGTAGTTCTTTGTAGTTCATCTGAACAAAATTGGGGAGATAGTGGAACTCATAGTCAGCGATATTAAAAATCCCCGAAACTTTATGTTGGGCAACATGTTCGACGGCTCCGACCAAAGTTTCCATGTAGAGCAATGAGATGTAGCAAGATTGCGCCCATGCCCAGGTCCGAATCCTGTTAAGATAATCTTGTGAGTAGCATCCAGAACCGATAACCACGGGAATACGAAAAACAACGACATCTAAGCCTTCGGTTTTCTGCTCCATTTCGATTTTGCTCTCAATATAGAGGTTGCATGGATCTAACCGGTCAATTTCACGTTTCGGCGTTGAATGGGGCACCGCATAAACCGCACCTGTAGAAAACAGCAGGACTTTGGCATTTATCTCAGCTGCCACCTCAGCAACCCTGAGGGCGAAATCAACATTTGCATCAAAGGTAGCTGTCTTACCTGCCATACTACATTTTTTGTTTCCAACAATCCCAGCAGCGTTGATAATTAGATCCGGATTTTTCTGCCTCGCCTCGGATGCCCAATCTTCATCGTGACTGTAGAGACTCACATTTTCCAACCGAGACTTAAGCTCGGAACCGATAAAGCCTCTGCCGATGATAAAAATAGATTTTTTCAAAGAAAACCTCCGCACTATTTTCCTAAGTTAATCCCATTTTCCCATGCTTTATGACGTGAAAAAACGCGGTGATTATAATAGTCAGGGTCACTACCTTCTATATCAGAGTGTCCACCACATTCATTTCTACGGATTACTTCGTTAGCTGCACAGAACACCTTTTCATCAGGATAATGGAGCGCGATGTTTTCAACTGTCTGGATACCCGGCATTGCTGCATATTTCAGTCCCATCTTCGCACCTTTATGTGTGTAAACATTTGCCGCCCCAGCCCCAGCCGCTTCGTGATAACTCCCATATACCCAATTTTCGTCAAACATTTCAGTGTCTTCATCTTGTTGTTTCATAGAAAGAATAGCAATTTCTGTTTCGTTAGGC
Organism: uncultured Poribacteria bacterium; assembly: GCA_951813545.1. GTDB lineage: Bacteria > Poribacteria > WGA-4E > WGA-4E > WGA-3G > WGA-3G. The sequence goes on from CATOTL010000001.1 coordinate 133,872, forward strand.
AATGCTGAAAGACGCTTTTCAAACATCTCATAGGAGATTGTGGGAACCACATCATCTTCAAGGACTAAATAAGGTTCTGTTTGTTGGGCAATATGTCGAAATATTCGACATCCCGACCAGAGGTTGCATAAATATCCCAATCTTTTAGGGGCTTTGTCTTTTTTTCTTACTTCTCTTTCCATAAAAAATGGAAATCCATCAGCAGCCGCGGCTTCTACTATGTCCTCATATCCATCAAAATCTTTCCAGTATTTTCCCATTACAGTATGGACTCTATTCATACTGAACCCTAGAGCAGAAAGGTATCCTAATGCACTCCAGTATCTGTCAGGTCTCTGTTTTAATGTCATGATAAACGTCTGTATTTTATTTACGTTCATCTTCTACTCCGTTCACATTAGTTTTCAAGAATTGTATCTCTTCTACACTACTGCCTTCCTCATATTTAATAACAGAGTCCAAATGTCTGTATCCGCTCCTAACAATTGTCGCTATCAGATTATCATGGGCTTCTTCTCTTTCTACAATTTTCCGATGTTCTCCATCAAAACCTAAACCGTGGTATTCTATAGTTATGTATGTGGGTAAGATAGACCACTTTTCCATATCGTTGAAGATATAATGTTCGTATCCGTCAATATCGACAGCGAGAACGTCAAATGTCTCTGGTGAAATTGCGTCAATCAGATGCTTCATTGTTATGTAAACGTGCATCCTGTTTTGCGTTGAGAACTGATACCATTCCACCCCATCATATCTTGGTGTTGGTTTCATCAGGTAATGGTCATCACTAATGCCAGCACATATCCACGTGACGTTAGATAAGTTTTTGTAGCGACTCTTGTTTATTACATGCACTATAGACTCAGGCTCAACATCGACACCATAAAACTGAAACGGTGCCGGATCTTCGGTGAAAAATTCCGGGAGAACGTTCGCCTGATTATCCAATCTATTTCTCATGTAATCAACCCAATTCTCTCGGGTTAGATATGTCCAAAGTGCGCTTGTATGCAAACCGAGTTGGATAACCGTTCTCATAGTACTATCCCACCTCTATTTCTCTAACACAACCCCATTTCCCCATGCCTTTTGACGTAACGTATATTTATCTGGAGTCTCTTGCAGCACGTCGGAATCCCCGCCACATTCATTTCTCTTTATTATCTGATGGGAGGCACAAAAGACTTTTTCATCAGGAAGGTGATATGCGATATTCTCAACTGTCTGGATACCCGGTATTGCCGCACATTCGAGTGCCGCCTTCGCACCCGCAGGGGTGTAGATATTTGCATATCCGCCACCGGATCTTTTATGGTAACTTCCATAGAGCCAATTTTCATCAAACCTTATCTCATCAATGTCCTGATGTTCCTTTTTTGAAAGGATAACAACCTCTGTTTCGTCGGGCAACGCCGAAAGACGTTCCTCCAGAATGGAATAGGATATCCTGAGAAGTATATCGTCTTCAAACACCAAACAGGGTCTTGATTGTTGTGCAATGTGCCTGAATATCCGACACCCCGACCAGAGGTTGCATAAAAATCCTAATCTTCCATGATGCATATCTGCATTTTTTACCTGTTTTTCTAAGAAAAATGGAAATCCATCCGCAGCGGCGGCTTCTAATATATCCTGATATCCATCAAAATCTCTCCAGTATTTTCCCATCACTGTAAAAACTCTATCCATGTTGAATCCTAATTCACCTAAGGCACCCAGTGCACTCCAGTACCTGTCGGGTCTATGCTTTAAGGTCATAATAAACGTCTGCATTTTATTTACATCCATGTTCTGTATCCTTTGGATCGTCAGCGGTGAGATAGGAGAAAACGGACTTTGAATTGATATGGATATCTGAGTCAAGTTCGGATTTCGGCTTTATCGTCTGTGCCATCTGTTTAAAAGTGCTATACATCTTGTCTGTGGGAAAAACATCGCGTAATCTGTCACCGATAACACGATACGGATTTGAAAGTAGCATCGGAATCGCGCGTTTAGCTGCTTCGGGTGTCCAATACGTCGCTTCCTCAGTCGGTGCATAATATCCTTTTTGGATATTGAGTTCGGCATCCTCTGATTCCACCATAGGATCCAAACAGAGCAGTTCGCCTCCTAAATTATGAAGCGCGTTTGTCACAACGAAGTAGCTTTCAGATGGATATGTCAGCTTCATATCATCGAGGAGTATCAGAGTCGGTTCACTGCAATTTACAATAGATTTGAGTATGTCTAAGTATGTCCATCTAAAGGCTAAGTGTGCTATTGGATTGATAGGAATTTGGTTTATGTCGTAGTCGCCTGTAAGTGTTTCATTCCCGAGTTTTTCTATATCCCAATTCTTTGCGCAGCTCCATCCTCCACAGACCATCGCATCTACAAGACATGCAAGATTTGCATAATTTTCACAGTCGTGAGCGTTGATGACATGAACATCTTCCATCGGATAACCTTGCGTCGTAAGACTTTTGAGTACCATTTCGCGTTTATCCGCACGTCGATATAAGTTCGGTATTAGTATCTTCATTTTTTTATATATTCGCTGATCCGGGTTGCCTCCCAATCAGAGGGTAAATCCTCCATTCTGGCGACGTTATGTTCTTTGAACCGAAGTTACCACCTTTGTAGCATAGACTGTGAGTCTGTGCTTCTGCATCCGCAAGCCAACAGTTTACGCTACAAAATCCCACAAATAATCAACCTCTGTTGATATATCCGTTGGCTGTGCAGTGCCGATATGACCTGTCAAAAGTATTCTCCTCATTTACCCAATCTCCTGTGCGACGAGCGTAAGGTCTAATATGTTGACGATGCCATCGCCATTGACGTCTACCCTCGGACTGTTGGGTTTCTCTCCGCCGATATGTTGTGCCACCATGACCAGATCCAACACGTTTACGATGCCATCTTCGTTGACATCGCCTTGAGAATAAACATCTCCTACAGAAAATATGTCCCAAAAATATCCTGTGTCTACATTCTCCAGTTTCCTGTGTGTTAGGGTCATACTGGGTTCCAGTATCCAAGGACCCCGGACGCGGAAGGCTGGTAAAACATCCCATACCCGGTAAGCCGCTTCAAACGCTTGGTAGTGTTCAGGCTCTAAATCTGGGTTTGGAACAGAAGTATGTCCGTAGGAGATTGTCCAAGGCGAAAAGAGAAAAGTGCTGATGGGGTGCGGCTGTTCATCTTCTGGAATATTCCAACGTAACGCGAAGTTTACATGAGGGAATGTAACCTCATGAAGGTGTTCGCCACCGAAGACAACTCCGGGCATCGCTTCAGCCAACTCCTGATGCAGCAGGACGTTCCCTTCTGCCGGAGTTAAGCCGTCAATGGGCGGATTGTTTACAACAAGATGGTTGATATCCAGATGCCATGCATCTATAGGGTAGGTTTCGTAAACCTTTTTCAGTTGCCCAACGAGATATTCTCTAAATTCCTTTGACGCTGGATTAATATAAGCCAATCGGTATTTGGTTGCCGGATTATCCCAATTCCAGCCGAGTTTATCTCCTCTGGTTGCGTGTCGAAGTTGGTATTTCTCAAACGCTGGATACAGTGGATGGTTCGGTGAACACCCGTTAAAATGTATATGGGGCAGGACTCGAAATCCATAACTATGCGCTGCTTCGAGAAAATCGCCGAATTCGGGTTTGGGAGTATATTCGGGGTAATTCTCTTCCAGGTCAGTGTCAACCTTATCGAGGTTAATACCTTGCCAAGGCAGCCAAGTTATTAGATGTAACAAGGTCGTTGAAGGATTTACGTGTGATGCGAGCAGCGGTAGAATCTCTTTATCTATATCTGTATAATTTAGAACGAGTTCAATGTCTTTGACCCATGCGGGCGGTTGCTTGGGTTGGAAAGCGCTTTCCATCCAGTTCCGGTAATAGAGTGCCGGGACTTGCCAGTCGCCTCGGTAGGCGTTCAATCGCCATGTAATCCATGTAATCTCGTTCTTGTCGTGAAAGGGGGCGAAATTGTCCGTCCGGAAACTGATACCAAAATGTTCAGCATTCCGCATATAACGGACCTCTTTGAACCGAAAAGTTGCATCGGTGCTGCGCACAAAAAAACCACCGCCTTCACCTTGCAGGATGGCAAGTTGTGCCTCCCATTCCTTCAGATACCTAAAATCTCTCTCGCTAAATTCAGTGAAGGCATTTATGATTTGACCGCCATTTGCTGGCAGTATGACATCAACTTGCTGGGTATTGAGGTATCCGCATCCCCACATAACGCTTACGAGCCCACCGATTTCCGAGGTCCCACTTTGATGAATCACCAAATCTTGGGTCTCTGGATCTATCGCAATACGCAGACGCACGGTTTTATCTGTTCTATAATCAGAATGATACGCGATTTCTACAGCCAAGGGGGATAACCTTTGGGTCTCTACGCCCCAATGCTCATTTGTGTATTCCCTACCTTGTATCGTTCCTATACCTGTTCGTCCTGTTGAATCGCCTTGCGGGGGTAGTGTATAAGTTTCGTTGGTGAGTTTGTTGTGGAAGTGCACCAGCACCCCATGTTCAAAGCGAACCTGATAATGGTCTGTTTCCGCGAAAACTTCACCTTGTTCACCAAGCGTCAGTGTATTCGATAACGCAGTGGTCGCTAAAGCGAATTGCAATATCACGATATAGACACATTTACTCCAGAAATTTCTCATAACTTTATCTCCTTTTCTATCAAGATTCATAGTTTACTCTTTACAGAAATATGCTAAACAAAATCGGTTTTCAAGAATTGCATCTCTTCTACGGCATTGCCCGCCTCATACTTAATAACAGGCTCCAAATATGTGTATCCGTTCCCAACGATTGTTACTATCAGATTATCATAGGTTTCTTTTCTTTCCGCAACTTTCCGGTTTTCCCCATCAAAACCAGAAGGATGATATTCCATAGTTATGTATGTAGGTAAAATAGACCAGTTCTCCATGTCATCAAAGATATAGTGCTCGTATCCGTCAATATCGATAGCGAGAACGTCAAATGTCTCCGGTGAAATTGAGTCAATCAGATGTTTCATCGTTATGTAAACGTGCATTTTGTTCGCGGTTGAAAACTGATACCATTTCGCCCCGTTATATCTTGATGTTGGCTGCATCAGGTAGTAGTCATCACTAATGCCAGTACATATCCACATGATGTTAGAAAAATCTTTGTAGCGGTCACTGTTTGCTACATGCGCTATGGATTCAGGCTCAACATCGACACCATAAAACTGAAATGGTGCCGGATCTTCCGTGAAAAACTCCGGGAGAATGTTCTGCGGCTGATCGAGTTTCTTTCTCCTATAATCAACCCAGTCCTCTCGAGTGAGATATGTCCAAAACGCACTTGTATACAAACCAAGTTGTATGCATGTTCTCATATATTAACCTATTTGTTGTGCGACGAGTGTAAGGTCTAATATGTTGACGACGCCATCGCCATTGACATCTACCCTCGGATTGTTGGGTTTCTCTCCTCCGATGTGTTGTGCCACCATGACCAGATCCAACACGTTTACGACACCATCAGCATTGACGTCCCCTTGAAAATAAACATCGCCGACAGAAAATATGTCCCAAAAATATCCTGTGGCTATATTTTCCAGTTTCCTGTGTGTTAGTGTCATACTGGGTTCCAATATCCAGGGTCCACGGATACGAAGGGCTGGTAAGACATCCCAAACTTGGTAAGCCGCTTCAAACGCTTGGTAGCGTTCAGGCTCTAAATCTGGGTTTGGAACAGAAGTATGTCCGTAGGAGATTGTCCAAGGCGAAAAGAGAAAAGAACTGATGGGGTGTGGTTGTTCGTCTTCTGGGATGTTCCACCGTAGCGCCAGGTTCACATGAGGGAATGTAACCTCATGAAGGTGTTCGCCACCGAAAACAACTCCGGGCATCGCTTCTGATAACTCCTGATGCAGCAGGACGTTTCCTTCTGCTGGAGTTAAGCCGTCAATGGGCGGATTGTTTACAACAAGATGGTTGATATCCAGATGCCATGCATCTATCGGGTAGGTTTCGTAAACCTTTTTCAGTTGCCCAACGAGATATTCTCTAAATTCCTTTGATGCTGGATTAATATAAGCCAATCGGTATTTGGTTGCCGGATTATCCCAATTCCAGCCGAGTTTCCATCCTCGTATTGGGTCTCGAAATTGGTATTTCTCAAACGCTGGGTACAGTGGATGGTTCGGTGAAACCCCGTTAAAATGCACATGGGGCTGGACCCGAAATCCATAGGCGTGCGCCGCTTCAAGAAAAGCATCGAATTCGGGTTTGGGGGTATATTCGGGGTAATTCTCTTCCAGGTCAGTGTCAACCTTATCGAGGTTAATACCTTGCCAAGGCAGCCAATTTATTAGATGTATCAAGGTTGTTGAAGGATTTACATGTTCTGCAAGCAGTTGTAGAGTTTCCTTATCTATACCTGGGGAATTTAGAACCAGTTCAATGTCTTTGACCCATGCGGGGGGTTCCGTGGGTTGGAAAGCGTTTTCCATCCAGTCTCGGTAAATGCGTGCGGGCACTTGCCAGTCGCCTCGGTAGGCGTTCAATCGCCATGGAGCAGATGTGATCTCATGTTTATCGCGAAAGGGTGCGAAATTGTCCGTCTGGAAACGCATATCAAAATGTTCACCACTCCGGGTATACCAGACACCTTTAAACTGATAGGTTGTATCGGTGCTGCGGACAAAGAACCCGCCATCTTCACCCTGCAGAATGGCAAGTTGTGCCTCCCATCCCTCTGGATACGCGAAACCTCTCCTGCTAAATTCAGTGGCATTATTAATAATTTGACCGCCGTTTGCTGGCAATATGATGTTAACCTGTTGGCTATTGAGGTATCCGCATCCCCACATAACACCTACAAGCCCACCGAATGCCGAGGTCCCAGTTTGATGAATCACCAAATCTTGGGTCTCTGAATCTATCATTATACGCATCCGCACGGCTTTATCTGTTCTATAATCAGAGTGATAAGCGATTTCTATAGCAAGCGGGGATAACCTTTGGGTTTCTATGTCCCAATGCTCATTTAGAGTTTCTTCCCTTCCATAATGTCCCTCCTCATGTTGTATTGAGATACCACTTTGCTCATTTGAATCGTCTTGCGGTGGGAGCGTATAAGTTTCGTTGGTGAGTTTGTTATGGAAGTGCACCAGCACCCCATGTTCAAAGCGAACCTGATAACGGTCCGTCTCCGCAAAAACTTCACCCTCTTTACTAAGCGTCAAAGTGTTCGCCAATCCAGCAGCCACAAAAACAAACTGTAATATCAAGATGTAAACACATTTTACATAGAAATGTTTCATAACTTTATCTCCTTTGTTTCACATTTTCATGCGAACCTACCTGAACGACATGCTTCATAGAGGTATTCCTTCTTTTTCAATCTCTATTTTTGTACGGATCATCCGAAGGTTCATCTAAAGGTTCATCAAAGAAAATGTTTGGACCCGGTTGGCATAAAGAAATTCCTTGTAAAGTTGCATCAATTTTGGGCATTGTGTATTCGGAGGTCCGGGCATCTATATGGGAATGCCACGCATGCTCCAAGAGTCCCTCTGTTGTTGTGTAGAGTCCGGGCATCTCTGAATGATCGCCAAGGTAAGTTTCAATATGTGCGTCTGTCTCTAAATCAAGGAAGTATTGTGCACCATGTGGGGTCCAAATGTTCGCTTGATCCCCGCCAGAGAGTGATCCTTTTGCCCAAAAATTGTCTATAGGTGTCACAGAATTTCTTGGATGTTTGTTGAAAGCAAGCATGGCAACATTGATATTTTTATAGCCGACCTTGGCTTTGAGGTCCGACCATCGTTTTTCTAAAATACTCTCATTGAACTTTTCAGAGTCAAAAAAAATATCGGACACGATTAAAAGTGTGGGCGACTCTCCTTCTGCAATGCGTTTTAGGATTTGAGCAAAACCGAAATCTACCGCTCTCAAATGACGATGCAGACGCTCGCCTTCATTCATTTCTTCAGATGCCATCGGGACTGTTTTGTATCTATCTTTTCGGAAACTATTCCCGTACGCTTCAAATCCATCATCGGTCATCTGCTGACAAAATGCGTCGAAGTTGCCTCTATAGTCAAAACCGTTGAAGATTTTGAGTTGATGCTTTTCCATCAAGTAACTGATTGAAAACCCGAGGGTTGCCAGATGCCCGAGGGTTGCAGCGACTCTAAGAATGTGTGCAGGGATTGATAGAATATAAATGTTCATAACTTATTTTTTTCCTCTATCCAGAAAAATCATATCGGAGTGTCGGAGTGTTGAATCCTGTATGCCTAAATTCCGAAGGTACGCATCTTTCTCCGCTTGGTCTTCCGGTTCTTGAGACCACCCCGCTGCAAAAAGTAATTCATACTCCTTGTCCGCCAGAATCTCACGCATTTTGACCTCCGGTTCTTCAACCCCTTCAATCTGATGCGGCGCAACCATAATGATCCGAGGTCTGATACGAAATTCATAATTTTCTAAGACTGGAAATTCACTCCCCCGGACACTAAACCGAAGAATATCTATAGACGCTAAATTGAAACGAGAAATCAGTTGTTTAAGTGTGAAAGCTGCTACGAAAATAGAATGCGGGATTTTAGGATTTGGATAGATACTACACCCTCTATTACTTCGCTGTTCCGCGTCATAAAATAGCTCAACAACCGTCCCTTCAGCGTGAAGCACACCTTGAACGATCTTATAGTTTTGCGCGTCTCCAAATTTCTCTTTGAGACGATGCGTGAGTATTGGTATGTGTGTCGGGAGTGCTTCAATAAAAAAGCATTGATTCTCTTCGTCCTTAATAAGATTTTGCAACTCCGGGGAATAGTGCGCTCCCACCTCTATGATGATCATAACGTATCCTATATGTTGTGCGACACTGGTGAGGTCTAATATGTTGACGATGCCATCACCATCTCCTTACGCTCCTCTCCAGCCGCTATTTCTTCCGCCGTAGCCGTAGTAATAGTAATCGGAGATCGTACTGAAAAACGCATTCCGACTGTTGGGAAGGTTCCTTCTAAAAATTCTGGCGCGAAGTCCGAACCCTATTTTGAGATTTGGGGGTTTTTTGAATCTAAATCCCATTTTTAACTGTAAAACCTCTGGAAGAGACTGGGGTCCGATCTGCCAAATTGTTTCAAGTTAGCAACGTCCACTTTGTGGAAGGGCAAACCATCTCACCATCACTAACACGATTTTGAGGCAGAAATCGGGCAATGATCAAAAAGGTGAATTTTCGCCTAAAACTCCGAAGCTAATACGGACGAATCTCACGTTATAATTTTCGTCAAGCCTGCCTATATTCTTCATCGCAGTTCTCTTCGTATACATCCTTTGATATAGGAGAGTGTGTTCCCGCCATTTTCCTCGACTTTCTCAATAAAGTCTTCATCGGAATACAGATCCAAGACTGTCCGCAGGATAACCTTGACAGCGGTCGCCACTTTTGGACGTTCGGTCTCGGAAACGCAATCAATGTGCTTCGCAAAACTTAGGAGTTTCGAGTATGTTGTCGGTGGCACAGAAAACTGGATAGATTTCGGTTTCTTTTCCATTTTTATTAAAGGTTCTCTCGGAAGTAAAAGAAAGTTGTGGTAGGAAATTGGATCGACACTTTCCTACAATTATATCCTGTCCATGAACTTAAAGACAATATCCAGAAGCCCAGATAGGCAAAAATAAATTGTAGTTTCTTAGAAATCTTAAGAGAAAAACAGAAAAATTGAAGTGCCAACGCTAATTAGGTCCAAAATTCCGTAAAGTTAAGACAAGTTTTGTTGTTCAAATTCCATAGGTGTCAAATAGCTGAGTGCTGAATGTGGACGTTTGTGGTTATACACTTGTGTGATATAGTAAAATCCGAAAATATGTTTACAGTTCGTCAGAGAACAAAAGCTCCACCGCCGCTGGCGAGGATTGTATCCTCGCCTTTGTGTTGGTGTATAGGTAATTACAAGCTTTACTATAAAATGTCCGATTGAGAAGGGTCGCTTTTCGGATGATAATAGAGAAGACTCCGGTTGAAACCCAGCGTCTTAGAAATCTGGTGAACTGAATAATCGTCCCGCAACGCCGCAATGAGGTTTCGCTTCTCAGACGCGGTCAGTTCAACCATGTCAAGGCTTTTTTTCGATGCCCAATGCCACGGTCAACTTCCCAACGAGCTGCTCAAGGTGCGCAATGCGTTCGGCAGCGTCCTCAGAGACTTTATCCCTCGATTCAAAGAGAGACGCTGCGTTTTCAAGAAACTGCTGCTTCCACTTAGAGAGTTGGTCTTCGCTGAGGTTGTGGCGGCGACACACTTCTGCTTGCGAACTTTCACCGCTGAGTGCCTCAAGAACGATTTCCGCTTTAAACTCAGCCGTGAATCTTCTGCGGTTTCGTTTCGCCATCGGATGCTCCTTTCAAGTAGATTGTTATTATAACGTGAGTTTGATAATAAAAATTAAAGGCTCCCGTAGGTGTTTTTGCTTGGGTGTTTCCCATAGGTAGAGCGGGAAAAGACCAAGAACCCTTCAGTTTATCCAAAAAATGTGCGTTTCAAGGACATATTCATGGAAATAGACACAGCGAAACCCAACAATCCAGCGCCGTCGGCTGAGAATGTAGCCGGTTTCCAATGAAACCTTGAACCTTGACGGTATGAAACGGCTTTGGGGCAGAAAAGTATCTGATCTCGCCTTCTACCAGTTTGTTGAGATATTGAAGTATAAGTGTCAAAAGCATAAGCGTGAACTCCGACAAGTCGGACAATGGACGGCTACAACAAAACCTTGTAGCGATTGTGGTTTTCACAACGAAAACCTAACTCTCAAGGATAGGCAGTGGACGTGTCCTGAATGTGGTTCTCACCACGATAGAGACATCAACGCTGCAATAAATATATTACGGGCAGGGATAGCTGCCTGATGGTGGAGCAGACGTAAAACGTTCAACCTTCGGGGAGAACGCAAACTGCTATGAAACCGAAGCCCCTACCTTTAGGGAGTGGGTGCTATCACTATATCACAATCTTGGTTTAGGGGGTGACACTAATTTCCGATGGTAGTACAAAAATAAACAATTGGAAGGAGTGCCGTCATGGGCAAGTGTGCAGCAGCCGCACATGTGCAGCACTGTTATAGAGGGAGTCGCTCCTACAGTAGGGTGTCAGTTGATGTAGGTTGGGTTGAGCGGTGAGAAACAGGAATCTGTCTCATTTTATCTCAATCTCGTTGTGTGTTTGCGGATGATTGAAAAAGTTGTTGAAAGGTTTTCAAACTGTTCCATAAATTTGTGGGTTGACACATTTTCGAGTGCCCACTGACGCGATTGTTCGTGAAGTCTTGGATCGGGGAGTTGTGTGAAGTTCTCTGTAAGTTCCGCGATTTTGGCGGCTGCCTCATTGGGGGTTTTAACCCGAAATCCGGGACGTGGGTTGAAAAGCGGATGTCGTCCGTGGATGGAGATAACACCGCTCATCAGCAACTCTTCATTCGAGCGACTGGAGCAATCGTGCCAAGTATCGTTGACCGCAAACGCTGCACGGGCGTTGTGGTATGCGACCTCTATCGGAGATGCGTTTGGATAGTACTCTTCAGTAACCGCTTCTATTTTGGAAACCAGTGCTCTGTCTTCCGATCGTTTTTCATGTGACCAGAGGACCGCTGAACCTAAGTAGGTGCGTTTCATCTTCCCTTCAAGTTGCCTGAAGACTTTGATGATCCAGTCGATGTTCTTAATGTGCTTCAGTGCCCCAACCGCAGTGACCGTCATCTCTTTTGCCACAGGACGAAACAGATCGGGGTTGATGGCATCACAGAGATAGCCGAGCGGTGTTACCCCAACAACTTTAAAAAGTTGCCAAATATATGGATCTGTAACCGCAATGCCGTCTACAAGCGCGGTTATAGCCCTACGCTCCGCTGGCAACCACCGGAATGCACTCATCTCCGCACACCACAGCAGATACTTCCGACACGGATTGTTCTCCTTGTCTTTTTGAAGTTCTGCGATGGATTGTTCCGCCACAGTCTTAAAATGGGTATCTTTGACGACGCGAATTGCTATAAACAGCGCATCTACGATGACGACATCGCTCTGAAGTTCTGAAATCTCCGTGCAGACGTTGACTTGATAACGACTTGAGAGTGTGGCTCTCGCAGCGTTGATGAGACACGACATACCTCCACCTGAATTGGCATGTCCGCGCTGTGCTTCAATGTTCAGCCGTGTGTAATGTAAGGGCGTTAGTATATCAATTCGCATTAAAGTGCCTTTTTACCTGTTTTCGGACGCTGGCATAGGAGTGATGCTTCAATGCATGATTTCGGAGCCGCTTTATATTAATCTTACCCGTATTGCTTTCCAACGCATCAACCGCTGCCTCGACAGTTGACGCTTGGCAGAGCACCGGTAGTTCCTTTCCAAGTGGATGTTGCCCCCAAATAACCCCACAGCCGCACATCAACGCCTCGAGAGCCGTGCGACAGCCTACTTCGTAATAGGCAAAGTTCACATAAAATTCAGATTCAGAAAAGATGCGCGCGACCTTCGTCCCCGGCGACGGCTCATGAAACGCATCGCATACCGTCTTCAGCTCATGATAGAGTTCCATGTTATATCGAAAGTGTTTATCCGTTGGGTCTACGTATCCCCACACCAGTGGACCCCCGATGTAGACGCGATGGTAGCCTTTGCCTTCCAGTGCTCTATAAAACGCTATCAGCATTTCAGTGTTTTTGACGTGGCTCGCATTCCCTGTGGCGACAATCTGCTTCCGTTTTTTCAGACCCGGGTAGAATAGAAACTCATTGATAGGTTCTGGGAGTCTTTTGGAGTCCACCCCGACAACCTTTAGGAGGTTCTCTTGGTAGTCGCATGTGGTGAAGATACCTGACATCGTTGACAAGACTTTCTTGCGAAGGTTACCCCGCCAGCGTAAAACTTCCATCTCCGAGCAGATAAGATACTTTTTCCCGCCCGAATAGTCGGACACCTGCTGCGCATAAAGGTATTCAAGCGCCTCCCATTCCACAGCGGGCCATCCTTTTTCCGCTAATTCTTTGCGATCTTCCTCGCGCGGTTTAATCGCAAAGGGTTCTATGAGAAGATCTCCCTTCGCGTCTTTGATGTCGGTGATGACTTCAAATTCGAGCGCATAATGAAGGGCGGACATACGCGTCCGCATGCCGTTTGTCGGATGGGATGCCGTCACAGGGAAGTTGACGTGATAATCGCCCCAAAATTCAGGACTCGAATAGATTTGCATTCATTATCTCCGTTTCCATGTTTGGGGTTTAGGCTTCCGAATGCCTATCAGATAACTTGACATTTTCTATCGGTAGGTGTTCATTTAGGAAATCTGCCTGATAATATTTCATCCATGATTTTTTCTCAGAATTTATACGTGACTTTCAATTATTTTCGTTGTTGTCAATCGTGTTTCGGCATCTCCGATATCGATGATGTCGTGTGGGATTTCTCCTAAGAAAGGTTCTATGCCTCTGTTAGGACGACCTTTCCCGGAAACAACTCTATCAGGCTTAACCTTTTCAAGGAGTATTTTGTGTCCCGCTTGGTATTCCGTATGCCCTGCGAACACGTCAAAAATATGGATTTCGTCAACATGTTCACAGTTTTCAAGATACTGTTGTCGAACCTCAGCGTCATGGCAAGGTCTGTCTTTCCCCTTGAGACGGCGGACAGAAGCATTATCGCCGACGGCGACAATTAAGCGGCAATCTGGGTATCTCTCTTTGATAACAGCGAGGTAGTGTTGGTGGGAACTATGGAATAAGTCAAAGCACCCACACGTTAGAATTCGCATAGTTTTACGCCATCTGTATCGGTATTCTTCGTTTATTTTTTCGTGATTCGTAGGCGTAGATCGCAGTTTCGCTGACCTCGCGCCCCGAAACGACAAACGTCAGCCCCCTTTCGTTTTCCTGACTCCAACGATTCATTCTTTGGCAAAGCTTACCCGCGTAACTCCCAAAGACCCGCACTTTCTGATGTGCGACACACCCAATCCCTGTTCTCTGAAAATGACCGATAATCGTTTTCGGTAGATTCTGGTCAGGTTTTGAACGTTTGACGGTCTGTGCGTGGTAGTGTCCATTGCCAGTAATAAGCCATCGGACCCCGAATTCTTGTTGTTCGGGAGTGGGCTTGAATTCTTTACAAGGTGTTGATACAACGAGCCATGTGCCAGCGACAATAAAAGGGGTCTGCTCAGTCGCATCTGCAAAACCATTATCGAGTCCACCGGCGAGGATCGGCACCTTTTTGAACATGCCTATCTCGTCTGTTGGATGACAGAGCCTTGGTTTCGGTTCTGCCGTCGGGCAATAGACCTGATCTACAGCCATTCCTGTTGGGCAGTTATACTTATCTGTAAGACCTTCGGATTTGTATATCCAGTCTCTCTTAGAGAGATCGAATTCACTGGAGATAGAGGCTTGGGTTGTGTCCCATGACCACCAGTTAGCGTTATCGCCTAACTCGCGACCCATGAAGATATTAATCGGTACAATCTGATTCCATTTCGCTTGATGCTTCGCACGAAGCGATTTTATGCCTGTGAGTGCTATCTTACCTGTAGGGAACCCTGTGATACTATAGTCGCTATCAATAAGCGTCTCAACTGGTTCATCGGCAAAAACGAAACGAGGGCGGTTGTTTCGTTTCGGGTCATAATAGACAAAGGCATCACCGAAACTCGTAATTATCGCATAATCCGGGGCTGCGGCTTCTATAGCACGCGTGAACATATTCTTACAAGTATCTACTAAGTCCCAAGGATGTCCTCGATTCGTCTTTTGATGTTCTTCGTGACGGAGTTCCGCAGTGGATATATCTCTGTCTCGTATTTCAAACACATAGCATTTGGTGTTTGAATTCCCAATATCGAGAATGAGGATATTTGCCATAGTTCTATCTCCTTCGGTTATCATGTTCTCCGTTACTCCGCATACGGTTTTTCGGAGGGAATATCGTCGATAACCCTTTCGTATTCTCTATTGATATGTAGGTCTGAGTCAAAAAAATCTATCCAACGGGTAAGCCGATCAGCCTCCGAAAGTGCGCTCTGAATCGACATTTTTCTACAATTATATCTTGCCCATGAAACCAAAGACAATATCCAGAACTCACTTAAACAAAAAAAATCTCACGATTCCTCAGAAATCGTAAGAAAAAAATAAGATGAGTGGCGCAAATCAATTCAATTTTCGGGACTGGTATACAGCGGTGTACCTAAGGGTTTGGTGGGCACTGCTCGTGATAGGTGGATATCACGATGTTATAGTAAAATCCGAAAATATGTTTACAGTTCATCAGTGAACAAGAGTACCACCGCTGCTGGCGAGGATTGTATCCTCGCCCTTTCGTTAGCGTATAGATAATTACGGGATTTACTATAATAGCAACACAGGAAGCAGAAATGTATTGTAGCACAAACTCTATGAGATTTGAAAAAATAATTCAGTAGTTCTGCAAAAGACAATTGTCAATTACGGAGCATCCATAATCCTGTAAATCCTAGTTCAGACAATGGACATTGCACATTACTATTTTCCAGCATCCACACGACGACAAAAACCGTTCCGTCAGAAACTGACAGAATGCTCGCCGCAAGAAATATAGTTTTCGGTATCCGCAGTCTTCATCAAGCACGGGTGATACTCGGTTCAAAATACTCCTGATGCGTAAATTCCATGTTGTAATTTTCGTCAAGTCTGCTTATGTTTTTCATTGGAATTCTTTTCGGACGCATCTTTTGATGTAAGAGAGCGCATTCCCGCCATCTTCCTCGACCTTCTCAATAAAATCTTCATTGGAATACAAGTCCAAGACTGTCCGTAAGATCGTCTTGACGGCGGATGCTGCCTTCGGACGCTCGGTCTCGGAGACGCAATCAATGTGTTTCGCAAAACTTAGAAGTTTCGAGTATGTCGCCGGTGGCACTGAGAACTGGATAGATTTCGGTTTCTTTTCCATTTTATCTTCAGAATGATTAAAAATTCTCTAGGAAGTAAAGAGAAAGCTATGGTAGGACATTGAATCGACGCTTTTTACATTATATACTATATCCGACTCTGAGACAATACCTGAAACTCCGATAGAGCCGAAAAAACTGCTAATTTCTTAGAAATCTTAAGAAAAAATTATAGAAAACGATATTTCTGTCCTTTTTTCTCGCCGAGTATCGCCTAATTTGAAAAATTCCCGAAATCTTTTTATCAATCGAATCTCCGACTTTTATCTTTAGAATGCTTAAAAGTTCTCCAGAAACTAAAGAGAAAGCTGCAATCGGGCATTGAATCAACGTTTTCTTACATTATACACTATTTATATAATTAGTAAATATTTATTGGAATTCAACAAAAAATGTAGGCTGGGTTGAATCCATAAGGACGGTACAACATTTATTGCTATCAAGGAAGTCCCAATTGAACGGATCGTAGAAGTAGAAATCCCAGTAGAAGTGGAAGTGCCAATTGAAGGGTTTGTTACCAGAACAGTTGAAGTCATCCGTGATGTTTGTGAGGGAGAAATTCGGGAAGTTCCTGTCCCGCAGATTGTAAAAGAAATAGAGTATATCTACAGAGACAGAGAACCCGAACCTATCAGTGTAACCGAGGGGAAAATCTACACAGAACCGGGCTACAACAATCCACCCAGCGGGTTTCACCGACATGACTAACGACTCTCGGACCCTTACGCTGTATTAAGAAACACAAAAGGCAGATACAAAGGAAAACCAAATGGGAACCACCGAGCCTACCGACCAACGTCTTTTCGATATCGTTGAGCGTCTTTCCGACAAAGTTGACTCCATGCAGGGTGTCGTCAACGATGTCAAGATTGACGTCGCAACAATCAAAGAACGCCAAGAGAAACATTACGTCCTCAACGACAAGGAACACCAAAACATGGTCTCACTCATCGCTGGCACGAAGACCGATATAGATGAGATCAAAGAAGAAATCACTGACTTGAAAGAGAGTGATGACAATCAACAGAGCGTTCTCGACAAACGGAGCGGGATGCACTCCGCACTGGCATGGATAATTGGCATTCTTGCCACGATTGCGTCCGGTGGTATCGGTTGGCTTCTCGCAAAGATGGGGTGAAAATTATGTCAATGGAAACAAAGAATACGGAAAAAAAGAGCGTAAAAATCCGATGGTTTGATTCGCCAGATGACCGTGACAGCACGCTCTTTGGTATTCTCGCATTTGTCCTTGTTTTTTATATGCTCAGAGAATTTCGGGGTGAACTGACGGAGGTCGTTGCTACGCTCGCTGGCACTGTGATTGGATCCGTAACAACAATTATCGCCTATCACTTTCGAGAAAAGAAATCTAAATCTGGAGGAAACGACAATGAAGCAAGCCGTGCCAACAATTGAAACGCGTCTTGGGAATTTAGAGAGCAAACTTGACCAGATTCTCGCGCTTTTGGGTGAGGATGCCCCCGCTCGAGTTACAAAGGCAGAAACACCTCTCGCGATTCCGGATGGGCAGGATCCGCCGTGGTTAGAAAAGGCGCGTGTGTACCTCGGCATCGACGAGGAACGCGATGAGGATAAGGTGCTGGCGTTGGCAAGGGATGCCGGAACACCCATCGATTCCTCAGAAACGCCGTGGTGTGCGATTTTTGTTAACGGCATCTTGGCGCAGTGTGGATTGGAGACAACCGGCACGATGCGCGCTCGCGATTTTGAGAACTATGGGCAGGAATGCGAGGAGCGAGTTGGGGCAATTGTCGTTTACCGATCTCATGTCGGCTTTGTGTCTGAAAAAGGCAAGGTCTTGGGCGGAAATCAGTCGGATGGTTGCAATATAGGAGAGCAACATTGGTATGGTAAACCTATTACTTACCGCTTTCCAGACAACTACGCGGTATAGTTATCAGTCGTCGGCTGTCAGTAATCAGCCCCATAGGGGCGATATCTGGGTGGCTACCAACAGGAAATGAAGGGTTTCACGAATAAATTGGCTGAACAACCGGGGTTGAAAACCCCACCACAATAGAACCGAATATATACATAATAAGGAGAAAAAAATGAAAAGTCTCTTCACGCTACTGATTGCGATACTGCTGGTCTCGCCAGCGTTCGCACAGTGGTCCGACACGAGCCGCTCGAACCTCTCCATCATGACAAGCGGAGACCGCGGTTCACAAGCGAATGCCGTCGCAGGCGTTCTGCACATTGATGCCATCAACAACTTAGACGGATATGCCGCCATCTACGCCTCACGTGTCAATTCGGATGGCGACACGCTTTCCGAGAACCTCAATGCGCGTTTGGAAGGCGGTTGGGGTAACGACACACTCGGCATTTACGGCTACGCTGCAGCCGAATCGAACCTCGAAAAAGCCACACGGAGCGTCCGATGGGGCTACTATGGTAGATACCTCGCGACCGAAAATATCTCGGTCGGTGCCGGCAACTGGGCGAAGAACCAAGCCGACATCGAAGAGGTGCTCGGTGAAGGTGCGGCGGCAGGTGCGTCCGACGGCGTGTCGTTCGGTTGGGAGTTGAACGTCAACCTCGAATTAGAGAACTTCCGAACGCAGCTGAAACTGCTCCCGGAACTCACAGGTGAGTATCTCGAAGCGCAGCTCCGTCCGTCCTATTCCGCCTCGCTTGGGAAAATCGGAGCGGATGAGGGTGTGGAAGTCGCATGGACGCTCAACGGACTCGTTGATTATATCTCTGATGCCGATACACGGGGTGTCAGTCCCCTACAATGGAGTTATACCGCAGGCATCAATTTTCTGTTCTAACATCTTAACGTAGCGGTAACCCTTGTGGTTGCCCGAATGGACTTTGGGGAGTTCAACCACAACCACGGAAGGAGAATCCTTTCTGGACGAAAACCGACTCCCCAAATTGGGTGGCGACTTGGCAAGCACTGTGTTCCTCCGGTGCTACGCCACCCATTGATGCAGGGTGCAGTAGTAGTTGCTGACTGGACTCATATCCCAGTATACGCGGGTGCAAATCCCGCCCCTGCTATTTTAGTTTTCATTACGGGCAGTGGAGATGACGTGTCTATGAGGACATGGCATCCTCGTTTCCTGTAAGGTGCTAACGGGTGTGTAAATATTTTGGCAGCGTTCCCTTATAGAGCGGTTTTACGCCGACAGCCCCTCGTCAACACACATAGCACGCCGAAGAAAGTGCAGCTACGAACAATGTTGATTTCTATAGACATATTGCTCCGCTGGAGCAAAGAGGTCTCTTTACAGATAAAGGCTTCTTCACGCCAGCGGCGTGATATGTCTATAGAAAAAGACGGGGGTCTTCTCTCGCACGCCAGCGGCGTGCTATGTAAACAAATCGGTCCTATCAAAAAATTAAGGAAACCGCGACAAAATGTGCTGTAGCGTGGTTATGTTGCAACTTTTTTATTCGTAACTTTACCGATGGTGTAGAATGAAACGGATTGATTAATCCTTCTCAAAAAGTTTCAATCTTAACTTCGCGAGATGGCTATAAAAAGTGTCCTCCCCTTGTGAAAGTTCAATTGTTTTTTCAAGCCATTTTTTGAATTCATCTCCATAATGATCCTGCTTATAAACTACAATATGGTAAAAGTATCGCTGTGCTATCTGGTAAGCAAACTCTTCACGGTTTCTAACCGCACCGGTGCCAATCACAGCGGAACGCTAATCCTGAAAATCCCTAAATCCCATAAATCCCGATTCAGACAACTGACGACCCCTCTTCCTGTAGGAGCGACCTCTCGATCGCGACCCTTGCTGATACTTGTGTGGTAAAGCGTTCCACCTTTCCTACTTTTTCCTTGAATAATATGCTAAAATAAATTAACCTATACACTAAAATATGATACATGCGTTATTTTCTATGGAGTAAAAATCAGAGTCAGGGAGATTCACAATGTTAAATGGGCGGGCGATATGTCTCGGGGTTCTCTGTATGCTTTTTATTGCCTCTACGGTGTTGGCACAATCACAATCAACAACCGAGACAATTATTGATAGGATATACCAATCAGAGGGGAAAGTCCGCGAACATGTGGATACGAAAGTCGAAGGCATTGAGACAAAAATTTCGGCAGTTGATACAAAAGTTGAAACCCTTAGTACAACAGTTGGGACTCTCAGTACAGATGTAGCAGTAAATAAAACGAATATAACGAACATGCAAAAAGACATAGATGATTTAAAAGGGACAGTGGATCGGATTTGGTACAGCATATTAGGAGTCTTGGGAACTCTGATAGTGGGTATAGTGAGTTATTTTGTCAAATCATGGCGGGAAGGTCGAGGTAAAGCGGACAGTGTAGACGTGGTAGATCGCTTAGTTGAACAAATCGCCAAGCTAACCTCAGCACAGGCAGAAATTTTAGAACGAATCTCAGCACAAACAGCAATTTCAGAAACGAGAGATGTTTCCAGAGACCCTAAAGTGCCGAGAATGGAAGGGTTAGATGAGTTCACAGACGATATACGGTCTCAATAGCATGATGTAAGGAAAACAGCCTGATGGAAAACACTAAGGACTCAATTGAGAATCCTACATCCGCAGAAGCCTATGTCAATAGGGGTGATAGGTTATACGATCAAGGCGATTATCAGGCTGCTATTTCCGATTATGACGAGGCAATTCGTCTCGACCCTAAATATGCGAGAGCCTACTACAACCGAGGAAACGCCAAAAGCGAGTTGGAAAAATATTTTGAAGCCATTTCAGATTATGACCAATCGATCCGTATAAACCCTAATGATGCGGGAGTCTACTACAACCGAGGAAACGCCAAAAAAGAACTGGGACATCCCGAGGCTGCTATCCCTGATTACGACGAGGCGATCCGGCTCGACCCTGATGATGTGAGAGCCTACGGCAACCGAGGAACCGCCAAAAGCAAACTGGGAAAGTATTTTGAAGCCATTTCAGATTATGACCAAGCGATCCGACTTGACCTTGATGAGGCGGATGAGGCGATAATCTACAACAACCGAGGCATCGCCAAAAGTGAACTGGGACATCCTGAGGCTGCTATCTCTGATTATGACGAGGCGATCCGGCTTAACCCTGAATATGCGAAAGCCCACAACAATCGAGGAAACGCAAAAAAAGAGATGGGAGACCTTGAAGGTGCTATCTCCGATTATGATGTGGCGATCCGTCTCGACCCTAACAATGCAACAGCCCACACCAACCGAGAAAACGCCCAAAAAGAACTTAGAGAACGTGAGAAAGAAACTTAGGCAACCCTAATACGCACAAACTAACAGTTTGCGCTACAACAAATATCACCCGAATCTTCCTATAGCAGCACTCTCTCGATCGCGACTTCCTGCTGTATTTGTAATACCGCACACGCGCACATGTGCAGCATCGCACAATCAAGAAACCTCTAAAATCCCGTAATTATTATCACCTTCTATGCTTGAAGGGGTTGAAAGTGATGTGCTACCATAAGCCCAGTAGTCAGTATAATCCCCATTAACATCTTCGCCGGTTCCACTAACGCCAGCTGAAGCATGGACGTTAACGTAAAGGTATCCAAAATCCTGATAGTTGTGACTGATGCTTTGTCCAGTGACAAAAGCAAACATAACAACAACCAGGATTATCGTAAAAATTGGAACAATTCTTGTGGAAAGGGTTCGATACCCTTTGTACCGCTCCCCATTCCCCCATCCTGTTAATCCCACAATCCTGAAAATCCTGATTCAGACAATGAGCTTTTCCACCCTCCTACCTTCCACTTCTGCATCCACCCTTCATTTTTATCTTCTGAACACTTAAATATTCTCCAGAAAGTAAAGAGAAAGACGCGCCGAGACATTGAAACGCCACCTTCCTATATTATAAACTATTGATACGATTACAGCGCATCTCATAAATAGTTTGAGAGTATTGTCCGATAAGGACTTCTCACCCAAGAAACCCCATAAATCCCCTTATCAGGGGACTTACGATATATCTGCTAAAAAGACTTTCTTTAGGTTTCAATTCTGTAGGAGGGAACTCCGATTCCCGACATTGGTAGGAGGGGAAACCCCCATCAAAAACACTCCGATTTCCGACAGAGAAAGGAGAATCCTCTCTGGACGAAAACCGACTCCGAAAACACCGGTGGCAACTTAGTCAGCACTGTTGTTCCTCCAGTGCTGCGCCACCTATTGATGCAGGGCGGAACAATTTGGAAGCTCACAGGATTCATATTCCTGAGGTTGCAGGTTCAAATTCCGCCCCTGCTACTTACAATTAAAATATAAGAGACACCCAGCCCGCTAAAGCAAGAGTGTCCCTTAGATATATATTCCCAAAGAGGGATTTCCCATATTGTATTATAGGGAACCCTCATAGAAAAGGAATTAACTGCACAATTCGCCTATGATATGGTATAATATAGATACCTTGCAGGTGAGGTGTTGGTAGCACCTCACCACCTACTACCAATAGGGCAAGGAATCTTACCCGCAAGGTTATACCCTCATGATAGGCATATACCGAATATACCACAAGGAAACACAAAAATCCTATGTGGGAATGAGTCGTGATATTGAAAGACGGATACGCGACCACTTTTTCACAGAAAATAGAGACCTGAGTATTCGCGGTGCTATTGACAAACACGGTACAGACGCTTTCGCTTATGAAATTTTAGAGGTATGCCAACCGGATCTTCTAAATTTTAGAGAATGTCACTGGATAGCCTCTCTCGATTGTATTGCTCCAAATGGATACAATCTTACGGCTGGTGGTGACGGCGGTAGAATGAGCACTGAAATCCGTAAAAAGATGTCTGAGTCCGCAAAAGGTAGAACTCCGTGGAACAAAGGGAAGGAAACAAAGAAAGGGTGGACGCATTCACGTGAGACTCGTAAAAAGATTTCTGAGGCTGCAACTGGTAGAAAACATACTCCTGAATCTCGTAAAAAGATGTCTGAAGCTGCAAAAGGTAGAAAGATGGCACCTGAAACGAGAAAAAAGATTTCTGAGGCAAACAAAGGAAAAAAACGTCCGCCTCGCTCACCTGAATGGAGTAGGAAAATTTCTGAATCGAAAAAAGGTAAACGACTTGGTAAACGTCGTCCTAAAAACCAGTTGCTTCTTTTTGATTAGATCCAATTTGCTGAAAATGAGGTTACACCGTGATTATAAATCAAGTGGCAAATCACGTCCGCGAGATTATGCTGGCACTGCGGACAGAATATATTGATGTCCCTGACTATCTCTGCGGCATCTTAGACTCTTACGCCCGCTACAAAACGGGTGGTGTCATGGGACTCGGTGTCTCGATTCCGGTGCTCACACGCCGCGCACCCGCCCGCTACTACCGCGGACTCGATGAATCACAGGCATTAGAAAAGAACGACGAAGTCGATCGGCATTTCGCGTATTACTCCGATATGTCTGTCCCCGTTGTGATGGTCGGAACCGACCTCCAGCGGACGACCGGTATGACGACCGCACAACTCGTCCGTCAAGACTACTCGCTCGGACACATGAACGAGACGGATCGGTTGATGCTACTGAACCAGTTCAATACCGCGTATGAGACCGGCGCAGCAGGCGCGCAAGCGCGTAAAGTCGGCGGATTACATGGCGGCTACCTCACTCTCGATTCCGATGAGATCCAACGCGCCCCGGAGAGTCTGAACGACCTCTTCAATCCTGAAAGTCGGTGGCACGGCGTGGAACCAGCAGAGTTAGGGAGTTGGGACGGCGATCATGTCTGGGGTCGCGACCCTGTCGGCAACCACGAAAACAATATCGGCAACAATAAGTACCGGCACGTCCCGCAGGTCCACACTGTCGAAGATGGAACAAAAGTGTCCATCGCACTGCTCGACAAACTCCTACGCCAACACAACATGGTCGTGAAACGGAGAAAACTCGGCTATATGTGGGCGAACGGGTTCTCAACGCTTGTCGGCGAGATCCTCGGTAAAAACCAGAACATCCCGCAGCTGACGATGGGTGGATTCGGCTGGCAGTTCGATATTGACTGTGTCAAGATCGCTGGCACAACCATCATCGCTGATCCGAACGCTGCTGAAGGATGCGTGCGTGTCCTCGAAGTCGGTGACCCCGGCATGGACAACGGCTCCGTCTTTCCGTTCTATTGGGATCCGCTCACCTCACCGATCGAAGAGATCCGCATGAAAGCGAAAGCGAAATCCGACCGCTTGGATCGTCCGAAAGGCATGGACTTCGGCTATATGCGTGAAACCCCGTTCTTCGGTGACGAATGGTACCGCGATACCCGCTACGAAGATGCTGTCGCGTCCAAGATCCGACTCGCCAGTATTCCAGTCGTCTGTACAGTCCGCGGGCATCAACTCGAAATCAACAACCTTGAGGCTTAAGGTAGCAGGCACGCTCCGTCGTGCCGTAGCCGTTCGGGAAGGCGAGGATACAATCCTCGCCAGCGGCGGTGGGTGTTTCCCAAGGCAAGTTAGAAACCCGTAAGCCCAAGCATCGCGTCGGGCTGGATATACGGAAAAGAATATTTCTGTCTAACCAACCTTATCGAACCGCAAGGAAAATTAAAAAGGTGTTTCCCAAGGCAAGTTAGAAACCCGTAAGCCCAAGCATCGCGTCGGGCTGGATATACGGAAAAGAATATTTCTGTCTAACCAACCTTATCGAACCGCAAGGAAAATTAAAAAGGTGTTTCCCAAGGTAAGTTAGAAACCCGTAAGCCCAAGCATCGCGTCGGGCTGGATATACGGAAAAGAACATTTCTGTCTAACCAACCTTATCGAACCACAAGGAAAATTAAAAAGGTGTTTCCCAAGGTAAGTTAGAAACCCGTAAGCCCAAGCATCGCGTCGGGCTGGATATACGGAAAGGAACATTTCTGTCTAACCAACCTTATCGAACCGCAAGGAAAATTAAAAAGGTGTTTCCCAAGGCAAGTTAGAAACCCGTAAGCCCAAGCATCGCGTCGGGCTGGATATACGGAAAAGAATATTTCTGTCTAACCAACCTTATCGAACCGCAAGGAAAATTAAAAAGGTGTTTCCCAAGGCAAGTTAGAAACCCGTAAGCCCAAGCATCGCGCCGGGCTGGATATACGGAAAAGAACATTTCTGTCTAACCAACCTTATCGAACCGCAAGGAAAATTAAAAAGGTGTTTCCCAAGGCAAGTTAGAAACCCGTAAGCCCAAGCATCGCGTCGGGCTGGATATACGGAAAAGAACATTTCTGTCTAACCAACCTTATCGAACCGCAAGGAAAATTAAAAAAGGAAAATTAAAATCATGGCAGGACAGGCAATTAGAATTCTCCCCAAAGAATTCACAAAAGAACAACACCACCGCGTCGGGATCTCTACGCCCGACCAGTGGGATCGACGCTGGACGTACTGTATGTTCCCCGCGGGCACATACAACACCGGCGAACTCCTCAGAGACACCGTCGCGGCTGATATATTTGGTGCCGTTGGAACAGATGAACCGAACGTTACACACACCGTCACCGAGGCAGCCGAAGTCGGCTCCAATGTATTGAAGGACGCAGCCCGCAACTTCACCTTCGACGCGCACCTGCGGGGCGCCATCGGCGCGATTGTCGAGGGTCCGGGACACGGACAGGTCTTCCAAGTACTCAGTGCGGAAGACAACGCACTCGAAATCGCGCGTATCTCTGGTGGAAATGGCGCGGGGACGGGATGGGCAGTCGCCCTCACAACCGATAGCAAATATCGGTTAGCGTTCCCAGGACGTGTCGCAAAGGCGTGGGGATCCGGTGAGACGGGTGCTGGCGCCGATAGCATCAGTCGCGGCGTCATTCAGGCGGATCTGACTGTCCCTGAATCGGAAGTCCGATACGGTTGGGCTTTACAACGCGGCTTAGGCGTTGGAAAAACACAAGGCTCCGCGGAAGCACTCACAACAGGCACCCCGATCGTTCCTGCGCCCGGTGGTCTCTTAAAAGCGTCCGATCTGTTCTCAGGGACAGCACCGACAGATGTCGAGAATGCGCTCACATCAATTCGCAGACACGCGAAGACTGTGGGCACAGCCGTCCTCGGTAACGTTCGTTTGGATGCCAGCGATACCGATGACAGACTCGCACCCATCTCTTTCGATATTAACAATACGGCGTTGTCTTACCGCTTCCCAGTGAAAGACGAACCCTATAGCAAAGACGACGGAGAAATCGTGCTTTAGTGCTTTGTCAAGTTTACATCTCTTCTGTAGAAGCACTCTCCGAATCGCGACCATACGTGCAGAGAGTAAAATGTAGGTTGGGTTGAGCGGTAAAACCTAAATCCATTTTGATTTATATGGAGGATTCAGATTTCGGTCAAGGCACCCACCACCTAATGAACTTTGACAATCAAAAAGGGTAATTGGATTTGTAGGGGTTGGGTCTCCCAACCCAACGGAGGATGGGCGTGAAGACCACGCCCCTACGAATACCCAACTTGAAGGAAATTAATAAGCATGAACCAGCGCACGTAAGACCAAGCATCGCGCCGGGTTGGATATACGGGGCGGAACGTTCTTCGCAAAACTTGACTGAACGAACCGCAAGGAAAAATAAAAAATCGAACCGCAAGGAAATTAATAAGCATGAACCAGCGCACGTAAGACCAAGCATCGCGCCGGGCTGGATATACGGGGCGGAACGTTCTTCGCAAAACTTGACTGAACGAACCGCAAGGAAAAATAAAAAACCGAACCGCAAGGAAAAATAAAAAATGAGAGCGTCCACCGTTATAAACCACGTGCGTGCACTCCTCGGCGATCCACACGGCGATTACCATACGGACCAGATTATGCTGATGCACCTCAACGCCGCGCTCACAGACATCTGCGACCGCTCGCGTTCGTTGCGTGTACCGATTTATCATCCCCTCATCGCCGGTCAAGCCGCTTACGGGTTGCCCGCCAGCTTCCTTGAGGCAGACATCGTTGGTATTATCTACCGCGAACACTGGCGGGAACTCGAATTCGTCGATTTCGGTGCGACGCTGCCCACCGTCTTAGATGAAGTCAATACCGGGCTTGCGCCGCGGTGCTACACGATTTGGGGGCAAGCGCGGGTCGAGAAACATGTCGCCACCGTCGTTGAACACCCTAATGTCCCTGATTCTACAGGGCGAGAGAGTTTCTTCTCAAGCGTCCCTTTAGTGGCAGCACTTCCCAACGACCGTCTCATAAACATTACGGACAACTCAGAGGGGCGTGTGGTCGAGTTATTAGCAGATGCGACACAAGTGATTTTTAGCGACCTTGACGGCGGAGATGACAACCACATGCAAGTCGGCGATGAGTTCCGTATTCTCAGCCCTGAAGCCTCCCGCAAGAACCTGATTATCTCGCCGCCGCCCTCAGAAAGCGATCCTGTCGGCACTGAATCGCTGTTCGTCTATTGCAGCCGGTCGCACGTCGAGATCGTGCAACAGGATATTGACGACGAAAACGATACACTTGAAATTGACCCCGAATTCGGCAGCACGCTCCGGCATCGGATCTCATACTACGCCTCTTTAGACGAAAACGGACTCGACCATCCGGGCACACAGGGCTTCGATGTCAAATACGAAACCGATTACGCAAGAGCGATTGTCCCGGTGCGCCGCCGCATCCGGCAATTCGTCTCTTCATGGCGAACGGGTGTGAGACGGAATCGCGCCTCTGGCGGTGTCGCAACCGTCAGCCGCGCCGCCGATTGGAACCTAAGACCGTATTAGGTCATAGTTACCAGTTACGAGTTACCAGTTTTCAGTTATAGTAAAATCCGAAAATATGTTTACAGTTCGTCAGTGAACAAGAGCCCCACCGCCGCTGGCGAGGATTGTATCCGGGGTCCCCACCCGTTACTGGGAAGGGGCGCCCTTGCATTGGTGTATAAGTAATTACGGGTTCTACTATAAGAAGTGTGCGTGATGGGAGAAAACGATTGCAACTGCCACACACTGACGACCCATTGGAACCTGATAGCCAATGCCGCGAGTTTTTGACAACGGAAAAAACGGGGAACGCCCAGACCATTCATCTGCCAAATGTGCCTTATCGAACGCTGGGCGAATTATTAAAAAAATGCCAAATATACCGTGGGAACTCTCAAGATTTATAGGAATGCACTCGCAGAAGACGAAAGTCGAGAACGGCGAGCTGTATGCGTCCGATATGAAGAACCTCCGTATCGACGAAAACGGTTGGCTACGCCTCCGTAGCGACATCAGTGCGATTGGTCCGGCGGACGCGAACATCACCGGCATCGCAGCATCGCAAAAACATCTCTTTGTCCTGCGGGCTGACGGCAAGCTTTACTTACGCGAGGCGGGCGATTTAGCAAACGAAACGATTATCCCCGGTGTTTCCGACCTTGAGGGTAGAATCTCCGTTGTCGGTGAGTTCCGAGACTACGTCATCATCACAAGCGAGGGAGAAGACCAAGGGTTTATCGTTGACTTACGCGAAGACAAAGAACTTCGGGCGTACCCACTCGGATTTGATCCGCCTACTTTTGAAGTGATACGTACCCTACTAAATGAACCGCGTGTTAATTTGTTCAGCTTTGACGCTCCAAAAACAGAGCATGGATACCTTATCCTGATCACAGATATCGCAAATGACCCGGTCCGTTATATTGCCGCTAACGCACAACCCGGTGTAAACCCAAGCGATTATTTAGATTCAACAAAACCCGCTCGATTTGAAGGTCTACGCACTTTTATCTGGGACGGAAAGAATCAGTCCGGTAGAAAAGTTGCCAATGGTATTTATCAAATTTTACTTCAAGAAGTACATAATGTTACAGAAGACACAACAATCATTGACACAACCAAAGTAGGGGTACCCCGTCGCGTTAATGATAACTATCTCTATTTTTATCGCTTTACATATCTCCGTGAGGCACCCGGTGAACTACTTGATACCATGGAATCTAATCCGAGTGACCCTGTCGTCGTGGATGTTGCCAATCACACACGTGTTCAGTTTGGAAATTTTAGTTTTAATAATGATGACGGATTAGAAACACATATTGCAATCTATCGGTCCGCACGCATATTACGTGCTGATTATTATGCAGGCGAAATAGACCTTCATGCACAAGATCACGGTTACAAGCGTGTTGGAACGGTTCAACGATCTACCAGCAACCCAAGAGGGGTCGAGGGTGATTTCTTTTATGACTATCTAACGCCACATTTAGGCATAGACCTCAGATTTGATAATGACAGAATGCCAGCGACCGTCAAACAGCTGACCGAATATAACAACATCATTTTCGGTGCGGCG
The DNA here is from genome assembly GCA_951813545.1 of uncultured Poribacteria bacterium. Taxonomy (GTDB): domain Bacteria; phylum Poribacteria; class WGA-4E; order WGA-4E; family WGA-3G; genus WGA-3G. The sequence continues at coordinate 163,115 of CATOTL010000001.1, forward strand.
GGCGAGCGGCTCGTCTACTCCGACATCCGTAGCGGTAACCTGACACCCTGGGCGTTCCCCGTACTCAACGAAATCCGGGTTGCGGGACGCGTCGATTTCTGTGTCGAGCTGCGCGAGGTGTTTATGTTTGGCGGAAATGCCGGTATATGGCGGTTGACAGGTATAACGGAATTAGATTATAGGGTAGGAAATATCGGAATCGTCGGGCCCGTCGGTCCGCACGCCTTCGGGAAAACGTTAGATGGATTTGCTTTCGTCGGTGAAGGTGGACTCTATCTCAGTGGCGGGTCGAGTGCTAATAAAGTGTCGGCAGGCGTTTTGGACGGACTCTTTGAAAATAAGCGTGTCCGTAGAGGGGCGGCTGTCCTTTTCAAGGACGGCGACATCCTGTTTTCTGTCGGCTTAAGTGATATCGGCTCAGATACAATTACCGATGTCCAGTTCAAATATGATGATGGCTACTGGGTCCGTTGGGAAGCACCCTTTGTGCAAGGCGCGTCTCTGGTAGACGGAAACGTCACACGCGTCTTTGTTGCCGATGGCACTGGGCAGACGAAGGAAATCAAGTGGAACGAAACCACACCTGAAGATGAAATCACCGAGTGGTCGTGGACATCACACTTCTTGGATATAGAAGGTGCGATGGAGGAAAAAGATACGAAACGTTTCAAAGAATTCACGTTTGTCGGAGCCGCCGAGAACGAAATGAAACTTGAAACGTGGGTCAATGATGACAGCGAAGCACCGACCGAACACGCGTTTGTCGCGCGATCGGAATCGCTCCGTTCTGTCCGGGTCCCCATCAACCGCCGCGCCCGTCGCCTCAAGTTTAGATTGAGTGGCACGGGCAACTGCAAAATCCAAGGCATGGCGGTGAAAATACACACGTAGGGGTAGGTCTTGCACCTGCCCAGATATACAAAATTAACGTGAGTTTGATAAAGGATTTTGAATCTTGTAGGCTTTATAGTAAAGTTTAGAATTAATTAGACACGCCAAAGAGGCGAGGATACTAGCGGAAACACCCAAGCAAAAACCCCCTCGCCAGCGGTGGTGAGGTGTTTTGTGTTTTCCAAAGTGCCCTCTTATTTTCGGGTTTTACTATAGTATACTATAGTTTGGAGAGTTTCTGTCGGCCTCGCGTGGTGTTTTCAAGCGTGCCTCTATTTTCCTGATAGTTTTGGGGTGGGGATAACTCACTGAAAAGCGCGTTTATGGCCAAAAGGGGCAGCTTGACATAGCACGCCCCTGGCGTGCGGGCCCCTGGGCATGCTATTTCTATAGACATATCACGCCCCTGGCGTGAGGAGACATCGTAATGTTGGGTATCGTTAGTTCCATATTGATTGCGTCTGGCACATTGATAGGTTCTGGGGCTTTGCTCCAGCGGAGCAATATGTCTATAGAAATCAACATTGTTCGTAGCGGCACGCCAGCGGCGTGCTATGTTTAAAAATTAAAAATTGTCCAAACCATAGTATAAAAAAGGCAAGTCCAAGCATCGCGCCGGGCTGGATATACGGAGCAGGACTTTCTTCGCAAAACCCGACTGAACGATCCGCAAGGTAAATTAAAAATATAATGAAATTTGATCCGAACCCTGAACGCCAGACCCAACGCATTGATCATCAGAAAGCGAACCGCATCCGGTGCGTCTCATCCATACCGGAATCCGGGGTGAACGGCGACCTCATCGCGCTCGGTGATGACAACGAGATTTCTGACCTCCTCCTGCGGGAACGCGGTACTTGGGTAAGCCTGCTTGGCGGTCTAAATACCGGCATCAAGGCGGTAATTGAACAGGCTGGCGGTTTGGAAGATACCCTTGGTACCCTAAGAGATATAATTTCGCGTCTCGAAAACGACATCGCCGACAACCGACGAGATATAGACGATTTAGAACGGGATATACGCGACTTACAGAACGGGAATATCCAGAACGATATTAATGACCTCAAAAGAAGAGTCAACGACTTAGAAAATCGATAGGAGAATTGAAATGGCTGATCCAATAACACTCTCAACAATAGGCGCATGGATAGCAGCGAATCCTGGTCCCTCACTGGCGGTCGGCACCCAGCTCGTGAAGGGTCTCTACCGCCTTCTCACGCCTGATCGCGCCCGTGAACTTCAGATGGAGGTACTTGAAAGTCAGAAGCGGTTCAGGGATCGACTTGCACGGCAGTCTTTCGGCGACTTCACTGCAGCAGAACGCCAGCAGATCCGGCGCGCTTCCGCCCCAGGAGTCAACAAAATCGCGAGCGGTGTTGCCCAGCGTGGACTCGGGACCTCCGGTGCCGGTGCCCAAATCATCGCTGAAGCGCAGCAGGCACCCTTCCTCGCAGCGCAACAAACAGCAACGCAAGCGTTATCCGGTGCGAATACGGCACTCCTAGGAGGGGTGAAAGATCTGGTTGACGATGGCAGCTTCTTTGATGACCTCCTCGCCATCTCAAAGGAACTCGAAAAATTCAAGGACCCCAAGGAAGAAACCGAAACCAATGGAACCAACGGGGACGATAGCCAAAAGCTTACTGATGCTGTTAAAACACTCTATAAAACTTTGTTCGGGGTAGCTGGACCCGCACCCGGCATGCCGCCGCAACGCGCTGGACAGGGTTACGTAAGACAACAGGGAGGATGGTTATAATGCCACGCACAGAGAATCTCAGAGAAGCAGCACTACGCGGACTCGCTGTCGGCGTGCGCGGTGTCCTCGAAGGCAAACGCATGCAACGCGAGGCAAGAACCCCGCGCGAAAGACGCATCGCTGACACGTTCTATCGCACAAAGGCACTCGCGCTTGAAGAAAAAGAAGCAGACTTCGAGGAAGCGTTTAACCAAGAACAGCCGAATCCTGAGCAGGTGAAGTTAGCGCAGCAGGAAGAACTCGACACAATCAAACAGGAAAAAACCGAATACGAGAAATTGTTGCGAGAGGACTTCGCCGCGGAGGATGAAAACATCCACACCCTGTGGCAAGACTATCATACCGCCGTGGATGACAACGAAAGAGTCCGCATCAAATCCAAAATAAACACGGGCAGACGCAGACGCAACCGTATCGCCAATCGACTCGGTATACCGCTAACAGATGTCGAGTTTGAACAGGACGCGGCGAAGCCAACAGCGACAGCAGCAGCGGAACCGACAGCACCAGAAGCATCTCAACTCGAACCGGAGCCAGTCAACCCTATTACAGCAATCGTCGACCCCAAACCACCTGTCAGAATGGATTTCAGCACAACACAAGGGATTCTCGACAGCTATAAAGACATCCCCAACAAAAGGGTGCTTAATTCTATCGGCAACGTCATCAGTAGTAAAAATGAGGCACAGTATTTTCTTCGATCTGCACACCGGTGGCTCGAAGGTAGACCTTTTGAAGAGGTAGACGAAAACAGCAAGCAACGCGTTGGGAAACTTTTTATCAACGAGATTATGGAGAACGTTGCTGGCGGTGATATTGTCAAACGGCAGCTACGAGCATATAAAATCTTGAAGGATCAACTACCGGCACTTCTTGCTGATGCCGCTCAACTTCAAGCGAAGAATAAAAACCTTGGACGCTTGACACAAACATACGAAGGCATCTGGCGTTGGGAAAGCGGATCGTCCGATCCAGAAGTAACGGCACTCCGCAGGAAACTAACGGATGCACTCAACGGCTACATCGCACTCCGATCGGAAGCAGAAATCAGTGAGGCGGAGCGGGCATTTCACGACAGCATGTTCGCTGAAATCGGAAGTGGCTATGAAGCAAACAAAGCTACTATCGAAAGGCTGACGACGAATGTGTTGCGCGATCTCTCTGCTATATACAAAGGCGTAATGGGTCCTGAATGGGGTGAATACGCAACCACTATAGAGTTCCAACAGGACACTGAACCCGCAGACGTTTGGATTTCAGAAGTACTCAACGAATACGAACTTAGAGATAAAAGGGATGTTGTTGTGCCGAGTGGTACTAACAACGTAATCCAACCTTCTCAAGCCGTGGAGATACTCGCTGAAGGTGCTGGGTCTATTATGAAAGCGAAGAATTTGACACCAACGGGATACGAGAAATCTGTTGAAGCACAACTCCGAAAGCGATATCCAAATCTATCCGATGACGAGCAAAAAGGACTCATGGATGACTTCCGGGAGAAAATGGATTCCTCAGAGATCGAAGATGAAGTAGATACTTCGTTTGATCGTGCCCCGAAAGAGACAGATTTCAAACACACTGCCGAGGATGGTGTTGAATATGATCTGCATGCTGAAGTCGCATACATGATTGATATAGACGGTTGGTCCCGTGAACAGATCAAAGCACATCTTCAGAAAGATTATCCTGAGTTGTCTGACGGGCAGATAGAAACCCTCTTGAACGATCCCGAATTTACATATCCTGGAGATGAAAAATAATGCCGAAACGAATGCCAACACAAACATCAGCGAGCAATGAAGCGACTGATCTGGATGATGTCCTTGAGGAAGCACCTAAGAAACGCAACTGGACAACGATTTTCACAAGCATGAATCCGCTACGCGCTAAGTTTTGGAAATCATTGGATAGAAATGGTTGGGATACGCTTGAAGGACTCTACGAGGTAATCCGCTTCTATCGTGAACCGACAGGAGAAGAGTGGTGGCAAGACGTGCAAAAAGGTAAGGAAAAAGGTAAGAGTTTCGAGGAAGCACAGAGAGATGCCTCGAGGTTCAAATGGCAAATACCGGCAGTCCTGCCAGTAGCGCTTCAGATCGCCAAAGAGATTGCGTTAAGGGATGAGACGCCTGTCTTTGATGAAATCCTTGATTACGCGAAAAAGACAACCGGAGTTGGTGCTCTTTTCGGTGATGAAGCCGCAAAACAGGAGTTCTACAAACTCGTCGAGGAAGACCCGTTTGCTTTCTGGGGCTGGGTACTCCCTATCATTGGACAGATGAAGAAGGCAAAGCTCGCGGGAACATTAGGTAAAATCACACGTGGCATAGGCAAGGGTGCTGATATCGTTGATATATCGCTCGTTGACGGTACTTCTGCTCTAACTGAAAGTCTATCCAAATATAAGAATCTGAGACCTCCACCCGATACGTCTAAGGTGCCGATTGAGGTGAAATACGGCAAAAATATGGAAACTGGTGAAGCGTTGAAGTCCGCTGTAACACATGAAGAGATGACAAAACGCGTTGATCTTGATGCCAAAGATGTTCCGCCTTATCGCGATGGGCTTACTGAGCAGGCAGAAGGCCCGGATTCCACTGTTATGAAACAGCGGTATGATAAGACAAAGGAGGCGACCCTACAGAAATACGATGAGATTCTCACCAATGTCGATCAAAGATCGTGGAGCATTGAATCCTTTGATATCAACAAGGCAAGTGACGCGCTCCTTGAGGCTTATGAATTGCAGCTGTATGGACATCCGAGCCGATTCAAAAAGGCTTATGACACATTTGATCCTGAGTTTGTCAAGCCCCTAAAATTAGGTGATGATTTCGAGTTGCTTGCGAAGACCAGTGCTTTGTTAAATGAGCTGAGAACCACACGGATTTCTGAACGCGTGAGCGACCTCGAAGTTGAGATTATTGACAACACACTCTCCCAAACATTTGATGAGATTGCTGGTACGACAAAAGATAGACTATTGACGATTGATGATATAGATGCACTTCGTTTCCGTTTCCGCAAGAGAGTGAAAGATGCACTACAGAAAGAAGGGTTATACGAGACGGGGTTTAGCGACCTCGTACAGAAAATCTATGCAACGTTGACGGAAGACCTCTACGATCTCATCGAGAACGAAGTAAAATTCGCGTCTGATAAATTCCCAAAGAATTTTATCGACGAAGTCACACAAGCGAAAGCAGACTACCAACGAATCATTGCGCTCGGAGATTCCGCAGCTGCGAAGTTGATACGCAAGCACTATGATGCACCGCATAAACTCGTAACGCATATCCTCAACGGCAAGTCCACACGCAAGAGTATCGAGGATATGAAGGCACTCCTCGGAGATGAGATGTGGGGGCAACTCCAAGCAGGATTCTTACAACGGCTCTTTGATGCTTCTGGAAGAAAAAAGGAATTTTCATGGGACGGTCTCAAACGCAAGATTGAAAGCATCAACGCGAGTGACGAAAATCGGCTACGTCTTATCTTTGGTGATGAAAGGGCGAGGGAACTCGCGGAGTTCGGGGAATGGTCGGCGAAATTCGCACCGGAAGCAGCCTCGTCGAAAGGCACACCGATGAAGTTCATCAATAAACTCGTTGAGGAAGACAAACTCCCGGATTTACTTCATCGGCTTGTGAACATCGTAGATTTCGGAGATGCCGGAATTAAACCGAAGGCTGTTTCTGTTACAACTGCCGCTGTTATATCTGTTGGTGAAAAACTATGGACAGAGTACTTAGAGTCGGAGGAGGGACGCAGGATGCTCAAAGGTCGCCAATGGAAAGTTGCTACCAAGGATGATGAGGTTATTACGATTACACCCGATGATTTCGTTGAAGCGATCGAACGGCTGAAGACACGAGAACAATCACGAGTGCCGAAACGTACAAGCGGTTAGAAAAAGCAGCAACGGAAGTCAACGATTGGCGGTGGTCCCCCGATGCGTCTGATACCTTTCGTGCGTTAGGAGTGAGCAAATGTGGGTAAGAAAATCAAAACGACTGTCGAAGACAAGCACTGGTTCGCGGAGCGATGCGGTGAACTCCTTGTCCGAGAATTCAGGGCGAATATCTCGCTCCTCATCGACGAGGCACTCGACAGACACGGAAAGGAAGACACCTCCGAAAATCGCACCGCAATTACGCAGGCATATCGGACCGCAAATCCGAACCATAATTTGTTTGCAGAGACGAAATATGAGACGTGTTATGAAACAGGTGCTTCAAAAAATAGGGCAAAACAGGGCAATATTGCGAGCTACGTCGCAATTGACCGGGAAGTCAAGCTGCACAGGGTCCGAAGCGAGCTTGTGCGACAATTCATGGAGGGCGAGATTCTTGCCTTAGACGCTGAGCCCGAAATCGTCAAAGAGCTGCTAAAAAGTGTCGTCGCAATCTTCAAATACGGAGAAAAAAATGCACCCGCACCCCAAGGAGATCATCACGAAGACGGACCTTCAAAACGCGATGCAGATAGCGAAAAAGATGAGCTTAATTCAGCTTTTGACATGGCTGAAGCAGCACTCGAAACCGTCGGCATCTACGAAGAGGACTAGACAGATCGCCGCGCTGAGTTTCGCGCATGTCGGTGTCTTCGCCGCCTATTTCGCGACCGAATACATCTCCTCGAAGTTCGGCAAGCATCACGACCCGCTCTTCCGTTCGATGGACAGAGCGGATAAAGGCAAGCAGCTGAACGTCCTTGCCCCGCGTGGGAGCGCGAAAAGCACCTGTATGGCGGTCATCTATCCGTTGCATTGCGTCTATTTCAAATGGGCGTATGAACTGATGGGGATCGAACCTTACAACTTCATCATCATCGTCTCGAAGTCACACACGATGGCACAGATGCGGATTCGCGACATCAAGCGGAAGATGGAGACCGACACCCGATTCAACGACCTTGTAGGGAACCAGACGTGGGGCGAAAAAACACTGATAACAGAAAACGATGTTATGCTTGTCCCGAAATCGCGAGGGAGCCAGATCCGCGGCTCGTTATTCGGTGCGAAACGTCCCGACCTCATCATTAGCGACGACCTCGACGACCCGGAGACCGTCCGCAACCCCGATGTTCGGGAGAAGGATCAGCTCTGGTTCGACTCGGATTTCATTCGTGCGGGACGACCCGACGGCAAGACGAACTTCATCAATATCGATACCGTGAAGCACGCCGAAAGCACCGCCAACCTGCTCCGACAACGCTCCGGCTGGAACACGCAATTCTTTCAGGCGATCGAGCACCCCGCAGACCTCTGGCACCCGACAGCGGAACCGCTTTGGCGTGAGTGGGAGAAACTTTATACGAACATGGACCTTGAGGAGACCGAACGGCACGCACAGGCACAGGCATTCTTCTCTGAGAATGAGGAAGCGATGATGGCAGATGTCAAGGAACTCTGGCGTGCAGTCATCACCTACCTCGACATCCGTAAGGAGATCTGCGATGTCGGTTATTACCCGGTACTGCGGGAACTCCAGAACTCAACGCACGATCCGAGTCAATCACTTTTCGATATGCAGTCTGCGATCCGTTTCGAGAAGACAGCTGAAGGGTTCCTCCGCTCGGACAAGCGGCTGATTCGGTGGCAGGAGATGGCGGGTGCGACGGTCTTTCTGGACTGGGCTGGCGGTAAAGACATCGCCGATAACGCCTTCGCCGCCGTCGTTTCGGTGATCTGGGTGCCGCTCGCTGGGAGCCGCACCGATAAAGTCGATTCGCTGATGGACGGTGTCCACGGCTACGTCTTCAGTACTGACCTCAAGCGTGCCGGTGCGACGGAGCAGATAGCGATGTGTTTCGATGCCATCCACAAGCTCCGAGCTGAGATCCGGAACCCCGATCTCAGAATCCGGTTGGGGGTCGAAGGCTTTGTTCAGGATACATGGAAAGCACAGAAACAGGTGATTGAGCGCGATTTCCGCGCCCAACGCGAGGCACGCAACCTACGCGACGCACCCGTTCTTGAGTTCTTGACGCGGCACCGCAACAAGTTTGAACGCATTGACGCGCTCCAGCCGATTATTCGGAACGGTTGGCTCTCGTTTGGGAAGGGGTTATCGTCGGAGTTCATGAAACAGATGTCGCTCTATCCGACCAGCGACTTTCTTGATGGACCCGATGCCCTTGAAGGTGCGTGTCAACTCCGAATTTCGAGATTTGAATCCGAACGTAAGGAACGGACAGAACGCATCAAACAACGCAATCAAAATTTCAAGGTGAGGGTTTAACCTACGCGTAACGTAAGTTCAACCTAGGGATTTAGAGGATCCGGCCATGGTATGTTAGTCTATCGCAGATTTGCTTATAGATGTCTACGGCACGCCAGCGGCGTGCTATGTCTATAGAAAACGGGGGGCACAAGATCTCGCACGCCAGCGGCTTGCTATGTGTTGAAACACATACCGATCCGCTGGAGCGGAAAGGTCTCTTTGTATGGTTGCTATAGACATATTGCTCCTCTGGAGCAAAGAGGTCTCTTTACAGATAAAGGCTTCTTCACGCCAGCGGCTTGCTATGTGTTGAACTACATACCGCTCCGCTGGAGCGGAAATGTCTCTTTATATGGTTGCTATAGACATATTGCTCCTCTGGAGCAAAGAGGTCTCTTTACAGATAAAGGCTTCTTCACGCCAGCGGCTTGCTATGTCTATAGAAAACGGGATGCACAAGATCTCGCACGCCAGCGGCGTGCTATGTGTTGAAACACATACCGCTCCGCTGGAGCGGAAAGGTCTCTTTGTATGATTGCTATAGACATATTGCTCCTCTGGAGCAAAGAGGTCTCTTTACAGATAAAGGCTTCTTCACGCCAGCGGCTTGCTATGTCTATAGAAAACGGGATGCACAAGATCTCGCACGCCAGCGGCGTGCTATGTGTTGAAACACATACCGCTCCGCTGGAGCGGAAAGGTCTCTTTGTATGGTTGCTATAGACATATTGCTCCTCTGGAGCAAAGTTATACCCTTGGGTAAGGAAACTTCACATACAGCAATCCCGAACGAACCGCAAGGTAAAGTAGAAAACGGAAAGGAAACTTCATATACAGCAATCCCGAACGAACCGCAAGGTAAAGTAGAAAACGGAAAGGAAACTTCACATACAGCAATCCCGAACGAACCGCAAGGTAAAGTAGAAAACGGAAAGGAAACTTCATATACAGCAATCCCGAACGAACCGCAAGGTAAATTAAAAAAACGTAAGTCCAAGCATCGCGCCGGACTGGATAGACGGAAAGGAAACTTCATATACAGCAATCCCGAACGAACCGCAAGGTAAAGTAGAAAACGGAAAGGAAACTTCACATACAGCAATCCCGAACGAACCGCAAGGTAAAGTAGAAAACGGAAAGGAAACTTCACATACAGCAATCCCGAACGAACCGCAAGGTAAATTAAAAAAACGTAAGTCCAAGCATCGCGCCGGACTGGATAGACGGAGCGGGACGTTCTTCCCAAAACCCACCTGAACGATCCGCAAGGAAAATTAGAAATTAGAAAAGGTAAATTAAAAACATGAACTCTCTACTGCAGCTTCGAGACGAAGCATTTTCAGAATCAGCAAGAGCACACACTCGGCTCCAACACGAACTCGCCGTATTCCGCAACGAAGGCTACAGCGAAGGCACCCGTGTCGGTGCATCCTACGCACTCGTCGAGGAATCGCTCCTGCCGCAGATTTCGACAGGATGTCTCCGTCTGATACCGGCGTTCCGAGCGCAGATCTCGAAAATACACATCGAACCCGATGCGAAGGTGCCTTCGATTGAAGAGCTTCTCTTCACGGAAGGTCTTGAGAATTGGAACGCCATGTATGAAGAGGTCGATGACGAGGGCGGACGGATGCGGTCGAATATCTATTGGAACCTCATCTGCGGGAACGCAGTCTCGAAAATCCGGTGGGACCCCATCAAAAAACTCGTCCGATCAGAATCCATCAACCCGACGAGTTTCGCACCCGATCCGGCGTGTACACAGTCGAACCTTTCGGATGCCAGCTACGTCGTCCATCGGAACTACCACAACCGACGATACATGCAGAAGCATTACCCCGACTGGTCGCCACCTACGCTCGCGTGGAACGAATCCTCCGATTACTCGCACCGCCGTCCCGACTCGCGGCACCGCGTCGACGAAATCTGGATGCACCGCGACGTGGCGGAGGATTGCGGCATCTCGGTGAAAGACACGAAACGCGACATCATCCTCGTCAAACTCATCGACGATACCCTCTATAAAGCACAAGGCAGTCCTTATTGGTATCCCGGCTTCCCGTTCTCGCATTGGCGGAACTTCGTCGATCTGCTTGAGGAGGGCAAACCGCACGGGTTCTGGGGCTACGGCTACGGGACACTCGCATGGCCCCAACAGAAGATGCTCGATGAGTTCATCTCTAACTTTATCCTGATTCTACGGAATCTCGGTGTCGGTCGGTTCATCGCCAAGGACGGTGCCATTGACGAGGACCAGATCTCGCCACTCCAAGGTGCGATCCTCCGCATCAACGAAGGCTTCGAGATCGGCGATCTGCAGCACCTGCCCCCGGAAATCGTGCCACCGGTGCTCATTGAGTTCATCCAGTTCATCTCAGGTATCATGAAGGACATCATGCCGTCGCTCTCCGATGTGTTCTCAGGCGATACGCCTTATGGCGGTGCGTCCGGACGTGCGGTCGCCTCACTGCAATATGCGAATTTCAGCCAACTCTCCGACAACATCCGAGAGATGAACGAGTTCCGACTGCGGCGGATGCGGATCAAAATCGCCTTGCTCCAGCAGTTCGCACGCCGTCCGCTGAGACGGCATCTCTGGAGGGGAGGCCTCGATATGCAAGATCCGTTCCCGGAAGAGGCGCGGCATATCGGGTTCCGGCTCAGCATGCCCGACTTGACAGCGTTGCCAAACACGCCTGCTGGGAAACTCCAGATGTTGCAAGTGCTTGCGTCGCTCGGTCTCCAACCGAAGAACCCGCTCGAAATCCTCGGATTGACGAAGGGTTACGGCTGGACAGGCGAAGATTTTCAGATGACCGTCCCACCCTTCGCCGGAGGTCCTCTCGACGAAGAGGTCGCGTCCGGACAAGAGGTATCCATGAGCGCAGAACGCTAATAAACTTCCCATCGCGGTAGGTGCGGTTTCTAACCGCACCAGCACATTGTAAGGGTAGGTCTTGTGCCTGCCCAAAGAGGAATCCTATGAATCCAAAAACAATATGCCTCGATTTCGACGGCGTTATTCACCGATACGATAGTGGGTGGGAGGGCGCGGACCAAATATCCGATCTACCCGTAGAAGGTGCCATTGAAGGGCTACACAGGCTGTGCGATGACCCCGAAATAGAGGTCGTCATCCATAGCGCGAGATCCGCGCAACCCGGTGGCATCACAGCGATGAAAGAGTGGCTGGAATACTGGGAAGGCGTATGGCGAGAACACAACCATATCGCGCTAACCGACGGAAGGTGGCTAACAGAACGCTGTCAATTCCCGAAAAACAAACCCGCTGCGATAGTCTATATCAACGACAGAGGCATCAACTTTGACGGCGATTGGTCGCAGATAACAACCGAGCTAAAAAACTACAAGCCATGGAATCAATAGCAGTCAGAAAATTAGCCATCGGCTCTCGGCTATCAGCCATTCTTGCGAACGCCCTGACGGCTGACTGCCACTAAAAAATGGAGGCGGGCTTCCCTTCCAGCCCGAAAGTGAAGGATAATACTTAACAATCCCAAGCATTTATGCTTGGGTCAAATCAAGTAGTGTTCGTTCTGGTATAAAAAAAGATTTGACATTTAGGGGATAAGGTGGTATAAGTATAGTATCTCGTAGACAGGCATGACAAGCGTAGTCGCAAGACTACGTGCCTGTCTCCCACTTGTCAGGGGATAAGATACGAGATGCGAGATATACCCAAATGGCACTTAATTCACATAAGATAGCATTAGACGTAACCGACGAGCAACGCGTATGGTTTTCCCAACAATGTGGTTATGCTCGTTTTGCGTATAATTGTGCGTTATCAGATTACAAGAATGACCCGCAGCATTGGCAAGAGTTGAATAAGCGATTCAATATAGCAAAGCGTGATATTGACTGGACACGGGGCATGGATCAGCGTGCTGCGTTGTTTGGTATCAAGAACTTCGGTGACGCAATAAGTCGTTGGCGTAAGGGTCAAAATAGGTTTCCGAAGCAAAAAAGACGCAGAGATCGCCAATCTTATAGCACAGACCCAAGCAGTGTTAGTATAAAAGGTAAACGTATCCGCCTCCCTAAAATAGGTTGGGTAGGCATGTTTGAGAAGTTGAGATTTAAGGGTGAACTGATCAAGGTAACAATATCAAGAACAGCACACCGTTGGTTTGTTTCTATAACCATAGATACAGGTAAACCGAAGGCTCCACGAGACACGCGTGGACTCCCTGTAGTCGGTATAGACGTAGGTATAAACTCACTTGCGACACTTGATAAGGGTAAACAGTATCCTAACCCAAGACCGCTGAAAAGGTATGAACGCAAGCTAAAGCGTGAGCAACGTAAAATGAGCCGTAAAGTATTTCTATCTAACAACTGGTATAAGCAAAAACGTATAGTAGAACGTATCCACTATAGGATTGCTTGTATCAGATTAGACGCACAGCATAAGGCAACGACAGAGATTGTAAATATGGCAAGTGCTATCGGGATAGAAACGCTAAAGGTTACGAACCTACTCAAGAATAAGAAACTGGCGAAAGCACTCTCTGATTCAGCACTCGGTGGGTTTCTTGCTAAACTCAAGTCTAAAGCAGAAGTGCTTGGGATACCTATTGTAGAAGCACCGCACTTCTATGCGTCGAGTAAAACCTGTAGTAGTTGTGGACACAAGAAAAAAGAACTCTCATTATCAGAGAGACAGTATCATTGTAGTAGTTGTGGTGTCTCTATAGACAGAGACCAAAACGCTGCAATAAATCTAAAGAACCTCGCCGTAGGGCATACGGAGAGATAAAACGCTTGTGGAGTTTGTGTAAGACCTTCACAAGTGGAGGCTACGAACTATGAAACAAGAACGAAAGAATCCCACTCCTTTAGGTGTGGGAGAAGTCAAAGACAACGAACTCAACTTAACTGTTTCAAACCCAACAATCGGCAAATACGCCGGTAGGATCGTCGCTATCGTCAAAGTTGACGGCATGGATGCCGCGCAATACCTCATCGAGAACGGACACGCATTGCCGTATGACGGTGGGCGGAAGGTCGAACTCGATTGGGAAAAATTATCCGAAGGCGCAATGCGATGAAAAGTAACGAGTTAAATTATTAGAAAAAGACGGGGCCTTCTCTCGCACGCCAGCGGCGTGCTATGTAAACAAACCGGTCCTATCAAAAAATTAAGGAAACCGTGACAAAAACTTTACACACTCGGTTTCCCAAGGATCGCGCAAGGCTGGCTATATGGAGAAGATCGCGCCTATAAAACCAGTCTTACCGAACCGCAAGGTAAATTAGAAAGACGCTCAAACACATAAGCCCAACCAACGGGCGGGCTGGATATACGGAAAAGAACCTTCCTATAAACCAGTCTTACCGAACCACAAGGTAAATTAGAAAGACGCTCAAGCACATAAGCCCAACCAACGGGCGGGCTGGATATACGGAGGAGAACCTTCCTATAAAACCAGTCTTACCGAACCACAAGGTAAATTAGAAAGACGCTCAAGCACATAAGCCCAACCAACGGGCGGGCTGGATATACGGAAGAGAACCTTCCTATAAAACCAGTCTTACCGAACCGCAAGGTAAATTAGAAAGACGCTCAAGCACATAAGCCCAACCAACGGGCGGGCTGGATATACGGAAGAGAACTTTCCTATAAACCAGTCTTACCGAACCACAAGGTAAATTAGAAAGACGCTCAAGCACATAAGCCCAACCAACGGGCGGGCTGGATATACGGAAGAGAACTTTCCTATAAACCAGTCTTACCGAACCGCAAGGTAAATTAGAAAGACGATCAAGCACATAAGCCCAACCAACGGGCGGGCTGGATATACGGAAGAGAACCTTCCTATAAAACCAGTCTTACCGAACCGCAAGGTAAATTAAAAAGATGAACGAACAGGAAATTTTGGAACAGGAACAACAGACGGGCGGCGATACGCCTCCTGGTCCTACCAGCGATGCCCAGACGCAAACCGATCTCACACCGCAGGAGATGATCGACTCTCTCATCGAGGCGCGTGGTGGGTTGCCGGAATCCGAAGAGGATGACATCATCAGCGAGCGTGAGCAGGCGTTACTTGAGCAATCTTTTCGGCATGAAACGCGCTTTATGCTCCAAGACATGCAGCGCGTTGTCGATACGAAGATCCCGGACGCGACAGACCAGCAATCCTTCGCGATCGCCGCCGCGATGACCAAAGGCGATCTCGGCGAAGTCATTGAGGCTGTCCTCTCCGCGCAGCAGCGTGCCCAAGAGATCGATGATAAGAACGAGCATCTCAAGGAATTGCATGTCGAAGGCGGTGCCTCCGGCAAAGACGAGGACAAGGGCAAGAACCTCGGCATCGCCGGCATCTTCGAGAACATCTCGCGGCGATACTCGCGCCCAGCTTAATCAGATGTAGGTTGAGTTGAGCACAAGCGAAACCCAACAATCCAAAAAAAGAAGGTAGCAGGATGCAAACCACGCATTCCGCTACCTTTTTTCTGAAATCTGAAAAGGAGGATTCGTTCGCCAACCCTCCAATTCATCGACCCTCCCATCATTCAGGCAGGGTTTATACGCCACACCTCTCACGATACCCTCCAAAGCGTGTGTCGCCATTAAACGCCTCCAATTCGAGAACACGTTGATCTCGGTTCATGATTACAAACCGGCGCATAGCACATGGGTTTGGCTTGGGTGTTTCTCCGCAGTTTCTAACCACACCCGTGGAGCTGACAAACGATTGGAACTGCCACAAGGTGCTCTTGCTGACGGAAACCGATGGCTGACCCCTGACGGCTAATAACTACGCCTTATTTTCATTGTTGATTCAAAGCTGCATTAATTTTGGCTTCAATCTTTCGGGCGACGGATCTCGTCAACGGGAGTTGATTGAGCAAGGGTCTTCTTGCCACGATGTGAACCAGGACATTGTTTTTCACAAACCAGATGGATGCGTCATTTTCAATGCGCCATGTGCCATCTCCAACGACATGCTCCGGATTGGGTTCGTGTTGATAGATCCCTTGAGAGGTAATGAAACTTCGCCACTCCTCGGCGGCTGTCTGGGCATCGACAATGCTCCGAAGTAACCAGTAGTGGACGGTAATATGCTCTTCGGGTTGAGTCCCATTCCATGATTGTATAAACCCATCTGCAACAGGGGGTTGATTTACGATACCACGTTTGCGATGATTAACTGTGCCATCCACTTCCATGGTGGGTAAATCGTCTGCCGCCAGAAGCACAGCATCGAGTTTTCTGACTAACATGTGCTCTCCTTCATTGAGAACAGCCTCTTTATTGGTAATAGCACACCCAAGGGGTGCGATTGCCAGAAGAAAAATAAAAGTGATGAAACGGAATCGAAGTATCATAAACAAAATCCTCCTGATTTATAGTAAAGTTTAGAATTAATTAGACACTCCAAAGAGGCGAGGATACAATCCTCGCCAGCGGTGGTGAGGTGTTTTGTGTTTTCCAAAGTGCTCTCTTATTTTCGGGTTTTACTATAAATGACCTTACATACCAACGCTGCCACGTGCCAAGGGAACTTTCCAACTCGGTCCATTTTTGGATTTTTTGGTCTCGGTATGGTACCGGGTCAAAAAGGGCACGCTTGTAATCGTCCCTGATCATTTTAGTTCGCACCGTCGGGGCTATCTTATTTTTAATGCCCTCTTTTTGTCTGGAAGGATAGAGAACATATCTCAATCCGTATTTTTTGGTAATGCTGCGTTAATTTTGGCTTCAATCTTTCGGGCGACGGCTCTGTTCCACAGTTGATCGCCCAAGAGATCGTTTGCCATGACATAGACGAGGACATTGTTTTTCACAAACCAGATGGATGTGTCATTTTCGGGGCGCCATGTGGCATCTCCGATGACATCCTCGGGATTGGGTTCGGGTTGATAAGCTGATTCTGTCTTTCCATCGATCTCTATCGCAGCCGCGGCAATGAAGCTTCGCCACACGTCTGCGGCTTTTTGGGCATCCCCAACGCTCCGAAATAACCAGTAGCGAACAGTAATATCTTCTTCGGGTCGCGTTCCATCCCATGCCTGTAGAAATCCGTCTACGACAAGCGGTTGCTTTCCGACACCGCGGATACGGAAATTAGCCGAGGCATCCACTTCCATGGTGGGTAAATCATTCGCCGTGAGGAGAATGGTATCGAGTTTTTTGACTAACATGTGCTCTCCTGTATAGAGAATGCCACACCCAAGGGACGGCAGTGATAAAAGCAAAATAAAAGCGATGAAACGTCTTTGAAACATCATAAACAAAACCCTCTTTTTTATTCGACGCTGGTTACCAAAGCGTTTGTGTTCCAGACAAAACTAACTGACAACTGATAACTGGTGATAGCACCCAAACCTGAAGGGTTGGGCTTCGGCTTCGTAGCGACTGCCGTTTTCTCTAAGCGTCCACCGTCTTATTTTCGCTCCACCAGCAGGCGATTCCCTTTCGGGTGAAAAATCCCGTCAGGCATATCAAGGCGAAATCTTGGAAACCATCCCCGCCTGCCTCTATCCAAAAGGATAGAAAAGTTGAAAAAATGGGCAGCAATACAGCGCGCAGATTTTCACCGCTGCTCCGAAACTTTAAGCGTTAACTCCCCAAATACTTTTTCACTGGTATTGACACTTAACACCTTTTGACCACCTTTCACAATGGTGGACACCTCCTACACAAGATATGTGTAGGGTGAAAGCGGTGTCCAAAGTGTTAGTAATATGATACTACAATTTTAGGTAATCGGCAAGTTTTTCTTGACACAACTCACTAACCGCTACTCCATCCCAAACCTAAAAGAGTGGGTTTTGTAGCCGAAGATTCGATAAATTTCATGGTAAGTGGTCTCTTCCCCAGCCTTATAGTAAAATCCGAAAATATGTTTACAGTTCGTCAGGGAACAAGCACCCCACCGCCGCTGGCGAGGATTGTATCCTCGCCTTTGTGTTGGTGTATAGATAATTACAGGTTTTACTATAAACCAGGGACCCATTTTCGTGTAGCCGTATTCAAATTTCCAAATGATCTTCAATTGGCGTTCATAAGTGCCTGCTGGTAGTAGCAAGAGGCAAACACTTTCTCATCAACAGCAGCGATTGCGTCCATTCGCAGCTGCCCAGGCCACCGCAGGATTTCCATCTCCGAACACAACAAGATTTTTCGACCCGGATACGCCACAACCTCTGCGAGCCGTCCCCGTTCGATGCCTCGGAGGTTGTCCCAATCCCCGCCTTGTTCCAGTTCTTCAGGGACGTTTCGGGGTGCCTTGATCGCCAGCGGCTCCACGATTAAGTCCGCGCGCATAGTGTCTTCCGGTAGCGTTTTCAAGTCTGTGACCGTCTGGCAGCCGAGCGCAATCTCAACCGCTGCCATCTTCGTGCTCATCCCACCTGTCGGATGTGAGCCTGTCACAGGATAGTTCGGATAATACCCCACAAAATCGGGGGATGTATAAAGTTGCATTATCAATTCCTTAAATATACATATCTGGGGTTTCTGCCGCTACGCTGAAATTATTCCTTTATGGAACGCCGTCTAAGGATTTCCAAAAGCGTTGGCAACAATCACGAGATCAAGGATGTTCACGGTGCCATCACCATTCAGATCGGGTTCAGCATTTCCAAACCCGTTAGCAACAATCACAAGATCAAGGATATTCACTGTGCCATCAGCGTTGACATCTGCTGTAGGAGGGGTTTCCAACCCCGATTCCGATTTCAGATAGATTTCGCCGTCTAAGTCAGGTAGCACATGCGAGCGTTGGTCCTTCACACCACTTGCAACCCCTGACACTACTTCCGAGAACTCGATTCGCTGTTCCTTACCGCTGCGGTTATACATTGCCCAACCGTTGGTGAACTCCCGGATGTAAACCCCGTCGCGGTTCTCGTAGGGCTGTACCTTCTCGCCGACAGGTGTGCCGAGGTCAGCATCCCAAAAATCATACCAAAGACCCGTTGTATAATTATCAAACGCCACATAGCCGTCTGAGAGCGTTAGACTCATCGTTGTGAAAAGCCGCATCCAGCGTCTGTTGCCCGGAGAGTCTCCCGGCTCTCTGACAAGCCCGTACCCATGCACAGCGTTGATACGCGGTTCACGGAAATGTTCTTCTGACCATATCAGGGTTTGTTCAATCTCAAAAATGTCTGCATGTGTATAACCGAGAGGGACACGCTGGTCTAAGGATGTGAGATCCTCAAACGGTGTTTCAAGGATCGGATATGTTTCTATGAAAGTGCCGTTGACGTATTCTGCCCATCTCGGAATCTTGTCTTCGTTGGTATTCACCATTATCAAAAAATCGTCGGCTACCACAGCACGAATGCCTTGCAAGATATTATCGCGTGCGAGGTGTTCTGCTTCAAGCGAACGGATCTCTCGGAGTCTTCGCCCTTCACTCCAATTATCCAAGAAGATACCATCAAACAATCCGCATGCTGCGATCGCTTTTGCTTGCTCGATCGCCCATTTTTGCGTTTCAGGGAGCGTGAAGTCTACGAGGGCTACCCCCCAAATGTCATTCATAATACGGTTGCCGTTTTCATCCCGCAACCAAAGGGGCCAATCTTCTGGATATTCGTCCGGTTTGACCCTGCCGTAATATCTGACCTCAACCAGGAGCTTCGCATTCGGATTAAACGCCAAAAGTGCGTCTCGCCGGGCTTTAGCTTGTTGAAAGTCACCAATCAGATGAACACCGGCGTTAGTATCTCTGAACTTCAGACCAAGTGGTATCTCAGGACAACATAAATAGAGGTCGAAATAGACAATAGCGATGTGTTCCTCTTGCCACGGCAACTTTGGCAACACCGGTGTACGATTGTTAACGACAGCCCACGCTCCGAACACCGATGGATACGTCCGATCCTGAATCCGGGCGACGACAGAAGGGCTGGACAATGCACATTCCTCTGGCAGATCACTACCCGGATTCTCTTCAGTAGCCAGAACCTCTATGCTGGTGAGTGCTCTGAGGGGTGAAAAGTCAACAATCCAATTCTGGATCACGTTCAACTCTCTCAAACTCGTCAAGGCGACAAGCGGTGAAAGGTCTTCAATCTGATTGTCAACGAGCATCAAGGTCTCTAACTTTACCAAGCTTGCCAACGGCGATAGGTCTTTGATTTGGTTGCTCCACAACCACAGCGATTTAAGATTTACGAGTCCAGCCAAGGGCGATATATCTGAAATAGTGTTGTGACTTAAGCCTAACACTGTGAGATTTACGAGTCCAGCCAAGGGCGATATATCTGAAATAGTGTTGTGACTTAAGCCTAACACTGTGAGACTTACGAGTCCAGCCAAGGGCGATATATCTGAAATAGTGTTGTGATTTAAATGCAAGTCTCCGAGATTCGTTAATCTCGCAAGTGGACGGAGATCCTGTATGTCGTTATGGTTGGCAACAATATTTTCAAGGTTGACAAAACGTTCTAAGCCCGTCAGATCCGTGACGTTCATTGATTCGGCGTTCAGTCTAACAACTCTCGCTAGGTCCACTTCTGTGATGGGCACACCCTCTGGAACACCCATCTCTTGTAGAACCGCTTTTCGGAGATTGGGATCCGGCATCCAATCCAATCCCTGTGCATAAGCGAGGTTAAGGCATATAAACAAGGCAATAACAAGAGAAAAAAGTCTTTTATACATACTATCCTCCTATTTCCGGTTTTTAGAGGGCAGGTCTTGTCTCTGCGCCTACGCCTCAGGGATACCGTCTCGTCGGGAAAGGCATTCCGCAAGAAGCCCGCGATCGGGACGGATTTCCAAGTTTAGAAAGGTATAATGCTTAATCTTTCATTTTTGTTTACATAGCACGCCGCTGGCGTGCGAGAGAAGGCCCCCCTCTTTTTCTATAGACATATCACGCCGCTGGCGTGAAGAAGCCTTTATCTCTAAAGAGACCTCTTTGCTCCAGCGGAGCAATATGTCTATAGAAATCTCTATAAGGGAACACTGCCAAAATATTTACACACCCGTGGCGATTGGATAGGGGATTAGTTTTCCAGAGAAAATGCGCCAAGTCCCCCTGATAAGGGGAATTTAGGGGGTTAATATCAGCCAGAAAACCGAAAACTATAGTAGATTTTAGAATTACTTAGACGCTCTGAATCGGCGAGGTTACATGAAGTTTAATAAAATATTTCGGTAATTCTATGAAAGCCCCTTTTCAATCAAGAAGGAACCCCATAATCCTGCGAATCCTCACACGCCTGTAAATCCTGCTTCAGACGACCAACGGTTCCGTCTTCCACTCTATTTGTTTATTCCGATGAGATATAACCCATGCTCTATATGATACTCGAACAGTTTATTTGGATCGTGTTCATAGAAATCCGTAATCGGACCGATCTGCTCAATGAAGTTTTGGTTAGTGGCAAAAACAGAATCTGTCGGAGCCACCAAGCCCCAGTCCTCAATATTCAGTAGATAGAGGTGATTTCCATAAAGAGACGCATGTCTCTTCATATCACCGGTGATCGGCATAAACAGGAGCGGATTTGAATAATAGAATTGTGCCCCCACGATGGCATCAGCATCAAGAAATGGATCCGTCCATTGATTTATTAAGTCAATCGATTCAGCGAAAATTTCAAGCCGATGCTCTGTCGCTGGGTGTGTAACAATCTGTTTTGCGAGCCGGTTCATAGTAAACTCCTCATCAATTTTTCAAACTGTGTCATAAAAGTTTGGGTAGAAACGTGTTCGAGTGCCCAATCGCGTGAGGCTTGATGCAGTGCCGGGTCGGGTAATTCGGTGAAATCGTTGGTGAGTTCGGCGATCTTCGCAACGGCTGCTTCGGGGGTTTTCACGCGAAAGCCGGGACGCGGGTTGAAAAGCGGGTGCTGTCCGTGGATAGAGATCACACCACTCATCAGGAGTTCTTCATTGGCGCGACACGAGCAGTCGTGCCACGTGTCATTGACGGTGAATGCGGCGCGTGCGTTGTGGTAGGCGACCTCAACAGGGCTCGCGTTCGGGTAGTGGTCCTCGGTGACCTGTTTGATTTTTGGAATGAGTTCAGCGTCTTCCGGGCGGTGTTCGTCCGACCAGAGCACAGCCGAGCCGAGGTAGATGCGTTTCATTTTGCCTTTGAGGTGTTTGAAAATTTCGATGATCCAGTCGACATTCTTGATGTATTTCAATCCACCCACAGCGATGACACTCATCTCTTTTTCGACAGGTCGAAACAGCGTCGGGTCAATCGCATCGCAGAGATACTGATTTGGGAGCACGTTGATCGCTTTGAGGGCTTGCTTGAGATACGGATCCGTAATCGTGAGAACGTCTACCGCATCCAAGAGGAGTTGCCGGTGTTTCGGCAGCATCCGTAACAGTGTGAGTTCCGCACATATCAAAACGACTTTGATTTTGTGGGTGTCTTTATGTTGCTGGAACTCATGTAACCTGTGTTCCACGGCACCCCAATAATCGGCATCATCGATATCTGAAGTAAAAAAGCAGGTTTCTGCGAGACATACAGGGGCTGAAAGTTCTGAAAAATCATCACAAAGACGGATGGCATAGCGATCCATCAGGCACGCACGAATCGAATCAATCAGCACAGACATGCCACCCCCAGAATTATGGATACCGCGAGGCGCATCTATCCTACCATTGTGAAATTGGGGGGCTGCAAGTATATCTATATTCATAATAATGGTTGTCAGTTATCGGAAACCATCAGTTAGAGAGCGTGGTGGAGCTGACAAACGATTGGAACTCCCACAAGGTGCTCTTGCTGACGGAAACCGATGGCTGACCCCTGACGGCTAATAACTACGCCTTATTTTTATTGTTGATGAACTCATAGCGAGTAAGAGCTAAGAACGCAAAGCAAATAGGTATCTGAACGGGAAAGAATGGGACATAAATCAATACTTTCTTTTTCCCTATTTTACTACATCCTTATGTTTTACTCAATATGACTTCGATTCAAAGCTGCATTAATTTTGGCTTCAACCTTTCGGGCAACCGACCTCGTCAACGTCAGTTGATTGATCTTAGGTCTTCTTGCCATGATGTGAACCAAAACATTGTTTTTCACGAACCAGATAGAAGCCTTATTTGGGACACGCCATGTGGCATCTCCTATGACATCCTCGGCGTTCGGCTCGGGTTCAAAGAAAGCTTCAGCACCAACGAAGCGTTGCCATTGATTGGCGGCTTTTTTTGCGTCGGCAACGCTGTGAAATAAACAATATCGAACAGCAATATGCTCTTGAGGTTGCGTGCCATCCCAGTAATGTAAAAGTCCATCTACAGTAGATGGTTCCTCTGCGAAACCGCCGATACGAAAAACAGACGAGGTATCCACTCGCATCGTAGGTAAATCGTTTGCCGTAAGGATAATGGCATCAAGTTTTCTGACTAAGGTGTTGTCTCCTTTATTGAGAATAGGTGCTTCATTAGGGATATGACACCCAAGCGGTGGCATTGCCAAAAGGAAAATAAAAGCGATGAAACGTCTTTGGAACATCATAAACAAAAGTCCTTTTTTAATTGACATTGGTTACCAAAGCGTTTGTGTCCCAGACGAACTGTCCACTCTCAAAAATAGCGCGTCTATAATTGTCTCTGATCATATTAGTTGGCACTCTCGGGATGCCTGTTTTATCAATCGTCAAGTACCCCCAGCTAAAGCAGGGGGAAACCTGTTAGGAGGTTAACCCCAACAAGCCTGCTGAAGCAGCGGGTTTCTCGTTTCATAGAGGATGGCATCCCATACCTCTCCACGAAGGGCGCAAGCCGCCCTGTGTAAGATATTCAAAGCCGCGTTGTGGTCGCGGTCGAGTTTCAAGCCACAAGATGGACAATGGAACACGCGTTGCGACAACTTCAATTTGATGGGCGATTTTTGACAGCATTCCGAACAGGTTTGACTTGTGTTATGTGGGGGCACTTGATGGAAATGTTTACCATCGCGTTTGGCAACCCAATCGCACCAATCAAAGCACATGCCCCACGATGCGTCAGAGATAGACTTGGCAAGGTATCTGTACTTAACCATGTTGCTCGGTTTGAGTTTCTCTGCCACAACAGCATCAAAGCCTTTGTGATGGAAAAGCGAGTAAGCCGTTTTCGCGAGAAAGTCAAGCCGTTGGCAGGCAACAATATCGGCTTGTTTGGCAAGTGTATCTTTCGCTTTATACCAACGTTTGCTCCCTCGCTGTCTACGAGAAAGAACGCGTTGAAGTTTGGCAAGTTTGCGTTCAGCGGTTCGGTAAAAGCGAGGGTTCGGTGTCGTTTCGCCGTCAGAGGTCGTCAGAAAGTCGTATGTTCCGACATCTATACCACAAGCGGATTTCGGAACACATTTCAGCGTATCAGGCACTTCGCAAACGATAAAGCAATACCAGCCGCGTGCCGTCTTTTTCAACGTGACCTCTTTCGGGTCTCCGAGAAATGGACGGTGCCTTCTGATTTCGACTTCACCGAGTTTCGGAACTTTCAACCTGTCAAGCCGCGTGCCTGTTTTGCGGATCGGTTTCTGACGGACACGTTTAAATGTGCCTGTTGCTTTATCCTTAACTTTGGATTTACGCACAGACCACGTCACCGAGCGCACAGAACGTTTGAACTTCGGATGCCCTTTCTTTTTCGCTTTACCGTCTTGGCATCTGTCAAAGAAGTTATCATACGCTGCATTAAGGCGTTTGAGGGTGGATACCTGCAGATCCTGCGGGTGTTCAGAATAGTGGGAATTCTCGCGAAGTTTCGAAAGGGGGTTGATCTGCTCATACATAGACACAGAAACACTCCCATACTCCCACATCTGCGAACGCATCTCGAGCATGTAGTTATACAACTTTTTCTGGTGTTTCAACTCCGCATAAAGCCAGCGTTCTTGAGCAAGCGTCGGGTATGCCCGATATTTAAATCTGCGTTTCATAGACTATCACGTATCACGTCGTTTAACCCCGTTCAAGTGGGTGGGCAGACACGTTACCGGGGTCCCCACCCGTTACTGGGAAGGGGGCGATTACGCTTGAACTGTCTGCCCAACGTGATAGTAATCATTATAGCATTTTTGACACTTTTTGTCACGTAAAAAACGAATTAATTTTCACGCCACAATCGGTGGTCTAACACACGAGGGCGGATTTTCCTCCCTCAGCTAAAGCAAGGGGGTTTCCAATCCGTAAACTTTGATGACCTGCTTTGTAGGCGCGAGTGTTTTGGCTTGGTGTGTTTTGACTTGGGGATTTCTGCGTATTGCTTGGGTATTTTTGCGTATTTTTTGTCGCTCGCGATCTTCTGTCAGTGGAAAGTCTTGTGGCAGGCAGTGTAACGCCTACAGCCACACGCTTAACTGATAACTGATAACTGAAAACTACGCCTCAAATACGCCATAGATCTGTTTTTGAAAACGGGCGAACCCAAAGTTTTTCACCGCCCATTCCCGCATATCGCCAACGATACTTTCATCACTGGCATGGCCGAGGTAGACCCGTTTCATTTTACCTTTCAGCCGTTCAAAGACCTCCAAAATCCAATCGACGTTCTTGATGTATTTCAATCCGCCTACAGCGATGACGCTCATCTCTTTTTCGACAGGACGAAACAGCGTCGGGTCGATCGCATCGCAGAGATACTGATTTGGGAGCACGTTGATCGCTTTGAGGGCTTGCTTGAGATACGGATCCGTAATCGTGAGAACGTCTACCGCATCTAAGAGGAGTTGCCGGTGTTTCGGCAGCATCCGTAACAGTGTCAGTTCCGCACATATCAAAACGACTTTGATGTTGTGGGCATCTTTATATTCTTGGAACTCATGTAACCTGTGTTCGACAGCACCCCAATAATCGGCATCATCGATATCTGAAGTAAAAAAGCAGGTTTCTGCAAAACATACAGGGGCTGAAAGTTCTGAAAAATCATCACAAAGACGGATGGCATAGCGATCCATCAGGCACGCACGAATCGAATCAATCAGCACAGACATGCCACCCCCAGAATTATGGATACCGCGAGGCGCATCTATCCTACCATTGTGAAATTGGGGGGCTGCAAGTATATCTATATTCATAATAATGGTTGTCAGTTATCGGAAACCATCGGAAACCATCAGTTAGAGAGCGTGGTGGAGCTGACAAACGATTGGAACTCCCACAAGGTGCTCTTGCTGACGGAAACCGATGGCTGACCCCTGACGGCTAATAACTACGCCTTATTTTCATTGTTGATTCAAAGCTGCATTAATTTTGGCTTCAATCTTTCGGGCAACCGACCTTGTGAACGGGATTTGATTGACCAACGGATTGTTTCCCATGATGTAGACGAGGACATTGTTTTTCACAAATAAGATACATTCCTTATTTTCAATGCGCCATGTCGCATCCCCGATAACATCTTCGGGCCTGGGTTCGGGTAGATAGATCCCCGCAGAGGCAAGCGTGTCCATCCACTTGACCCCGGCGGTTCTCCCATCTTTGACGCTCCGAAGCAACCAGTAGTGCACATCAATATTTTCTTCGGGGCGCGTGCTATCCCAGGTTTGTGTAAATCCATCTACAATCGGGGGGAACTTTCTTCTACCAGAAATAGCGAAAGAAGAGCTAACATCGAGTTCCATAGTAGCCGGTAAATCGTTCGCCGTCAGCATAACCGCATCCAGTTTTCTGACCAACATATCTTCTCCTTTATTGAGAATATGACACCCAAGGGGTGCGATTACCAAAAGCAAAATAAAAACGAGCAAACAGCATCTAAACATCATAAACAAAATCCTCTTCATTCTAAAGAACCTGACTGACCAAAGCTGATTCGTCGGCCCAAGGGAACGTTGAATGTATTTGTATCCCGAGTCGTCTTAGGCGGTCTGGGAATGGGAATGGTGCCGGGTCAAAAAGGGCACGCTCGTAATCGCCCTGGGTCTTCTCGACTGGCACTGCTGGGTTGCCTCTATTGACCATGATAATTGGGTCATATACACGTTTGCTATTTTCCGTGTCATCTGGATCCTGGACAACAATGCCAACTTGGTGGAAATTCCACCAGTTACTAAGCGGGGCATTCGGGTTCCTAACCAACCAGCCCGCATTGTCGTTAGCCGTAGAAATCGGGCGCAGGGTCTTATAATAAAACCCCCTATATACTATTGGATTATCCTCCTTGTCTCTTACATGGTCTTCTTTATTGATTTTTATCTGATTGGCATTGATCCCAAGCCACTGCATCAGGATCGTCCAGTAGTTAGAACCATCCATACAATCCATCCAACCCTGATTGAGCATAGCCCATAACTTAATCCAACGATCCTCATAATCCGAGTGAGTCTTTCCTGCATCATAAGAAAACTCGAGCGAGTTGTAAATGCCGGTCGTCACCTGTGTGAATGTCTCGTTTATAGTAGCCGCGCCGTGTGCATAGGAGCAAGCCCGCTGTAAGACCTCTTTCCAAGGGTGATTCTCTTCATACGACTTGAACTCTTCATACGACCGATCATAAGTAATGTAAGTTTCATGTTCAGTGGTTTCTGTGCCGGCATCGCGCCAGGGGTCCGTTGCATTATACCGGTATTCAAACTTCCAAGTAATCTTTAACTTATCAAACCGCACAGTATTGGGGAAGGCACTGGTCGTAAAACTCAGCTGCTCGTAATCCTCATGGGTCCAGTCGGTGACTTGTATCGTCTCACTTGGATCAGTAAAAGTGATGGGATATGGGTCGACACCGGGGGCATCGTCGGCATCGAGTTCACCATCCTCCTTAATGAGTTTACCCTTAGCATCCTTCCTGAAGACCTGCTTATAGAGTGCCGCTGAGGGAGTCACCCGCACCGAAAGCGATCTATCCTCGGGTATCTCCTTGGGCGATCCAGAGATGTCTAACTTGACGGTTGCCCGCTTGCCTTTCACATAAGAGATCGGTTCGCTGACAGGGGCATTTTGGTCAGGAACCTTCCGCCACTGTGGCGGTTCTATTTTCGATTTGAGTGCCCGGTCATACAGCGGATTGTAATCGGTGTCAGCACCAGAGAACTTGATCGCTTCAGCATGAATCTTGACACTGCCCGGCCGCTGCGGATCTGTAGGCGGGGGACCCTCATAGGGTGGAGACGCAGCCCGACGCAGACTTGTCCCCGATGCTTGAAGACGCCATCGCCTTTGAATTCCAAAACTATTTTGTTTCATGATGTCTATTTTGTGCAGACGACTCCACACAAAAGTCCTTTCTCTTGAAAAGTATCTTTCAAACAGTCTGCGAGTGTTTTTGGGACACTTTCAATGTGTTCTTGAAGGGACTCCCTTAACAGTCCCAAGTCTTTAGACTTCGGGTCAGTCCCAGTTGATTCGTGCGAAGTTAAAAAGTGTTGACACAAAACAGAAAAATATGATATAATTGGAGTATCAGCAGTGGGAGGCAATGCAACCTTTATCAACTTTGATAAAGTGCCTCCCCGTCCAAGTTGCATAAAGGACTTTGCTGTTTGCTGGAAACTCCGATTTAGATACCGATATACATTATAGAGTTGTATATCGCCTAAACACAATTGAGACTTTTAGAGTCTCCGTGATACTCGCTAATTGAGCGGTCACGTATCAAGGTGTTCCACAACTCAAAACTCACCTTGTAGTCGGATAAGTGGTGCGTCCCGTAGGCGTTGCATTTCCCCTACGTAACTTAGGTAAGCGGTTACTCTTAGAGAACCCAAACCTTTGGAGTCGCTATAAGCGATAAAACGCTGCTCGTATGCCTTGTGGAGGCGAGTCTTTTCTTAGAGAAGCCCACGACTTTAGTCGTTGGGAGTGCATCACCATAGCAATCCCAAAACGTTTGTTGACTCATTACGAACGCTTGATCCATCTCAATCTCAAAATATTTCTTGCGATGAATCAAGTAGATATCTTTCTCTGTCTCAATAAAATCCGTCTCTACCTTATCCAGAACTTCGTAGGAGGGATCTCCGAATCCCGATCGTAAAAAAATCAGGAAGGCGGTGTTCACTAATATAGATTTATGTTAACTATTTAAACATTAAGTTAGACGCTTGGCAATAAAAAGAGAGCTTTTTCCTTAAGATACTAAAGTTTGGACAATTTTAAGATGGTCATAGGGTTTCTGATGGGACACTCTCTTTATTGTCCAAACTTTACTATAATTAGGTGTGTTTTTGCTTGGGTATTTTTGCGTATTTTTTGCCGCTCGCGATCTTCTGTCAGTGGAAAGTCTTGTGGCAGGCAGCGTAACGCCTACAGCCACACGCTTAACTGATAACTGAAAACTGAAAACTGAAAACTTGGAAAACACAAAACACCTCACCACCGCTGGCGAGGGGGTTTTTGCTTGGGTGTTTCCGCTAGTATCCTCGCCTCTTTGGAGTGTCTAATTAATTCTAAACTTTACTATAAAAAAATAGATGTGTTTTTTGCGATAAGAAAAGCGTTCTAAAGTCAAAAACCGACCATATCCAGTAAAAATGTGATGGGAATCTTTGCTCTTGAGTTCCGTAGGAACGGCATGTTTATAGAAAATGCCAACGCCAATCAGAATAAGCCCCAGCCGGGCGGCATGTGTAGAGAGCCTCTGATAAGAATCTTCAACTATTTCTATCGATGCCAACCTATCACAAGAAAATTATTTCTCTCTTTGGACAAGTCCGTTTCGCCTCAATTTCAAACAAACCTATTCGACCATCCTCGGTATCGGAGCCAGCAACTTTTATAGGAAATCTTTTGACAATCGGAAATGCTGTAGTATATGCACCCGCTGGCGACCAATACCAGTCGTTTTCATGATTCTTTCGGATGAAGAGTGCTTCCATTGCCGTCCAATCCTCGCGGGCAAGGAGTTTGTCAAGTATCATCTGCGCCCCTTTTTGTGATAAGACTAAGGCAAAGTCGCAGATGCTCCAGATACCTTTTAAAATCATGGTGTCACCCTTCTTAAAATACGCCGGTTTGAGGTCATGAGATTTCCCTAAATCCCATTGGTTATGTGGGTCGAGTTGTAGGATGTTGAACTCCGGACATTCAGGGTTAGCTTTTGGCACGAACGTCTGCATATATCTGCAGAGCTGCTTGATGTACTTCCAACCGGACGCATAGACAATCTTCGGATTGAAATAGACATCATCATGCACAAAGAGTTCTAAGGTATCCCGTTGAACTCTATCTGTGAGGTATCTGATGAGGTTATAGTTTTGACCCGCCATCGTGCCTCTAACGGGTTCACTTCTCCCAATAAGCGGTTTGAACCGTTGAAACCCGTTTTCAACAGCATGTCTACCGAGTTCATCGAGGGTTTCAAAGTCAAGCCCCGTCCAGAAATGAATACGTTTTTTCGGCACGCCGTCTCGGATAGCATTACAATATGCCAGCAACCGTCGTTCGGGGCGAGACGCTAAATTTAGGATTGTATAACGTGAAAGTTTTTTCATCAAAATCTTCGGGCTGGAGACCTCTGCTTTTAGGGCCCTTCCCATGGCAACCACTGGTACCTTTTCCGGGAACTCAATTCGCTGTTACTTACCACTACGGTTATAGACCACCCAACCGTTGGTGAAGTCAGTTGAAAATAATATTTCTCGGTTCATGGGTTCTCCTCCTGTATTCCGATGAGATAGAGCCCGTGCTGGAGATGGTCTTCGAGCAAGGTGTCGGGATCGTGTTCATAGAAATCCGTGATCGGTCCGATTTGCTCAATGAAGTTGTGGTTGGTTGCGAAGACAGGATGTGCGAGGGGCACTGATCCCCAGTCCTCGATATTGAGCAGATAGAGGTTACCGTAAAGACGCGCATGTCTTTTCATATCCATATCGCCGGCGATGGGCATAAACAGAAGTGGATTTGAATAATAGAACTGTGCGCCGACGATGGCATCGGCATCGAGAAATGAATCCGTCCATTCGTTTATTAAGTCAATGGATTCAGCAAAGATTTCGAGTCTGTGTTCTGTAGTCGGATGCATCACAATCTGTTTTGCGAGCCGGTTCATAGTAAACTCCTCATAATGGTTTCAAACTGGTGCCTGAAAGTTTGGGTGGAAACGTGTTCGAGTGCCCAGTCGCGCGAGGCTTGATGAAGTGCCGGGTCGGGTAATTCGGTGAAATCGTTGGTGAGTTCGGCGATCTTCGCAACGGCTGCTTCGGGGGTTTTGACGCGAAAGCCGGGACGCGGGTTGAAAAGCGGGTGCTGTCCGTGGATAGAGATCACACCACTCATCAGGAGTTCTTCATTGGCGCGACACGAGCAGTCGTGCCACGTGTCATTGACGGTGAATGCGGCGCGTGCGTTGTGGTAGGCGACCTCAACAGGGCTCGCGTTCGGGTAGTGGTCCTCGGTGACCTGTTTGATTTTTGGAATGAGTTCAGCGTCTTCCGGGCGGTGTTCGTCCGACCAGAGCACAGCCGAGCCGAGGTAGATGCGTTTCATTTTGCCTTTGAGGTGTTTGAAAATTTCGATGATCCAGTCGACATTCTTGATGTATTTCAATCCACCCACAGCGATGACACTCATCTCTTTCTGGACGGGTCGAAACAGCGTTGGGTCAATCGCATCGCAAAGATAATACCTCGGGAGCACATTCACAGCTTTTAGTATCTGCTTGAGATACGGATCCGTAATCGTGAGAATATCTACCGCATCTAAGAGGAGTTGCCGGTGTTTGGGGAGCATCCGCAGCAGTGTGAGTTCCGCACATATCAAAACGACTTTGATGTTGTGGGTGTCTTTATATTGCTGGAACTCATGTAACCTGTGTTCGACGGCACCCCAATAATCTGCGTCGTGGATGTTTGAAACAAAAAAACAGGTTTCTACCAGACACACGGGGGCTGAAAGTTCTGAAAAATCATCACAAAGACGGATGGCATAGCGATCCATCAGGCACGCACGAATCGAATCAATCAGCACAGACATGCCACCCCCAGAATTATGGATACCGCGAGGCGCATCTATCCTACCATTGTGAAATTGGGGGGCTGCAAGTATATCTATATTCATTGCGGAGGTTCCCTCGATGTTTTCTCACTTTTCGGCAAGACTGCCTCAATTTTAGCTGCGATCTTCCGGGCGACGGCTCTCGTCAATGGGAGTTGATTGACCTGGGGTCTTCTTGCCGTGATATAGACGATGACATTGTTTTTCACGAACCAGATGGATGCGCCATTTTCGGGGCGCCATGTGGCATCTCCAATGACATCCTCGGGATTGGGTTCGGGTAGATAGGGTATAGCGGCAATGTAGCCTTGCCATTCGTCAGCGGCTTTTTGGGCATCCGTAACGGTCTGAAATAGCCAGTAGCGAACATAAATATGTTCTTCGGGGCGAGTGCCATTCCAGGATTGTTCAAATCCGTCTGCAACCGGCGGTTGCTTTACGACACCGCGTCTGCGGTGATTCATTGTGGGATCCACTTCCATGGTGGGTAAATCATTCGCCGTGAGGAGAATGGTATCGAGTTTTTTGACTAACATGTGCTCTCCTGTATAGAGAATGCCACACCCAAGGGACGGCAATGATAAAAGCAAAATAAAAGCGATACAACGTCCGTGAAACATCATAAACAAAATCCTCCTGATTTAAATGACCTTACCTACCAACGCTGCTACGTCCCAAGGGAACGTTCCAGATATTTCAATTTCTGGGTCTCGGTATGGTACCGGATCAAAAAGGGCATGCATGTAATTGTCCTTGGTCATGTTGGTCGGGACTCTTTTAGCTTCTGTTTCTTTTTCGATCCTGATAATTGGGTCGTATATATTGGTGAGAATGCCGACTTGGTGGAAGTACCACCAGTTACTATTCCACTGATTCAGGTCTCTAACCAACCATCCTCCATTGAGGTCGGCAGCGGTAGAAATCGGGCGCAGGGTCTTATAATAAAATCCTCCTGGACCTTTATTGATTTTTATCTGATTAGCGAAAATCCCCAGCCACCGCATCAGGATTGTATAGTAGTTAGAGCCATCCATACAATCTACCCAACCATCACCAATCATATCCCATAACCGAATCTGAGAATTATCAAACTCCGAGTGAGAATCTGTTCCATCATACTTAAACTCAAGCGAGTCGTAAATGCCAGTCGTCACCAGTGAAGAGGCTTTGATTGTAGTCTTTGCGCCATGGGCGTAGGAGCAGGCGGTCCGTAAGACTTGTTTCCACGGGCGGTAAGACATCGGGAACCCGTAATACGGTCGAGCGTAGGTAATGTAAATTTCATGGGCAGTCCTCTCTTTGCCGGCATCAAACCAGGGCCCGTTTTTCGTGTAGCCGTATTCAAAATCCCAAGTAATCCTCAATTGATCAAGTCGCACTTCGTCCGGTAGAAGATTGGTCGTAAAAATCAGCCGCTCGTAATCTGGATCATCCCAGTTGGTTACCCGTATCGGCTGGCTTCGGGGCGTAAAAGTGAGGGGCGTTGCGTCGGAGTTAAGTCTCCCCGTGGGTTTGACCCTCACCCAAATCGGTGTCCGGCATGACACCGTGATATCTAACTTGAGGGTTGCTTTCGTTTTTCGGACATAGGAGATGGGTTCATTTTTGGGAGGATTTATCTGCCACTGTGGCGGTTCGATATTCAACTCGCGCTGCCGATCATACAACGGATTGTAGTAGCCGCGCGCGGCAGCGTCAGTGAACATGATGCCTGCAACGCTCACCGTAACAGGTGTAGGATACGGTGGAACCGGATAACCGCGAGATGCTTTGGGTGTCATTTTTAATCCCTCTTTTCGTCTGAAAGGATAGAGAATATATCTCAATTCGTATTTTTTGGCAAAGCTGCATTAATTTTGGCTTCAATCTTTCGGGCAACCGACCTTGTGAACGGGATTTGATTGACCAACGGATTGTTTCCCATGATGTAGACGAGGACATTGTTTTTCACAAATAAGATACATTCCTTATTTTCAATGCGCCATGTCGCATCCCCGATAACATCTTCGGGCCTGGGTTCGGGTAGATAGATCCCCGCAGAGGCAAGCGTGTCCATCCACTTGACCCCGGCGGTTCTCCCATCTTTGACGCTCCGAAGCAACCAGTAGTGCACATCAATATTTTCTTCGGGGCGCGTGCTATCCCAGGTTTGTGTAAATCCATCTACAATCGGGGGGAACTTTCTTCTACCAGAAATAGCGAAAGAAGAGCTAACATCGAGTTCCATAGTAGCCGGTAAATCGTTCGCCGTCAGCATAACCGCATCCAGTTTTCTGACCAACATATCTTCTCCTTTATTGAGAATATGACACCCAAGGGGTGCGATTGCCAGAAGAAAAATAAAAGTGATGAAACCGAATCGAAGTATCATAAACAAAACCCTCTTTTTTATTCGACGCTGGTTACCAAAGCGTTTGTGTCCCAGACAAAACTAACTGACAACTGATAACTGATGACCGACAACTTTTCCTTATTTTCATTGTTGATTCAAAGCTGCATTAATTTTGGCTTCAACCTTTCGGGCGACCGACCTTGTGAACCGGAGTTGATTGATAAAGGGTCTTCCTGCCTTGATGTGGACGAGAACATTGTTTTTCACGAACCAGATGGATGAGGTATTTGGGATGCGCCATGTGGCATCGCCGATAACATCCGCGGCATTCGGCTCGGGTTGATAGAAAGATTGAGAGGAAAGGAGACCCCGCCATTGGTCTGCGGCTTTTTGGGCATCGGCAACCCTCCGAAACAACCAGTAGTCCATAGTAATATGTTCTTCGGGCTGAGTGCCATCCCATGATTGTGAAAATCCATCAAAAATCGGGGGTTCCTCTGTGTGCCCGATAATAGGGTAAGCGTATGAGGTATCGAGTTCCATGGTGGGTAAATCGTCCGTCGTTAGGAGAACGGCATTGAGTTTTCTGACCAACATGTTGTCTCCTTCATTGAGAACAGCCTCTTTATTGGTGGTAATAGCACACCCAAGGGGTGCGATTGCCAGAAGAAAAATAAAAGTGATGAAACCGAATCGAAGTATCATAAACAAAATCCTCCTGATTTAAATGACCTTACGTACCAACGCTGCCACGTGCCAAGGGAACTTTCCAACTCGGTCCATTTTTGGATTTTTTGGGTCTCGGTATGGTACCGGGTCAAAAAGGGCACGCTTGTAATCGTCCCTGATCATATTAGTTGGCACCGTCGGGTCTATTTCATTGATCTTGATAATTGGATCATATATATGACTGCCAAGAGTGCCGTGTTGTTCATCACCGAGAATGCCAACTTGGTGAAAGTTCCACCAGTTACTACCCCGTTTTGTCCGGTTTCTAACCAACCACCCCACAGTATGGTTGTCAGAGGCAGAAATCGGGCGCAGGGTCGTATAATAAAATCCCTGATCTCTCCTGGGATCTTCATTGATTTTTATCTGGTTAGCATTGATCCCGAGCCACCGCATCAGGATGGTATAGTAGTTAGAGCCATCCATACAATCTACCCAACCCTCCTTCAGCATTTTCCATAACTGAATCTGAAAATTATAATACCAGGAGTGAGAACCGGATGAATAATACCTAAGCTCAAGCGAGTCGTAAATGCCAGTCGCCACGCGTCTGGAAACTTCGATGATAGCATCTGCGCCATGGGCGTAGGAACAGGCGCGCCTTAATACCGTTTTCCAGGGGCGGTGATGCGGCGAGAAGCCCCGATACGACGGGCGATATGTAATGTAAAGTTCATGCTCAGTGGTCTCTTCACCGGCATCAAACCAGGGCCCGTTTTTCGTGTATCCGTATTTGAAGTTCCAAGTTATCTTCAATTGATTCAGTCGCACTTCATCGGGTAGCGGATTGGTCGTAAAACTCAGCTGCTCGTAATCTGGATCGTCCCAGTTGGTCACCCGTATCGGCTCGCTTTGCGGCTTAAAAGCAATAGAAGTTGAGCCGGGGTCGGGGACAAGTTCCTCTTTCCCGTCCTCCGTGAGGGTCTTTTTCAGGAGTTCCGCCTTGGGGGTGACTTTCACCCAAACCGGTACGCGGAGTTTATCGGGCGACCCGGTGATGTCTAACTTGAGGGTCGCCCTCTTTTTTCGGACGTATGAGATCGGTTCATCTTTCCGAGGATCTTTCTGCCACTGCGGGGGTTCGATTTTCAACTCGCGCTCCCGATCATACAGCGGATTGTAGTCGGTGCGAGTGCCAGTGAACATAATATTTGCGACGCTCACCGTAACAGGTTTAGGATACGGTGGAACCGGATAACCGCGAGATGCTTTGGGTGTCATCTAATCTTCGGGCAGGAAACCCAATGCTTTAGCTTTGGGAGGAATGCCCGCTCCTGTAGTAAAAGTTAAGGCGTGTGAGAACTCTGAAGTCAGAGCGTTTCGCGCCTGTTGTGAATCGTTTGTTTTCCATGCTGTATATTGAAAACAAACCCTTTGCGTTAACGCCAGCAAGTCGGGCTAATCCGTATTTGACATGCCGAATGAGTGTGTTTTTGACCAATCCTTTCCCTAATAGAGTTCCGCCCACCCGTGTGCGTTTACCGCCTTTCGCTTCCTGTTGCCTATGCAACTCTCTGCGTTTTATCGGTATCGGTGAGATACACAGAAGCCTCGTGTTATCGGGTATATCCGAACCGCCTACGGTATGATAAGCAAGACACCAAGAATCTACGCAATGCGCATCAAAGGTTTCCGATAGTTTCTTTGAAGACTTCTTGAGACCTAACCTATCCCGTATCTCTTTGGTTTCCCAACCCTGTAAAGTGTAGAGTTCCCAACGCTTTTCGATTTCGCTATAGAACCACTGTTTACCGACTTCCAAAGGGCTAAACGATTGATTCCACTTCTTCGCACGCTGTATCGTCCGTGCCGTAATATCCTCAACACATATATGAGCCACCGGATATAGGGTGGACAACCAATCAAGTATGCGAAGTTTCCAGTCCCACCTCGCACGGGTGCCTGCGGGAATACGCGCTTTGTTCGCAAGACGGTTGGTTCTATTTTTGCGGTTCGGACACTTTCGGGAACGCCTACTTCTACGCAACTCTCGACGCTTCGCTACTTTCTTACCGACCTTGCTGTGAGCATCGGCTTGCACATTGAGATAAGTGTGTGCCTCACTTTTGACGGTAAACCCTTCTTTCTTACTGCCGGGGTCTACGCCAACAGCAATCTCTTGTTTATAGGCATCTGTATCATAATTGAGCCTGATACAGAATATGCCGTTAGACCAATAGGGGGTTGCCAACCCTTTCTTAATCAGCATGCCCGCTTTGTTTGGACGGGTCGGCATTAATTGCCTACCCGATTGACTCTTTACTGGAACAAACATCGTTTGTAATCTCCCTTTCGGGGTGTGTGTTTCCCCTTCCAGATCACAATATCCAAGCGGTATCAGACGAGGGGAGTATCCGATACATAGGAGAGGCTACCATACCCAAGATACTGCGATATTTTACTGTAGAAAATAGTTTAACTTGTGGAGTGAACGCTTGGTATACGCTTCGCACAAGCCCAATCCTTTAGGTTTGGGTTATTGACTTTTAATTCCCTCTTTTCGTCTGGAAGGATAGAGAACATGCCTCAATCCGTATTTTTTGGTAATGCTGCGTTAATTTTGGCTTCAATCTTTCGGGCGACGGCTCTGGTTAACTGGCGTTGATCGACCTGGGATCTTCTTCCGATGATGTAGACGAGAACATTGTTTTTCACGAACCAAATCTCTGGCGCACCTGCGACGCGCCATGTGGCATCTCCGATGACATCCTCGGGATTGAGTTCGGGTTGATAGGCAGATTCTATCCTTCCATTGACCTCTATCGCAGCCGCGGCAATGAAGCTTCGCCACACGTCTGCGGCTTTTTGGGCATCCCGAACGCTCTGAAATAACCAGTAGTTGACATAAATAAGTTCTTCGGGGCGAGTGCCATTCCAGGATTGTTCAAATCCAGCAAGAACCGGGGGGTACTTTACGACCCCGCGTCTGTGACCGGTAACCACGGGATCCAGTTTCATGGTGGGGACATCGTCTGTGGTTAGAAGAATCGCACTGAGTTTTCCGACTAACATGTTCTCTCCTGTATAGAGAATGCCACACCCAAGGGGTGGCAATGATAAAAGCAAAATAAAAGTGATGAAACGGAAGCGAGACCTCATAAACAAAATCCTCCTTTTTTACAATACCTTCGCCAAAAAAATGGCAAGTTTTATAAATGTCAACTCGCTTTCTGTGAAAATACAGAGGCCTCTTTATCACATTTCAAGGGATAAACGCCCTTGATTGCGTTTCACAACGGATAGAAGAATGAATACACCACGTTTGGTGTCTCCCACCTCAAGGTCCCCTGTTCAGGGCAAAGTCTTTACACAAGATAAAAAAACACTTCAGCAAACACCGGATGTGATTTTTATTTCAAATATCACTAAACATCTGATGCCAATGGGTTGTATTCATTGCCTAAGTCCTGAAATCAAGTCCAGATAATTGGCGAAGGTATTGTTTTTAGTGGACACTGGTTACCAAAGCCAGTGAATCCCAGACGAACTGTCCACTCTCAAAAATGGCACGTTCGTAATCCCACCTCGGCATATTGGCTGGTATTATCTTCCTTTCTGGATCGATCATGATAATTGGATCATATACATGGGAGAGAATGCCGACTTGGTGGAAATCCCAGCGGTCAATCCCCCACTCCGCTTTGAGGTTCTTAGAGCGAGAAATTGGGCGCAGGAGCTTATAAACAAATTTGTCTGATGGACTTGGACTGATTTTTTTTTGATGGGCAGGGATCCCAAGCCAGCGCATCAGGATTGTATAGTAGTTAGACCCATCCATACAGTCTACCCAATCCTCCTTGAGCATATCCCATAACTTAATTTTACAATTATCAAACTCCGAGTGAGACTTCCTTGATATATAATTAAACTTAAAAGACATGTAAATCTTAGGCGTTACCATTGAAGAAGCTTCGATTGTAGTCTTTGCGCCATGGGCGTAGGAACAGGCGGTCTTCAATACTTGTTTCCAGGGTCGATAAAACGGCGGGAACCCGTAATACGGCCGGCGATATGTAATGTAAAGTTCATGGGCAGTCCTCTCTTTGCCGGCATCAAACCAGGGCCCGTTTTTCGTGTATCCGTATTTGAAGTTCCAAGTTATCTTCAATTGATTCAGTCGCACTTCATCGGGTAGCGGATTGGTCGTAAAACTCAGCTGCTCGTAATCTGGATCGTCCCAGTTGGTCACCCGTATCACCTCGCTTCGGCGCGTAAAAGTGATGGGAGTTAAGCCGGGGTCGGGGACAATTTTCTCTATCCCGTCCTCCGTGAGGATCTTCTTCAGGAGTTCCGCCGAGGGTTTGACCTTCACCCAAATCGGTGTCCCATACGAGCCAGTGATGTCTAACTTGAGGGTCGCACGCGTGTCTCGGACGTATGAGATCGGTTCCCTTTTGAACGGCTCTTTCTGCCACTGCGGCGGTTCGATTTTCGCCCCTTTCGGGGAAGCCGCCGTTGGCTCCCTGTCATACAGCGGATTGTGTTCGTTGCGAGCCCCAGTGAATATGATGCTTGCGACGCTCACCTTGACAGGGGTAGGATCCGGTGGAATCGGATAACTGTGAGAAGTGTTGGTTGGCATTTTTCAATCCCTCTTTTCGTGTGATAGTTTCCTCTGACAGTAAAGTGAATTTCTCAAGAAATAGCATACCACATATCAAGAGTATACTATACATATATATATTACACCACATGCATATACCCCTGTCAAGTTAAAATTCTTCCGCTGTGGGTAACCTGTACTTATCTGCCTTAGTAATTTTCAGTTAAAGAGGTGTTTCTGGCAGCTGCAAACGTCCGTAACCGCCACATGCATTAACCGATAACTAACAACTACTCCTCAAATACTTCCTGGATCTGTTTTTGAAAGCGTGCGAACCCGAAGTTTTTCACTGCCCACGTCCGCATGTCGCCAGCAATACTTTCATCACCGGTATGTTTTTCAAGGGCGGTCAGGCATGCATCGGCACTTTCAACGTGTGCGAGTGCCGGGTACTCTTGCCAAAGCGGATGCTGACCGCCGATAACACCGCACCCTGCCATGAGTGCTTCCATGGCGGTTCGGCAACACACTTCATGGTAGGCGAAATTGAGATAGAACTCGGATTCGGAGAGGACCTGTGCGACAAAGGTTCCCGGTGAAGCATCGTGGTGTTCGTCGCAGACATCGAGCAGCGCATCGTAGATTTCCAGGTCGCGCGCCAACTCTCGCTGGCGATGGACCTTCCCACCCCAGACATTCGGGCTACCGATATAGACGCGATGGAAATCCGTCCCTTCGAGTTTTTGAAAGACCTCTACGATCATCTCTATATTTTTGATGTGCTTGACGCTTCCGATAGCAACCACCTGCCGCTGCTTTTTCACACCTGGGTAGTAGAGATACTCGTTGATAGGCTCATAAATCACATCGGATTGGATACCGACGGCACTCATAAGTGTTTGTTGATAGTAGCAGGAGGCGAACACTTTTTCATCAACAGCGGCGACGACATCCATTCGCATCTGTCCAGGCCACCGCAGGATTTCCATCTCCGAACACAGCAAGATCTTTCGACCCGGATATGCCGCAACTTCTTCGATCCGTTCACGTTCGATGCCTCGGAGGTTGTCCCAATCACCGCCTTGCTCCAGTTCTTCGGGAACGTTCCGGGGTGCCTTGATGGCAAGCGGCTCTACAATTAAGTCCTCACTTAAGTCCTCGTTCTCAATATCTTCCGGTAGCGTTTTTAGGTCTATGACCGTCTGGCAGTTGAGGGCAACCTCAACAGCTGCCATCTTCGTGCTCATCCCGCCTGTCGGATGTGAACCTGTTACTGGATAGTTTGGATGATAGCCAACAAAATCAGGGGACGTGTAGAGTTGCATTATAATTCCTCACATATACATGTCGGGGGTTTCTTCTGCTACGCTGAAGTTATCAGTGCCAGCAATAAGATTAGAGTATCGTTTCACACACGGGAATACAGTTGTAAAGATGCCGGGCAGGTCCCAATCCTCGATATTCAAAAGCACTTCAAGGGCGCGCCATAGCGGATGCTTTAGCACCAGATTCAGCACCTTTCGTGGAAAGGACCATCGCAAAATCACACCCACCTTTGATGCCTTCATAAACGTAACCACTAATATACAGATCATTCGGTCTAAAAATTGGCGGTTCTTTAAAATGTTTAAGCATCACCGGACCATAGTAGAACGGATTCAGGAGCAGCATATTAAGCTCACCGTATCGCCGAAGCGTCCGACACAAACCATTGAGATGATCGTGTGCTTGACCGACAAGTGCGGTTGCGAAACAAGCGTCATCGTGCAAGAACACCTCAAGCGTCCCTTCGCGGGTAACGCGATCCTTTAGATAAAGTGCCACATGATACATCTGACCGATAACTGTCCCGACGATCGGTTTATCTTGTCCGATACACGGCTTAAAGTTTTCAAATCCGTGTTCCTCCATAGCATGTCTTCCAATCTCGTCCCACGTTTGAAAAGACCCATCACCCGTCCAAAAATGGACAAGCTCGCCAGGGATATGATCTCGCCAAGCCGTACATTCCGCAAGCAGCCTACGATCGGGGCGGGTTTCCGAATTCAAATAAGTGTAGCGGGTAATCTCTTTCACTCTTGAGGACCCCCAAAAGCGTTGGCAACCAGCACGAGATCCAAAATGTTCACGATGCCATCACCATTGAGATCAGGTTCAGCATTTCCAAACCCGTTGGCAACAAGCACCAGATCCAAGATGTTTATTGTGCCGTCAGCATTGACATCTACTGTAGGAGGAGTTTCTAATCCCGATTTCAGATAAATTTCGCCATCTAAGTCAGGTAGCACGTGTGAGCGTTTGTCGTTCACAC
This sequence comes from uncultured Poribacteria bacterium, assembly GCA_951813545.1. GTDB lineage: Bacteria > Poribacteria > WGA-4E > WGA-4E > WGA-3G > WGA-3G. Next base: position 204,785 of record CATOTL010000001.1, read on the forward strand.
CGCTGGCAACGCCGGACACCGCTTCCAAGAACTCGATCTGCTGTTCCTTACCACTCCGATTATACACTGCCCAGCCGTTGGTAAACTCTCGAATAAACAGCCCGTCGTGGTTCTCGTAGAGCTGTCCTTTGGTTTCATCACCACCGATAGGTGTGCCGAGATCCGCATCCCAGAAATCATACCAATAATGGTCGTGATCATGAACATGGGAGTGCTTGTCATGAGACTCTGGCAGAAATGAATTATACCAGAAATGTTCATGAAAGAAGCTACCACTGCCAATAACATATAATACGTATCCATCTGAGAGCGTCAAACTCATCGTTGTGAATAAACGCATCCATTGTCTGTTTCGAGGGGAATCCGGCACTTCTTTGATAAGACCCCACCCTTCAAGCCCGTTGATCCGAGGTTCGCGAAAGTTCTTTTCCGACCATACCAGCGTTTCTTCAATTTCAAGAATATCCGCACGGGTGTACCCCGCGCCTTGAAATTTGTTTAACTCTATTCCTGGAAGTGTCTCCATGAAAGTGCCGTTGACATACTCCGCCCACCTCGGGATTTTATCGCGATTGGTATTCACCATTATCAAAAAATCATCGCCAACCATGTCCCGAATGCCTTGCAAAATTTTATCGCGTGCGAGGTGTTCTTCCGCTAATGTCCGATATCCGCGAAGTCTTCGCCCCTCATTCCAATGATCCAGGAAGATTCCGTCAAATAATCCGCATTTGGCAACAGCTTGAACATGCTCAAGTGTCCACTTTTGGGTTTCGGGTAGGGTGAAATCTAAGAAATATCCCCACCACCCTTCGTCCTGAATCCGATTGCCTTCTGCATCTCGGAGCCAAGATACCCAATCTTCTGGATAATCCTCTCCTGCTCCATAATATGGGATTTGGACCAGTAGTATCATATTCGGATTATTGGAAAGAAGGGCATCCCGCCGCCTTTTGGCTTCTTGGAGATTACCAACCAAATGGATACCATTATCAGTCACGACAAAATTGAGCCCAAGTTCGTTGCTACCAAACCACAGATCATGCCGCGCATATCGTTGAGATTCAGACAAAGTTGGGAGATTAATGATATTTGCCCACGCTGCGAAAGCCGATGGATACTCACGATCTTCAATACGGTCTTTCACAGGAAACCTTGGCACGTCACAAACCCGGATATTCGGTAGGTCTAACTGCAATAACTGTGATGCATCAATAACATTAGCATTAATGTTCAAAAATTCTAAGGATACCAAGTTCTTAAGGGGCGTAATATCTGTGATTAGATTACCTTCAAGGTCCAATATTTGTAGGTTGATAAGCCTCGAAAGCGAAGTAACATCCTCAATCTGGTTAGTTGATAGATACAACTTTCGCAAGTTAACAAGCGCAGCGAGAGGTGAGATGTTTCTAATCTCGTTAGCTGATAGATGTAACTCTTCTAAATTCGTCAATTTTGCTAACGGTGCGATATCTGAGATTTGATTCTCATAAAGCTTCAATACTTCCAATGATACTAAATTCTTAAAGGGGGTGAGATCGCTTATCTTGCTATCGGTTATATGTAAAAATCGGAGGTTTTTGGCGTGCTCTAATCCATGAAGGTTTGATATGTCAGAACTCAAAACGACCAAACTTCCAAGTCTTTGTAAGTGTGAAGGTATTAGCGGTGTGTTCTGAGGCATATCTAATGTCTCGCGAACAGCCTTTCGTAGATTCACATCCGGCATCCAATGGGTCTCTTGGGCATACGCAGTGTTAACAACTACAAACAAGGCAACAATAAACGAAAAAAGTCTTCTATACATACTATCCTCCTATTTCCGGTTTTTAGAGGGCAGGTCTTGTCTCTGCGCCTACGCCTCAGGGATACCGTCTCGTCGGGCAAGGCATTCCGCAAGAAGCCCGCGATCGGGACGGGTTTCCAAATTCAAATAAGTGTAGCGGGTAATCTCTTTCACTCTTGAGGACCCCCAAAAGCGTTGGCAACCAGCACGAGATCCAAAATGTTCACGATGCCATCACCATTCAGATCGGGTTCAGAATTTCCAAACCCGTTAGCAACAAGCACGAGATCCAAGATGTTCACTGTGCCGTCAGCATTGATGTCTGCGGGAATACCAATAGCTTTGAGATAAATCTCGCCGTCTAAATCAGCAAGCACATGCCTTGTGCCTGTTACACCGTTCGCAACCCCGGATACATTCTCTGGGAGTTCAATCTGTTGTTCCTTGCCACTGCGGTTATAGACCGCCCAGCCGTTGGTGAATTCGCGGATGAACAACCCCGCAGTATTTTCATACACTTGTGCTTTTGTTTCATCTCCGCCTACAGGACGACCGAGCGGTGCATCGTAGAAGGAATACCAGTATTTGTGGTGGAGATGCGCGTGGGAGGCACCACTTAGGTGTTCCTCTGAGTGTTCTGGCCAAATCTCGTAAGCATGTTCATGATTAGAACCGCCACCAATTCCCGTGGTAAACGAAACGTAGCCATCAGAATGTGTCAGGCTTAGGGTTATGAAGACTCGTGCGGTTTGCTCATTCCGTGGGGCGTTCAGAGGTTCGCTTGGAAGCCCCCACCCTTCTAAACAGTTTACCTGGGGGTATCTGAAGTTTTCTTGATACCACAACAAGGCGTTCTCAATTTCAATCAGACGTTCGCGAGAGTAACCTTGAACAGGTCCTATCGTTTCCATAAAACTTCCGTTGACATAAGGTGCCGAACGCGGCACTTTGCGGGTGTTGGTATTCACGATAATGAGAAAATCCTCGCCAACGACTTCGCGGATGCGTCTGACGAGTGAAACCTGGGCATCCACCTTACTACTATGATAGAGGTCTGCCATCTCTTGATCCCATTCTGGCGATTCATCCCACCAATCCAGGAAAATCCCATCAAAGAGACCGCACTTGGCAAGCGCAGCGGCGCGTTGAACGAAATGATCTTGGGCACCGGGATGTGTGTAGTCTATTAAAAATGCCTGCCAACCTACGTCTTGAATTCTATTTCCCGATTTATCTCTCAACCAATACGGCCAATCTTCTGGATAAGTTTCTAAAATCGCACCATAATGATACAACGTTGAAAGAAGTAGAAAGTTTGAATTTAGCTCCTGTAATTGGGTTCTTTCATACTGTGAGTACTCAAGGGATCCTGCATTTACGACCAATTGATTCCCTTCAGGCCCCAACCGCCACTGTATGGCACGGAACGTCCCTCCCCAAAAAAGGTCGTTGTGTGCTAACATCTCTTTAATGTACGACCATTCATATATATCATCGGGTCTTGGATAGTTTAGGAGTTCATGACTCCATGCTCCAAAAACAGAAGGGTATGTCCTGTTTTCAACCCGCTCTACGATACTGGTTTCCCTATCAATCTCACATATTTCTTTACTATATGCGAGATTCGTGAAAATTAGCAGTAACAGAATCAGAATACATTTTTTTTTCATGCGGTGTCCTCCAATAATATTCATTCCTATTTCCTTGACATCTCATTTAAATAGCGTTGATACCAATTCTCGCTGGTGGTATTGTATTGCCGAATGGGTAACTCGGATTTTTGGATATATTCTTCAAACGGTTCATTTGTGAGAACACTAACACCGAGAAATTCGAGAATTCCCTGTAGAACTTTTGCGGGCTTCGCACACAAATCTTCGTAGGTGATAACATGAGGTTCAATATTGTATTTTTTAGTCAAATCTAACCATCTCGCTTCCCACTCTGAGAATGTTAAAATAGTTTTTTCAATCTCTTCTTTTGAATATCTGAAATTGAAATCCTTAGCCTGTTCAGAATCAGAATGAGAAAACACGCCAGACTGACATGCTTTGATGTACGAAATTGCCTGCTTTATCTTATTCAATCTGTGTAGGTGGATGAATTTAATGTCTGGAAATAGCGTGTTGAGAACTTCAAAGTTTTCCGTATCTTCTAATCCTAATATTTTTTTAAGTCTTTCCATACCGGGAATGTAATGTTTCCAATGAATTGAACCACCCCAGACCCCCCCTTTCATCCCTCCCCTATACAGCATTTTTACACTGTCTATGTTTTTATCTTCTTTTAGAAGAAAGAATAGGTGTTCTCGAGGATTTCCCGCACCAACACCTCTCATCAAATGTCTCAGTAGGTGTGTGCCGCTCCTTGGTTGAGTAAAAACTATGTAATATTTCATTTCGCTAAGGTGTGGTCATCACTTGTGGTGTGAATAGATCGCACAAGTCCATCTGGGGATTTTCTATTTAAGATTCTTCCGGATAGATAAGCTCTGTTATCTGGAACGAGATGATCCAAATTTACGTCCTCGTCAGCCAATGTGTAGAAATGCTCTTTTTTATGACACAATGCGCGCACAGCATACTCGACGCGAGGCGGAAAAAATCCGATAACATTATCTATTAACCATTCTGCCCCTTTCGGTGTAACGATATGCCCCGTGTCGGCACCACCCTCAAAGATACCGTAGGCAATAGGAGAACCTTCGGAAATCCAGCGGATAGGGAAATCTGCTGCGTTCATAGCAAAATGTTTACACCAAAGCGACAAAAATTGGAATTCCGGGTCAAATTCCCTTAGGGACTGAACAATCTCTTGAAGCGCAAGATAAGGTATGCATAGCTTCCGGTCGTCCTGGATAATCATTACTGTTTCTCCTAATTTTACAAGGTATCTCCAGAATCGACAATAATTCCACATTTGGGTGTAGACAGTGATATTGTATTCATTCTGCTGCCCTTTATCCAGATACGATTGGAAGGCAGGAAATCCATCGGCAATTGCGTCCTCAAGGACATCTCGCGTTTTCTCGTAATTAAGATCATCTATAGCCGACCAACGCTTCAGTCGATCGAAAGGTGTCTGCATCGCAAAGAGTGCCCCTTCACACATATAACGTCGTTTTTGTTCTGCGCATAAATTTAGGATGTAAATGTCAAACATTATTCTTCCCCAACCGCATTCCCCGCCATTGATAATGCCGGTACGGCACGTTAAGTCAAGCTCCAATTTATCGGTGTGATGAGCAGATACTGACAGGAATTAACACCGGGCGGTTTCGTCATCTTTATTTTCCTCCTGACTCATCATTATAGTGGAGTACGGAGGATATGTCTATAGTTTTTGCTTTAATTCGTATCAATGGGTTCTCTGATGGGATCCCATGTATTCGGCTTGAAAATAGTGCTCGGACAATAGACCCGATTCCCCATTTCTTTATGGGAATACTGATCGTTGAAGACCGTATAGCATCCCTTCGGCTGATCAATTTTACCGAGACTACAAAGCATGTAAAAATCTTCTAATTTCACAGTATCATTTTCAAATGTATGTGTATTCAATACCCAATTTGCGCCGCGGGGCGAATAAATAACCCCGAGATCATAACTGCCGCAGATTCCATGCATAATTATAGAATGCGCACAAATGGGGGTGAGTTCATTATGAAGAACGTGCGGTTTTCTAAAGCAATTGAGCAACAATAAATGGAAGTTACCACGATTCTTGAGGATAGAAATGATCGCCTGTAATCTCTCAAATTTTAGACCCAATATGGTATCATCATGCATTACAATGGCTGTGATCCGTTTTTCGATAATATACCGCATAATACGGAAATAATTCCACTGTTGTGCCAAAATAGCAATGGGTACATGTTTATACATCCCCGAATCTAACAGCTTTGTATACTGTTCAATTTTATCGTCTGAAGCATCTTCACACAATTTCTGGCTTTTCTCGTAAGCCTTATCATCTATACATTCCCATATTTGAAACCGATCTAATGGCACCCCTTTGGCTAAAAGTGCACCTTCGCACAGATACCTACGGCGTGTTTCAGCAGGCAAATTCATTACGATAATTTTATCTATCATTTTTAACGCTCCATTGAATAGTTTTCGGTTTTCAGTCATCAGTTAAAGAGGGATATGATTTAATCAACACCCTCTTGTAACCGACTACCGAGAACTGATAACTGATGACCTGCCTCGGAAAAGAGCCTTTTGAAATCATCCCGCATCCCCTGCCATTGTTCAGGCATGGAATTGGAGCCTAACCAAGCGTTTGGATAATCGCTACCGAGAGGAAGTATCGTGGAATAGAAGCCTTCAGCCCAACCTTCAGTATCCTCGTGTCGCGGAACTAATACAGAATTTGCACGCGCCGACCATGTTTGGGTTTTGATGCGCGCTAAAACAACCTCTGCGCCCGCACTTGAATAAACTCGCGCAAAATTGTCCCAGGAGAGTACGCCACGGGTAATGAAGGAGCTCGGTGTAATGGGATCTATCTTTTTCAACTGCCCATACCAACCATTATTCGGGCAAACTGTTAACATCTTGAAGTTTGGGTCAAAACTGATTATTTCGCCAACAACGTCTTCAAACCATGCAAATGATGGACAAAATTCCTTCACCAACATCAAACCGTCATGCACAAACGCTTCGATACGGTTCTTACTGGCGAGTTCCCGAAGGTATCGTGCCACGTTCCAGAGCATCAAAAATTTGCCCTGCTCAGCAAATCGCACCTCTTCTTCGATGTTCAAGAGTTCCGGCATATCCTGCCTAACAGCTTCCTCAGCCTGTTCAAAGTTCTCAAAATCTGCTATATCGTAGCCGTGCCAGAACCGGATCTTTTCTTCAGGTACCTGCATCCGCAGCGCGCCAGAGGTTGAAATATAACGCCGGTCTTCGCGGCACGGCAGGTTTAGAATTGTCCATTTCTCAATCATAGGTCACCTTTTGAGATAAAATCTAGCGAATTCAAGAGTAGAGCAATTAGTGTTTGTAGGTCTATCCCGGGGATCATCACATAATTCGTATCCCTTTTCTTGTAAGGTTTCTACGCAGTATTTACGGCTCTGCATATCAATATCAGGGTTGTGCCAGTGATACGTTGAAATCCGAATAACATCTGGGTACGGGAACCCCTCCCAATCCACACCTTGTAGTGCGTTCATCTCCGAAGATTCGATGTTTAGATGCAACCCGCGTATATCTGCATCGTGGAGATCTGGAAGTTCATAAACCTTGGAAAAAAGTGTGTTCAACGTAATTGCAGGCACCGATGCGACTCTCGGTTTTTCATCATCTCCCATGTATTCACGGATGGCACCAAACTCTCCGTGTGTTGTAAAAGATTTGATGTTTTCATGCCAGATTGCGTAGTCCCAAATGTAGATGCGCGGATTGTGCTTGTACGTATCGCGCAAAACGTCGTTTTTCTCACGGTTCATGTCTACACCGATGACTATGTATGGCGAATCCGAATTTAAAAGGATAGACGGCACATAGTATTTTGTATGCTCGACTTTATAGGCTTCTTCCTTAAAATTGTCGGTCGCTAAGAGCCCATATTCTAAGGTGTGATTTAATCCGCACTGGACAAATACGTTTCTCATGATGGCTTTATCTCCGAAAAAAGTTTTCCGAGATGTCCTTGTAGAGGCGGAGCTCCGCGAATATCGCTCCCTAAAAAATTGTCAGAGAACTCTAAAAACAAGGGCTCGGTTGTTGAAAAAACGCCCGGTGGACTCCATCCGTTCATAGATTCCAATGTTTCCAAAAACGCCTTCGGTGTGCGTATACCAAGCGATACTTGGTGTCTAAGCCTTTCAAGTATAAGAGAGGCACCGTATGGAGAATAAAGCCCCGCTTTGAGGTTTAGGCAGTGTGTACCGGCGACAACCACCTCAAACACATAAGGTTGCACAGAACATAACCCCTTCGATTGCGTATTGAGCAGGAAGCATCCAAAATCAATGTTTCTCACATGGCAAAACTGTTTGAGGATGGAAGAATTATGGATATGCATAAGCATCAACTGATTGACATGAAAATGTTTGAAAGGTCTGCCGTACATGTCGTCGTGTATAAAGAACTCGGGTCGATCTACACGCTCTAAATATCGAAAATATCGGCATAACGACCACGCATACGCAACCGGTGCAAACCCCATGCGCTGCTCTTGTTCGCTAAGTTCGTCTTTTGGACCGGGATAACCCCAGAGTGCCTCAAATTCGGGAAACTCATCTTCAATCGCTTCTTTCAAGAGGTAGTCAACAGACTTGTAATCTTTTGCGTCTTTCGCGTCAAAAAAGTGGGTGTGCCGAATGTCAAAACCTCCCCACAACGCTGAACAGACCGCAACATTCCTACGATCTCTTCTCCGGTTCAGTGAGAGTATCGCTAAAGTGGGTATCTCCAACCAGTCATTCATAGCCAGCAAAACTCCTTGTCACAAAAATTCTTGTAACACAAATTATAACGATGCGTGTCGCGAGGCAAGTTCAAGATGTAAATATCTACGGTCCCCGTAACTAACACCATCCCTCTGGGAATTGCCCTGTCTCTTCTGCCAATTCCCCAAGCAGTTCGTATTTTCTACGCATCATCTCAATCGCATCTTCTGAAGGGACACCGACCGTTGGGCTGTAATGACTCGCAACGTAAAGTGCGCTTTGTTGATGCTGGTAAAGGTCGCTCCTGTCCGGCGGACCCACCAATGAAAAGGCATAATCGGCGTTAAGATCCGTCAATTTTTCGATGAGTTCGGCAGCATATCCGCCAAACACGCGCACAGGGTTTTCGCCCCACTTATATTCGAGATCCGCATCCTTTCCGCCCCAACTTTTCGCAGTAAGCACCGGAGTTTTCGTAGGCACAGCACCTGTTAAGCATAAGTCGTCAATGATCTGCGAAACCTCTGCGTCAGTAATAGGATTAGAAACTTTCCGAACCCGCTGGGCATTATAGAGGCGATTGCCATCCAACACCCACCGAATACCAGCCTTTTCTTGTTCCTGTGTCGGGCTAAATTCCTTGAAGGGTTGTCCGAGCACGAGCCATGTGCCGGCAATGACGTAGGGCTGCATGGAATCATTGTTGATGAAAGCATTATCCAACCCGCCAGCCAAGAGCGGCATCCCTTCAAAATAACCTACCACACGACAAGGGGCGCATACCGGAAATGCGTCCTCAACGATCCACTGATCTTTAACCAGATCGTATTCGCCAGATATTGCGGCTTGCACCCAGTCCCACTGTTTCCAATCCGTATTGCCTGTCAATTGTGTAGCGACATAAAGGTTCGGGGGTAAGATATGATCGTATTTGGTCCCCTTGTATTTTTTTCGAAGCCTCCGAATGCTTGTCAACTGCGTGCCTTCCGCAAAGCCTGTGCGGGCGTAAGCGTAAGGCGGTAAATCGGGTGCCGGTTCATCTGCGAATACAAATTTGTGATACGCATACATAGTATCAATAAAAGCATCGCCGAACGCTGTTACCATGCCGACATCAGGAGAATGATCGCCGATCGCATTTGATACCAGTGTTCGACATGTGTTAATAAGTTCCTTGGGGCTACTTCTGGGCGTAGGTCTCGTGATTTCATAAACACATTGCGCTTTGTCAGCATAAATCGCTTGCAGCTGCATATCGAACACATAAACCTTACACTTGCTGTTGCCGACATCTAAAATTAAAACTCTCATTGGGCTTTTCCTTTTACAACATCACCCGGCTCATCAAAATAATAAGGCGGATTTTCAGTCGCAGCCTTCTCGTTTGGGGCAGGCACAAGACCTTCCCCTACATCTCTGATTTTTTCAACAATATTAGAGGTGTGGATCGTCACACTGTTTACTGTAATGATTGGAATCTCGTTGACAGCCATCACCTCTCGGATCTGGGCGTGCCCCTTACCGTGCCGTTGTCCTTGAACAAAAGCATCCGGCTTAACACAATCGACAAGCCTCTGAAATTCAGCGGACATATTCTCATTGAAGCCGTGCGGTATGACTTCAGATACGTATCTGCACGCCTGCAACATTGCTGTGCGCTGCTCTAACGTGAAAATCGGGCGATCTTCACCTTTGAGTCTCTTAACCAAATCGTCCTCGCCCAATGCCACAACAACATCGCCAAACCTTGAGGCTCTCTCAAAGAATTTGATGTGCCCGTAATGGAGAAGGTCGAAGCATCCGCAAGTTAGCAATTTCATAAACGCTCCGTGTCGTCGGATCTATGGGATGTCCCGTGAACATATATAGATGCTTGCTCATGTAGAAATGTCCGTCCAGTGGGGTCAACACATTCAAATCTCAGGGTATCGGATTTCAATTGAGGCATGGCTTCTTTCGCCCACCCGCCAAAGACTTTTACCGGTGCCGAGAGATTCTTTCTCTCTAAAAACTTGATACCTTGTGGAAGGCTATGTTTGCTGGATTCGATACAGAGTTGATGCAGGACTGTCCCGTTGGGTGCGATGACGAAGCGCGACGGATGATGTCGGTCCAGCTTTTGGAACTCGGATTCTGCCGATGCGGTCGTCCAGGTACCCAACGAGAGATACGGTTTCGTGCTATAAGGCACATCGTTGGCATTCACAAAAGTGGAGTCGTGTCCACCCAACAAATACTTGACCCCCGCTGGAAACTCAGAGACAACTGCACGACACGGGGCAACTTTTTCAGCGATAACACCCGCCTCAAAGAACGGCTGCATCGCTACATGCCATTTCCCTTTTTTGTAATCCCACATCCCCGAATTCGAGGCGTGCGTGATGTCCCATGTCTTCCAGTCTGAGACACCGGCGAGTTGCGCAATGATAAAGGCAGAGGGTGGGAGTATCCGCCTGATATTTTGAAGTCCGACGGTGTCTCGTAGATGCAGTATCTGATTTGCGATACTGTTGAGTGTCGAGTTCGTCGGTTTGCCTGTGATCTGATACGGCGGACATTCCGGGTGCGCAGGAACAAAACTGCTGTGGTCTAATTGATGGAAACTCCCATCGGTTTTTTCATAGAAGACTGCATCTGAAAACGAGATCACCATCACACGATCAATCGGAAGCATCCGATCCTGGGATTCCTCGTGTGCGATGTAATGTAGATAACATTCTGTCTTAATCAGCTGCTGACGGAGGGTGCGTAGCATGCCGGGGATACTATTTGACGTTTTGCCTTGATAGAAAAGGGACTCTTTTTCTGAATGGATAAAGCACTTTGTAAAGGAATGCCCCAAATCTATAATTAAGTTCCTCATAATTCTCTCCCTGTCTCTAAGTTCCAATTTTGAACTCCGGATAGAAACATATCTACTTATATCGCTTGTCGTTGCTCAGCTGAACATTCAACCTCAGTCATTTCGGCTTCAGTTAGACTTCTCATCCCTTCATATTTCGCTTGTTCCGCAGCGCGCTTCGTAGAAATCTCAACCGTATCAAAAGCATCTTTTTTCTCAGAGGCAGGCGACAGACCGCACGGCATCACGAGCTCTGTTGACTTAAATTGCTTGTAATGTTCTTCAGTTTTTTCAAAATCTTCGGGTGAATCTATATCAACACAATACTTCGGCGAAATGTAAAACGGAAGCACATACCCACCCGTAATGCTCCCTTTCTCTATCGTCTCCCGACGAATCACATCGAGATGACCCGTTTGCCAATACACCCGCGGAAGTGCCTGTCTCGGTGCGTTATATGCTTCAGGAATATCAGGATCAGATAACACAGGCGCGAGCCGCCCGCCACGTCGATGCCACATCTTATACGGTGTCGCCGGGGCATCCGTGACAGCACGCAATGAATCCGCATCAGGTGTCTCCATAAGTTTCAGAATCCCAGCCTCAATAAACCCGTAGGGTCGGATCGGCGAGGTCGGACGGAGAATAACGATGTAGCTATATTCGTCTGCTCCATCAATGTTACCAAGCGCATGCTGACAGAACGCAATATCACGAGAAGTATCCGTTGCCAACTCCGCCGGACGCAAGAACGGCACTTCAGCCCCATAATGTTTCGCAACCGCTGCGATCTCATCAGAATCCGTTGACACAACAACCCGTGAGGCATATTGACAGAACAACGCAGCCGTAATGGAATAGGCAATCAACGGATGTCCAGCGAACATACGGATATTCTTATTCTCGACCCCTTTAGAACCACCCCGAGCCGGTATGATAATAAGGACTTTTTCTCCCATCAGATCCTCCGCAGCTTTTCCCGGATCTCTTTTTCTGCCGGTGTCACGACTATACTGCCAGTGCCAAGCGATTTTTCAACAGACCGAATCCCCTGCACCATCTCTGTGAGTTCCGCCGGTTCTAATGAACACGCCTGATCCGATCCCCACATATTTTTAGCAAGTGTGATATGCCGTTCAACCACAACCGCACCCAGCGCGACGGCGGTCAGCGTCGGCTGAAACCCCAATTCATGTCCCGAGTAACCAATCGGACACGTAGGAAACACTGTCTGAAGCGTCTGGATACCTCTGAGATTCAGATGATGCACAGGACACGGGTATTCCGAGTTGCAGTGCATCACGATGAGATCTCCCTGTCCGAGTTGTTTCACTGCTCTCCGAATTTGTCCTCTTGTAGACATCCCAGTAGACATGATAAGCGGCCGCTCGGTCCCCCCGAACGCCTTTAGCAGCATGTAATCCGTAATCATCGCAGATGGAATCTTATGACAGGCAGGTGAGAACATCTCCATAAACGCTATAGAAGGGGCATCCCAACACGAGGCGAACCACGCAATCCCTTTTTTCTTACAATATGCGTCTATCTCAGCATATTCCTTCTCACCGAACTCAACGCGTTCTCGATACTGCATATAGGACATCTCGCCCCAAGGCGTATCCCGGCGTTTATCGCGTTGCTCTTTGGGAACACATATTTCCGGTGTCCGTTTTTGGAACTTGACCGCATCACAACCCGCATCGACAGCAACATCAATCAGTTCCTTCGCAACCTTAAGACTACCGTTATGGTTGATCCCTATCTCACCGATAACATAGACAGGTGAACCATTCGTATCAATAGTCGTCCTTCCAAGTTGTACGTGCATAATTGTCCCTCACTCTATAATAATTTGATATTTCCCCCAGACCCAGTAGGGTTTTTGCTTGGGTGTTTCCGCTAGTATCCTCGCCAATTGCCCCCTCACTCTATAGTTGATTCCTTATTCTTATAGACGTAGATAGCAGATTGCTTGAATTGTTCACCCTGATCCGTAAATCGGAAGTTGAAGTAATGCTCCGTTGAGAAGCGATTCAGTTTTGCAGTCAATGCCTTCGCGTAAGCACCAGTGACACGTATTTTCTGATATTCGCCACCCCCGATGCCCATCGTTTGGAGGTCCTCAAAGATTTGTTCAGGCAACTGCTTAGAGATCGGTCGAACCGAGCGTCGCACCGTCTGGGCAAGATATCGACCGTTCCCGGAGATAAACCAACGTACCCCATGCTGACGCTGCGTCTCTGTAGGTCTAAAAGCATCGTGGATCGTAGAGACAACAAGCCAAGTGCCAGCAACGATATACGGTGTCTGTTCAGTTGTATCAATGAAAGCGTTATCACGCCCACCCGCGAGCAGAGTCATCTCCTGAAAGGCAGGTACTGTACGCACCGAGATCGGTTTGTCTTTGAAGATACCGATTTCGTCTGAGGGTTGACACACCGGAATCCCGTCTGATACCCACTCCCCATTTGATATGTTATAGTCGCCTGTTGACGATGCCTGAGTGATGTCCCAAGCCCACCAGTTCGCCTTGTCGCAGAGTTCTCTACCGAGCATAACATTGACAGGGACAATAGATTCCCACGCCGCTTTATGTTTCGCGCGTAATGCACGCACCCCCGTAATTTCGATATTACCTGTCGGGAAACCTGCCGTCTCATAATCTATATCGAGATCATACTTGAGGTCCTCCGGCACCGGCTCATCCGCAAACACAAACCGCGGACGCTTATTCTGATTTGGATCGTAATACACAAACGCATCACCGAACGCCGTAAGCATTCCATATTTAGGCGCGTGTGCTTTTATCGCTCGCGCAAGTAAGCATCTACAGGTATCCACCAAATCCCATGGATGTCCGCGATTCGTTCTCTGTTGCTCTTCATAGATTGGAGTCGCCTCATAATCAACACCACGAGGCACGCCACCTATCCGATCAACCTGATAGATAAAGCATTTCGTATTTGAGTTTCCAACATCAAGGATAAGTATATTTTCCAAATTATGCGTTCCTCCCGAATCGCCGCGCTCGGCTTCCGAATCTTATTCTAAATGAAAATGGACGCTTAAGTTTAAGTTTCATGATTTTTTGGGGTGGGGAACCGTCGTTAATTCCCCACACTTATATATTATACACAAAATACTAAAAATATACAAGTAAAAAAATTATTACTTATTATTTATGAGTTATTAATTGCCAGTACTAACTAATAACCCAAGTTGCTACGAACAGGTTTCGCACATTTCAGAAAGCGTTTTCGCCGCTTTCCCCACCCCGTATGAAGTTTAATAAAATATTTGGGTAATTTTATATTCTCACCAGGCCCGGTAGGTGCGGTTTGTTGATGAAGATTAATAAAATAGTTCGGTAATTGACGGGCAATAAATTGCCCTACTACAAACGGGCAGGTTCGTAGTCGTGCGATTCATCGCACGTTCCGATATTACCGATTTAAAAAATTAATCTTCATCAAACCTCGCCAGCGGTGTGCGATGCTGCATATATGCGGGTGGGCGGCATTACAAATATAGCGGGAAGTCGCGATTCGGAGAGTGCTTCTACAGGAAGAGGCATCGGGAAGTGGGGTTCAGATTACGCAGCTTGGTTCAAGTCGATAGCCTGCTACGGATACTTGCTTGCGTTCTGTCATCTCCGAAAAGACGGACATCTCGAATCCGTAAAGATGGTAATGGATGCGGTTGAAGACTGCGGATTTTACCAGGATCGCGACGACTTTCCGATCGCGGACGGCGACCTTGTGCAGGTGCGGAATCACGTCGTTTGGATGCCAGCCCTCGAAGGGACCCCCGCGCTCGATGAGTTTCCATACGACGGGTTGGGCATGTTTTTCCGGGACATCGAACAGCACTGTTGTTCTCCAGTCGATCTCGTGGTAGGTTTTGTGGGTCAGACACGATTCCCGCCACTTTTCGACTGCAGCGGTATGCGCATCGGCGCGTGCTTTGAGACCTTTCGATCCATAGGTCCCCGCGTCGGGACAGGTATCGAAATGCGAGACACCGACGGTAACGACTCTGCCGCCCCTGACGACGACATCGTACGGGTGCTTCCGACCATATCGCCAGCGGAAGATGATCGGTGCATAGCAACTTTTACACCGTTCGACTTGGTTATCTCGGTATCCGAGTGCTTCTGTTTTATCGCGCATCGCCTTTCTCCGTAGCCGATGAAGAGATAACTTCTGCAACACCGGCGCATGCCTCGCAGATATACGGATCACCGGATGCCTCTCGCCAACGACGCATCGCATCGGCTATCTCGTTGGAGACCTCAAATATCTCACCGCATTCGTCGCATTCCAGCCGTGTTTCTATCACAGAACCATCCTTGAAAAAGATTGTTAGACCCGAAGGTTGGGACGCGGAACGATGCGGGCACAGTTCTGTGATGCGCCGATCTGTTTGTCATTGTTCCGTTCCGTAGTCTGTAAAGTTTCTTAAAGTTTCCACCGCTGCCAACATGTGCTTTCCGTGCGTAATAGCAGGAAAAGACAGAGTTTCGCGAACACGAGAACGCCTAAAAATTCCATTAAACTCATAGCAACCCCTAAAATTATCAAATTTCGGTGTCAAAACCCCCTTGCTTTAGCTGGGGGATGTAGACCCCGCCTTAGTGGATTAGACCAAAGGTCTATATTGAAAAAAAGATTGAAATTCTAACAAAAATGTGGTATCATCTATGTATAATCTAATAGAAAAAGGTTTTAGAGTCAATAACCCAAACCTAAAGGATTGGGCTTGTGCGAAGCGTATACCAAGCGTTCACTCCACAAGTTAAACTATTTTCTACAGTAAAATATCGCAGTATCTTGGGTATGGTAGCCTCTCCTATGTATCGGATACTCCCCTCGTCTGATACCGCTTGGATATTGTGATCTGGAAGGGGAAACACACACCCCGAAAGGGAGATTACAAACGATGTTTGTTCCAGTAAAGAGTCAATCGGGTAGGCAATTAATGCCGACCCGTCCAAACAAAGCGGGCATGCTGATTAAGAAAGGGTTGGCAACCCCCTATTGGTCTAACGGCATATTCTGTATCAGGCTCAATTATGATACAGATGCCTATAAACAAGAGATTGCTGTTGGCGTAGACCCCGGCAGTAAGAAAGAAGGGTTTACCGTCAAAAGTGAGGCACACACTTATCTCAATGTGCAAGCCGATGCTCACAGCAAGGTCGGTAAGAAAGTAGCGAAGCGTCGAGAGTTGCGTAGAAGTAGGCGTTCCCGAAAGTGTCCGAACCGCAAAAATAGAACCAACCGTCTTGCGAACAAAGCGCGTATTCCCGCAGGCACCCGTGCGAGGTGGGACTGGAAACTTCGCATACTTGATTGGTTGTCCACCCTATATCCGGTGGCTCATATATGTGTTGAGGATATTACGGCACGGACGATACAGCGTGCGAAGAAGTGGAATCAATCGTTTAGCCCTTTGGAAGTCGGTAAACAGTGGTTCTATAGCGAAATCGAAAAGCGTTGGGAACTCTACACTTTACAGGGTTGGGAAACCAAAGAGATACGGGATAGGTTAGGTCTCAAGAAGTCTTCAAAGAAACTATCGGAAACCTTTGATGCGCATTGCGTAGATTCTTGGTGTCTTGCTTATCATACCGTAGGCGGTTCGGATATACCCGATAACACGAGGCTTCTGTGTATCTCACCGATACCGATAAAACGCAGAGAGTTGCATAGGCAACAGGAAGCGAAAGGCGGTAAACGCACACGGGTGGGCGGAACTCTATTAGGGAAAGGATTGGTCAAAAACACACTCATTCGGCATGTCAAATACGGATTAGCCCGACTTGCTGGCGTTAACGCAAAGGGTTTGTTTTCAATATACAGCATGGAAAACAAACGATTCACAACAGGCGCGAAACGCTCTGACTTCAGAGTTCTCACACGCCTTAACTTTTACTACAGGAGCGGGCATTCCTCCCAAAGCTAAAGCATTGGGTTTCCTGCCCGAAGATTAGATGAAATTAGAAACACCTGTTCTAACATATCAAACGACGCGATCTGCTACATACGCCTGTGAGTACCACATCATTTGGTGCACAAAATACACAAGAAGTGTCTTGTCAGCTGACATTCAAGAACGATTCAAAGAACTTGTAACAGAATCAGAAGAGAAATACGGATTTAAGGTTCGTGCCTTAGAGACAATGACAGACCACATACATATGTTGATTAGCATTCCTCCAACCCAAGCCGTTGGTGTAATGATTGGCAAACTCAAAGGAATGACAGCTAAAATGCTTCGCGAGGAGTTCCCTCACCTAAAATCAAGATTACCTAACTTGTGGACCCGTTCCTATTTTGTAGCGTCTACAGGCGGTGTAACATTAGAAGCTCTAAAACAATATGTGGAAACCCAAAAAGGTGTATAGATGCCAAGTTTCTACCGCACCCAAACCCTGAAAATAGAGGAACAACCGATATTCTCTGAAGCCCATGCTGCGTCTGCTGCGCTTTGGAATGCCTGTTGCTATCAAATGGATATGTACCAGTGGCAGCGTGGCTATCCTCATGCTCACAGAGACTTCTATATCGGTAAAGACTGCGAAGGTTGGATAGACAAAAGACTCTCTCATCCACTCTTGCATTCCCAAAGTCGGCAAGCAGTTCGGGAGCGTTACTTCAAGTCTTGGAAATCCTACGCCGCCTTGAAAAAGAGCGGTGGTATTCAGAAACCGAAACCTCCGAACAAACGAAAGAGATATATGACGACCCGTTGGAAAAAGGCTGCTATCCGATTTGTAGACGGAAACCGTCTTTTTCCTAAACGCGTTGAACTCTCTATGGCATCAGGTCAACCGAAAATAGAGATACCTTTGCCAAGTAACTTTGATATGTCGAAAGCGGCACACATCGCAACGATTGATTTGTGCTATAACTACGGTCAATGGACACTCCATTTCTCGTATTTGTATCACACCCAAGCAACCGAAATAGGTAAAGAAGTGGCAGGCGTTGATATTGGCGAAATACACCCGATTGTCTCTCACGACGGGCAAGAGACTCATATCTACAATGGACGGTATATCCGCTCACTATACCGCTATAGACATAAAGTGCTTGCCGATTTCAGTCAGACGATCCGTCGGTGTAAACGCCATTCCAAACGCTGGTGGCGACTCACGCGCCGTAAGTGGAAGCGTATCCGAAAGATTGATAACCAAATCAAAGACGCACTCCACAAACAGACGACAAAGTTCGTCAAATACTGCCAAGCGAAAGGTATTGGCACAATTGTGCTTGGAGACCTTACAGGTATCCGAAACCCCATAGACTACGGTAAAAAGACGAACCAGAAACTCCACCAATGGGCTTTCGCCAAGATTGCCGAGTTGATAACCTATAAAGCCAAAGCGTTAGGTATCAAAGTCAAAGTCATTGACGAATCCTATACCTCTCAAACGTGCCCGAAGTGTGGCAACCGAAAGAAACCGAACAATCGCAACTATACCTGTAAATGTGGTTTCAAATATCACCGCGACGGTGTAGGTGCTATCAATATCAGAAAAAAGTATCTGGGTCACTTCGGTGTCCCCGTAGTGGCGGAAATGGGTCTTGCCCGCATGACACCGCCCTTGGGCTTTCGTTTGCAAGTCCCTGTTGCCTCGTCTTAAACACGAGGAATGTTCCTAAAAGGAACAAAAGAATCACCCTTGCTTTAGCTGGGTGAGTATGTCAATGAAGTGAGAACTTTAAATCTACGCTTATTAAGTTTACTAATAATAAGTATAACAGATAATAAGTAATTTTACAACAAATTTTTTATAGAAAAGGCAAGTTTTGACGGTGGGCTTATTTCGGAAGGCATTAGGGGTAGGCAGAACGTCGTGCAGACGTGTAAGAACGTTATAACGATAAACGGGCTAAAAAATGTCGAACTGGTTTAGTAAAGATGAAACTCTGTACTGCCTACGGTTTTTTAGACCACTCCCTAAAGGAAGATTGTGCTACAATAACAATCTCATTGAAAGGAGTATCCAATGGCGAAACGAAGAAAGTTCACGCCTGAGTTTAAAGCTGAAGTTGTTCTCGAAGTCCTCAGTGGGGCGACTTCATGGTTGGACAATCCGCTGTTGTTTCAGCGTTTCGATTTCGCGTGTGAGCATTTCAACTTGTCTTTCAAGTGAGCGATCCTTTCCGCTTCGCCATGCCAAGATAAGTTGTGGGATCGCGATAGCTGCGACAATGAGAGCGATAAGTCCATATACGACATTCGTCAGGAGCGTGATTTGTTTCTCAACACCTTCAATTTTGAGATCAACATGGTTTGTTATGCGTTTCTCGGCTTCGGAAATCTCGTTTTTGACTTCTTCTTTGACAATCAAGCGGATCTTATCGAGGTCTTGAGGCGTGAGCTCGGCGAGGGCTGGCAACGCTATTACACAAAAAAGCATTGAGAGGACGAGAATGGTTTTCATCGGGTGTCTCCTTTTGGAAATAGTAAATCACATTTGTTCTCGTGTGTCAACCTCAAAAAATGTGATGCCGATTCGGTTGGTTGGCAATCGGGCGCGTTAGGGTGTTTCACGGTTCTGTTGTGTTCAGCCTACAAAATTTCTGTGAGATATGCTATACTATTTCCAGAACTCGGATAAAAGAGGAACCCGCATGTCCCGTATCCCCGCCTTTTTCCTGGTAACCCTATTGCTTTTCAGCACGATACCTGTCAGTCTTGCACAAGAGAACCCTATACAAGCACAAGCGAAAGCCGATGCCCACAAAGACGTAAACAGCGATATGAGAGAAAAATGGTGGTTTATGTCAGGGCTGGTGGGGAGTAGTGTGGGTTTTGCCGCTGGCGGTGTCGGCGCATGTTTATCCGGGTTAATCATAGATTTTGATCCAGTTAATAGTTGTGTATATTCTATCTCTGATGACCCGATGGCAAGTTGTGGTCTCGCAGGTGCGATCTTTTGTGGTGTCTTGGTCGTGCCAACCGCTGTTTTCATATACCCGCATAACCCAAGTCCACCACTGGAGCGACTCCTCGGAAAATCACCCGAATACATCAAAGCCTACCTCCACGCCTATAGATCGAAAACAGTATCGCTTCGGAAAAGGATGGTAACGGCAGGTTCCATCACCTCTAACTTAGGTATGGGCGCGATGCTACTGTTCATAATTAACGACCTATGATGCGACTGCTGATAGATACGAAGCTTTGGACAATTTTTCAAAGTGATAGACTTTTATACAGATGTCGCCCCTACGGGGCTTGGTCTTTGTTTTATATCCATTTCTACACAGATGCTGAAGAAACACCCTAGCAAAAACCCCCTACGGGGCTTGTTCTTTGTTCAATATCCATTTCTGTAGAGATTTCTACAAAACACCGCGAAAATGGCTAAAAGGAGATGCTATGTTCCGTATATCCGCCTCTCTCATGGCAACCCTACTAATCCTCAGCACAACACCTGTCAGTCTCGCACAACAGAACCCTGTAGCAGCACAAGCCGAAGCCGATGCGAATGCCGATATGTCAGATATGGCAAAAGCGATGTGGTTTATGTTCGGTGGGTTAGGTAGCACTGCGGGTTGCCTCACCGGTTGTGTCGGCGGGTGTGTGATAGGCACACGGTTGGATCCAGATGGGGGATTTCATGATTTATTGATACCCACTGGCGCGCAGGCGGGTTGCGCCGTCGCAGGTGCTATTCTTCTGGGTGCCTTCGCAATGCCGCTCGCTGTGGACCTGTATCCGCACAACGTAACGCCCCCACCAGAGCGACTCCTCGGAAAATCTCCTGAGTATATCAAGGCTTATACCCAAATCTATACATCAAAAATAACCTCACTTCGCAAGCGACTCGTAATAGTAGGGTCTATCACTGGCAATATAGGCATGGTCCTTGCAACGCTGCTGGCGTATGCAAATATTGATTAGCGAACAAATGAGAAAGCATTTCAAACGCACACCGATCTTTTACGCTTTGTGTCTCGTGTTTTTGTTTAAATATATTTTTTGTTGAACAACAAATTAACGGGAAGCCTTTCTCCGAAAAACGCATGATTTCCCAACTTGTTGTTTAATTATAAATTTTTAAATATTTTAAATTGTTTAAGGGTGCGATGAACCCACGCCATACCTACGTTTTCGGATTTAAAGGTCAACGTTTATGGGGTTAAAGGTCGACGTTTATGGGGTTAAAGGTCGACGTTTATGGGGTTAAAGGTATAGGTTTACGGGATTAAAGGTCGACGTTTATGGGGTTAAAGGTCGACGTTTATGGGGGTAATAATATAGGTATACAGAAAAGGTATAGGTTTACGGGATTAAAGGTCAACATTTACGGGAAAACTCTTACCTTTAGCGGCTTTACGGAAAGGTGAGCGTTTATGGGGAAGCGGTGAACGGATAATAGGAACCCTGATAAAATGGGGGTTAATAAGGCTAAAAATTGGCGATTTTGCGGTTAAAGGTAAACGTTTATGATATGAAAAGTCAATTAATATTGAAAAAAGTCGACTTTTATTGTAAAATACAGTAAAAAAACAGGACAAAAAGGGGAAAACGTGAATTTATTGGAACGTAGAGAGTTCATCAAAGCGAGTCCAGCCATCCAGATTCAGGGCAATCTAACGCATTTACAGCGGCGGGTGTGGAACGTCCTACTCGCCAACGCTTACGATGAGTTGCCGAACAAAGATATCCATCGCGTCAGTGTTGTTGAACTGGCAGAGAAACTCGGTTTTGATAGCAAGAATCAAGAGCATCTCAAAGAGACGGTGAAAGCACTTGTCGACCACACGGTGGAATGGAATGTTTTGGGAAAGGACAAAAAAGAGGTCTGGGGTGTTGCCGCGCTTCTGGCATCCGCAGAGATAGAAAACGGCATCTGCACCTACGGTTTCGCACCGCATTTACGTTATAAACTTTACAACCCGCGTATTTACACGAAGTTGAATCTCCGCCTGCAGAACCGGTTCATGAGCAGATACGCCTTGGTTCTCTGGGAAGTCTGTTTCGACTATTTCGATACCGCCCGCAACTACGGTGAAACACCCTTCATCCCGCTTGAAACCTTCAGAGAGTTAATGGGGATAGCGTCCGATGATTATCCGATCTTCAAACATCTGAATCATAGGGTCATCAAACCGGCAATTGAGGAGATTAACGAACTCACTAACTTCTTTGTCGAGGTCGAACAGAAGCGGCAGGGACGCAAGATCGCCTTCCTGAAGTTCCAAATCTCACGCTTGAAAGAGTTGGGGAGTTCGGAAGAGGAACCCTTGTATCCCGATGTCGAAGAACTGCCAGCAATCGCCATCGCGTTGTTGCAAGCAGGCGTGGCACGCCGAGAGGCACTGAAGATCACCGACCAAGAATGGGACGCAGTGAATGGAGAGGCAGACCTGAACAGCGAAGACTATCACGATTTTCAGGCTTACATTGAGGAGAAGATCGCACTCGCACACCAGACAGCAAATGTCAAAAATATGGGCGGGTTCATCGTCCAGGCAATCCGAGAGAACTATCAAGATTCCGAACTCCAATTGCAATTTGAGATCCGCAAACACAAAGAACAACGGGCGATACTTGCCGCATTGGAATCCGAGATGAAGGAAAAAAGGAGTGCCTTGCTCCGACAAGCCGTCCGTACCAATCCTGAACTGCTTGAGAAAGCCGCTGAGAAAATTAAATCCTATCTTGCGCTTGAACGCTTGGAAAGCTACAATTCACTGGAAGAGGCTTACCGGGATGGCGGGATGGTGACGGCAGAAATCAATGGCATCCTCGCCGAGGAGTTCTGTTCGGAGCTGATCGCCCCGGTCTATGCGGTCTACGAGACGGAAAAAGCGCGGATTCTTGATGGCTAGGGTGTAGGGAATCGGAGTGTTTTTGCTTGGGTGTTTCTTCAATTTCTTCCCTCCTACAGCGGAGCTGAATGCCTCCGAAACTTGCGGTTTTTCGCTACGACCTCTGAAGGTCATTTTGATATCATTACGCGACTTGCCGACGATTAATTTACGGGCATTCGGGCGTAAATCCGAATCCTTTAGGTTTGGGATATAAGCCCGGGAGTGACGTATTTCCCGAAATACATTTGACTTTTATGCGGAAACGTGGTATAGTCTTAGTATCAAGTTGGCAGACATGTTCAGCAGAATCGCCCCCTTCCCAGTAACGGGTGGGGACCCCGGTTCTGTGTCTGCCTACCCACTCGTTAGGGGTTAAAGAGTTGAGACTTGATAGTCCATGAAAACCTATAAGTATAAGATATACAATCAATCGAATACGCTACGTCTTGGCAACGTGCTTGACGATATGTGGCAAGTGCATGAATACTTCCATAAGTGGCAAGCCCAAAGATACAAAGACGGCTTGTCGTATGCCCCCTACGCTGCAATGTGTCAACATGCGAAGGATTTGAAACGCAGCACGCACCCACATTGGCAGTCGTTGCCAAGTCAAGCGATTCAAGCAGAACTCGAACGCATTGATAATGCGTATCAAAGGTTCTTTAATAAACTTGGGGGTAAACCGCATATCAAACCGCGCCATAAGTTTAAGTCTATGACGCTTAAACAAACTGGGTATAAACTCACTAACAACCGTATTATACTCACATTTCGCAAGTGGGATAAGGGTAAGTGGCGATTTGATAAAGTGGCATATACGTTTCATAAGCACCGCCAGTGGCACGGCACTATCCGTCGTATTACAATCAAGCGTGATGCTTCTGGGGACTATTGGATTTGTATTACAACAACCTATACAGACTTTAGACCTCTGCCCACTACAGGTCAAAGCGTAGGGGCAGACTTCGGCATGAAAGACGCATACTTGACACTTAGCACGGGTGAGAAGATCCAACACCCGCAACCTTTGAAACACTCCTCGAACAAACTCCGGTCTCTCAACAAAGCATTGAGCCGTAAAATCAAAGGCTCTAACGGTTGGTGGCGGTGTGTCAGGCACCTCGCACGTCTGTATCGGAAAATCAGCAACCAACGCAAAGATTTTCACTGGCAACTGGCAAGCAAACTCTGTAAGAAGTTTGATACGATTGCCATTGAAACGCTGAACCTTGACGGTATGAAACGCTTGTGGGGACGTAAAGTCTCCGACCTCGGGTTCTACCAGTTTGTTGAGATATTGGAATATAAGTGCAGTAAACATAAGCGTTTTTTCAAACAAGTCGGACAATGGACGGCTACAACGAAACCTTGTAGCGATTGCGGTTTTCACAACCAAAACCTAACATTGAACGACAGGCAGTGGACATGTCCCGAATGTGGTTCACACCACGACAGAGACATAAACGCTGCGATAAACATTTTGCGGGCAGGGATAGCCGTCCCCTGACGATATGCCTTGTATCCACTTCTTTCAGGATACAGGGGAAATGCCCGTCGGTGGAGCGAAAATAAGACGGTGGACGCTTTGAGTAAACCGCAGTCGCTATGAAACCGAAGCCCACGCCTTTAGGCGTTGGGTGCTATCACATTCGCCCAACAAAATCCGACGCAGTGGCATCTGCCAGAAGGTGCGAAAGCACGTCTCGGTAACGGTCGCGCAACTGGGGATATAGCCTTCTCGCCAGATGGCACACGCCTCGCAGTCGCCAGCACAATCGGTATCTGGATATATGACGCAAAGACCTACCAAGCACTTGTCCTGCTCACAGGGCATGACGATGAAATCCCGAGCATCGCCTTCAGTCCAGATAGCACCCAGCTTGCGAGTGCAAGTTGGGATAACACGCTCCGACTCTGGGACGTTACGACCGGTGAACACCTGAAAACTCTTAACGGGCAGAGATGGGGTTTCTATAGTGTTGCGTTCAGTCCAGATGGAGAGATGCTTGCGAGCGGCGACGGAGACGGAACCGTCCAGTTGTGGGACGCTGCGACTGGTGAACCCTTGGAAACCTTTACGGGACATAGACTTCAGGTCAGCAGCGTTGCGTTCAGTCCTGACGGACGAACACTGGCGAGCGGAGGTTTGGACGACACCGTCCGGCTCTGGGATGTTAGCACTCGCAAACCTGTAAAAATTTTCTCTGGGCACAAAGCGAATGTCACCAGCGTTGCGTTCAGTCCCGATGCGGGAACGTTAGCGAGTAGTGATCAGGACAGAAACATCGTTCTCTGGAGTCTTACCGGTATCGAACACAAGTCGATCTCCTCGGGGCATGCGGTCGCTATTTGGGATATCGCCTTCAGTCCTGATGGTCAGATACTTGCAAGTTGTGGCGGTGGGCAAGGCTTAAATGGTGCCATCAATTTGTGGGATGCTGCGACGGGAGAACATCTGAAAGACCTCACTGGACGTTCTGTGGCGAATGTGTTAGGAATTGCCTTCAGTCCAGATGGACAGACGCTTGCGGGGAGTATCGGTTTTAGAGAATACACCGTCCGTGTGTGGGATGTCGGCACCGGAGCGGAACTGAAAACCCTCACGGAACATGCGAGTGAAATTACAAGCGTCGCGCTCAGTCCGAACGGAGAGATGCTTGCGAGCGTAAATGATGACAACATCATTCGTTTGTGGGATGTTGGGACGGGCCAGCAGAAACGTACATTCCTTGGACACGAGGGACACAATAGGCGGGATAAGCGCTTTAATAGTATCGTCTTCAGCCCAGATGGACAAACGCTTGCGAGTAGCGCAGATCGCGTACGCGAGATTATCTTGTGGGATGTTGACACCGGCACTCGCAAAACCATTCCCACAGAACAAGTGATTTTCAATCTTGCGTTCAGTCCTGATGGACAGACGCTCGCCAGTGGAGATTGGGACGCGAATATTCGTTTGTGGGATGTCGCTACTGGGGAACAACTGAAAATCCTCAAAGGGCATACAGCTCCAATTTTCAGTCTTGCGTTCAGTCCTGATGGACAGACGCTCGCCAGTGGAGATTGGGACGCGAATATTCGTTTGTGGGATGTCGCCACCGGCGCGGAATTGAAGACGCTCGAAGGGGACCCAGAAAAGCGCACCGAGCATACGACTGAAGTTACAAGCCTCGCTTTCAGCCCGAATGGCGACATACTCGCGAGTCGGAGTCAGGACCAATCACTTCCGAGTCGGGCTAATTTTCTCGGCGAGATGATTATCTTGTGGGATGTTGCCACTGGAGAGCCGCTTGGGCGTCCCATAGTGTCTGGAGTCCCGAACTACTCTACAGGTCGCTTTCAAAAAAGTGTTGTATTCAGCTCGAAGGGTCATGCGTTCGCTTATGGGGAGCTCAAAACTATTGTCTTATGGGATATCGCCACGGGGCAGGAATTGAAAACGTTTAGCGGTCATACGGCGTACGTATCAGAGATTGCGATCAGCGGCGATGGTCGCACGCTTGCGAGTGGAAGTCATGACGGCACGGTGCTCTTGTGGGAACTCCCACCACCAGCACTTAAAGAAACGCCGGAGGATATCAACGACGACGGGGCTGTAAACATCCAAGATTTGGTGTTAGTTGCCGCAAACTTCGGGAAAACAGAGGCAAATGACGCAGATGTCAACGATGATGGTGTCATCAACATCCAAGATTTGGTGAAAGTCGCTGCTGCCATAGGCAGTTAGCGGATCAGGAACCGGCAATTGTCGGAATAAGGATTTTGATGATTTTCTGGGTCCGATTTTTCCGGAGTATCCGTTCAACCCAACCATAGGTGTCAATTTAGTGATTTTCGGTATCATTTTTGCCACAGATTTCTATAGATGCCGCCCCTACGGGGAAACTTAGGTCTGTAAGGTATCACTTTTCTACAGAGATACTAGAAGAAACACCCCTTGTGCGTCTATTTTCTTCAGGGTTCGGTCTTTGACACATTTGAGTTTTTTCCATTGTTTGCTGTATCTCACGCACCGCGATAATGCTTTATAGACCGAAGATGTGACAACCGTCTTTTTTTCTTCTAAACTACCTATCCCAAGATTCGTGCCCTTTCATCTTCATACGCCGCTATCGCGGGTGCGAGCAGCTCCTGACAGAACTCAGCGGCAAGGATGCCGTCAATCTCCGCCTTGACCATCCCGCCTTTCTGATACGCCGTCATCGCGGAATCGTGTTCGAGGAGGCGTTCTTGGATCATGTAAGACGTAATCTTTTTTGCGGCGCGCGTAACAAGCGCCGGCTGGTTATGGACGGCTTGACGGAGGATGTTATCTCTTTTGACTTTAAACTCTACCGTGAGGTCTTCAAGTTCCTTTTCTCTGGCTTTCTCGGCGCGCGTCTCGCGAACCTTTTGTACGGCTGAGTCCTGATAGTTTTCTCGAATCGCCTCAACGATAAAACCGCCACGGTTTTTGACTTCTGACGCATGGAGCGACATCTCAATCTTCTCGGCGATGTATGCCAGAAAATCAGGATACGTGCCGGCGGGCGGCAACTTTTGCGGATTCACGAAATCCCATTCTTGTTCAGTGATTTCCAGTGCGACTTTCCGATCAATCTCCGCTTGGACGAGTTCAACAGCGACCGGCGGCAGGTTCTCTATATCCGGGAACAGCGATTCCTGAATCGAGATCTGCTCGACCCGCGTGATACGAAACTTCAGCTCGCTCACCTTTCGCCCGTTACGTTTCTGTTCGACTTCAACGAGGTAGTCTGTTAAGTCGTTAATCTCTTTGACAGCAGGTTTGATGACATCTCGGTTGAGGAACCCGAAGGCTGGATACTCATCTGGTTCCAATCCGATGAGCTCTTTAAAAGTTTCTATTGGGATGAAGGGCGTTTCGCCTTGATCGCGATCGGTATCGAAGTAGTCGAAACAGACTTCCCACAAAACGAGCGCGTATTGACCTTTGAATCGGTTTTGGAGTCGCAAGTTGAGTTTGGCATAGATGCGTGGATTGTGAAGTTTCAAGCGGAGATGCGGTGCGAAACCGTAGGTGCAGATACCGTTTTCGATCTCTGCGGATGCCAATAAACTCGCAACGCCCCATACCTGCTTGTTGTCTTTGTTCAGGAGATTCCATTCAACCTCACAAGAACGAAGCGACCTTAACACCTCTTTGAGGTATTCTTGATTTCCACTATTAAAACCGAGTTTCGCCGCGAGTTCTACCATGCTGACGCTATGGATGTCCTTATCTGGGAGTTCGTTGTAGGCATTGGCGAGGAGCACGTTCCATGCCCGCCGCTGCATCAGCGAAATTTTGCTCTGGATTTGAATCGCTGGACTCGCTTTAATGACCTCATCAATTTCAGCTAATCTCATTTGTTTACGCCTCCAGTTTTACGTTATTTAAGAGTATTATACGATAAAAATGAGAAAAAGTTAACAAAAATTCTCATGTTTCATACCATAAACTCTCATTTTAAGAAAGTTGTTCCCCATAAACACACATTTTAAAATCTGGAAATGTAGATGTGGCAATGAAAATCTCCGGTTTTTTGTTGTTTAACAATAAAAAAATGAGAGATGTCAACAAAAATTCTCATGTTTCATACCATAAACTCTCATTTTAAAGTCAAAATCGTCTGTTTTCTGTGTCGCTATCAGCGGGTTCAGCAGGGCATACCATAAACTCTCATGTTTCATACCATAAACTCTCATGTTTAGATTGGACACTGGTGTCCCCTACATCCGTAGTGAATTTATAGGCACATACCATAAACTCTCATTTTAAGGAAAATCGCATACCATAAACTCTCATGTTACATACCATAAACTCTCATTTTAAGACTTATTGCATACCATAAACTCTCATGTTACATACCATAAACTCTCATTTTAAAATCTGGGAACGTAGGTGTGGCGTGGGTTCGTAGCACCCTTAAAATATTTAAAATTAATATATATTAAAATAGTTAAACAACATGCACCGAAACCACTTTTTTTAGAGATGAGCGCCTCCGGTTTTTTGTTGTTTAACAATAAAAAAATGAGAAAACGATCGCCAGACAGGCAAATGATGCGACGCGCGAGATCCTGAATCGATACCGCTTCATAGACACACTGTTTTCGCAGATGCCGCCCCTACAGGGCTTGGAAAATTTGGGACGACCGGTTCTATAGAGATGTCGCCCCTACGGGGCTGCCGTGATTTTTTTAGGTCTTGTTCAACAGAATCTACGCACTTACGTCGAACTCACGTTATATTATGTAGATTGGCGGAAGTGAGACCCTCAGAAAAGTCGAAGCAGCCCCGTAGGGGCGGTATCTGTGTAGCACCTCAGCACCTCAGTTCCAATCCGGCAAGCCCCGTAGGCGGGTTTTTGCTAGGGTGTTTTTTCAGCATTTGTATTGTATCAAGATACCATCCCAATCCAACTGTTCAGCCCACCGCTTTAATTCCTTTACAAAGTCCTATCGGGGCGATAGGTTAAAACCATTAAGGGAAAAAGGAGTAATAGGGATATAGAACAGCTGTCAGCAAGAGAGGCATCCGGCAGAAAGGTCCACACCAACAACCATTTCCTAAAGCTTCCATGCGCTTTTTTCGCCATCAGAAAAAAAGTTGTTGAAAATTTTACTTATCATAGATATACTTAACAATATTAAATGTTTTTTATAGTAAAACCCGAAAATAAGAGGGCACTTTGGAAAACACAAAACACCTCACCACCGCTGGCGAGGATTGTATCCTCGCCTCTTTGGAGTGTCTAATTAATTCTAAACTTTACTATAGTTCTGCACCTGAGAGGTTTATCATGTTAAATTACGTTTTTAGGCGCGACAAACGCAAAGAGCCCCGTTTGTCCTCTACCGCGTGGGCAACCACTGAGACCTGCGAAGGGAAATAACTATGTCTACATACTACGGATTTCAATTAAGCCCCGACGCACCGAGACGCACCCCGGAAGTTCAATTCCACGAGACGACGATGCAGGTCCCCTGTGGAGAATACAGCATCTTCTCGGCACTCCGTGACGGAGACGTTACTGCAGCAGAAACCGTTGTTTATCTCTCACTCAACCATGGGAGTTCTTGGAATACCGGCAAAGTCTGGTATGTGCCCATCCGTGAACTGTCGCGTAGGCTCGGTATGTCCACCCGCTATGTCCGGTCAACACTCGACAGACTCTACGAAAAAGGATGGCTCTCTTCTATCTTAATGACGAATAACAAGAAGCGGTATCAACTCGTCCACCATCTCTGTGATGACGAGGACGTGCCCGTCGACCACTTCGGAAAACCCCTCAAATTCGCTGTCCCTCGGGGGATAGGGGGTCCCTTTGAGCGATTATACCTTGGTGAAATCTCTTGGAAAGCCTGCCTCGTGTGGATCCTCCTGAAACTCCACTCCGACTGGAAAACCGGTGAGACCCATCCCAGCACCACAGGCGTACTCGCTAAATTGTGTAGGTTTGGAGAAAAGACGATTGGCGACACTATACAAGAACTAATAGCGGCAGAGATGTTAGAGCGGTTGTCGAAACCGCACGAGAAATCGGTTTTTCAACTCTTCCCGAAACCGCAACCTGTTATGGACAAGGCGAAAAAAGCCAAGCGGAAAAACTACGAGCTCAAAACGGACGGTGAACACTGGTATAGTCATAATCGGAAATATCGGTGCTGTCGCGAGACGACTCGCATTGAGTATCGCAAGAGCAATGGGAAATGGCATCCACTTTCGGATCACGACCTCTACAGAATGCCGAAAGCGATCCGCCGAGATTTTGATATGGCGGTTGAAGTGAACCGCGCAATTCTCAGCGCAAGTATGCACTTCTCATAGCGCGCACTGCACTTCTCATAGCGCGCACTGCACTTCTCATAGCGCGCAGCGGGATTTTTCCACCCCTTGCGAGCCTAAGTGTTACATGGGTTCGTGGGTAGGGCGGAATTGTGTAACAACTGTCTTTAAATAGTACAGTACATTTAACGGACCGCGGCTGATCTAAATTTACGGGCATTCGGGCGTAAAGCCCAACGCTTTAGCTTTGGGATATAAGCCGCTAAAGGCGTAATCCTTGTGAAATAAATCTGAAAAATAATCGCATGACTCTTACATTCCGCAAGTGGGATAAGGGTAAGTGGCGATTTGAGAAAGTGCCATATACGTTTCATAAGCACCGCCAGCGGCACGGATACCGCTTGAACTTTAGATATGCCTTGAGTCCACCGTCTGAAAGCCAAAAACCTTTCTTATCATGCGTTTTGAACGCAAGCGAAACGGTTTTTGAGTAGATACGACCGCCCAGCCTATTTATGATAGTCCACGTATCCCGTGTTGCATGGCATCGGAAAATCGGATTGTCAACTACCCAAGCCTAAAGACTTGGGCTTGTGATGGCGTCAAACAACAAAAGTTGTGTTGCGTTCAGCAAGCCTTCGTCTTGTGCTTCGTTCTTGTTTCTCGCTTCATAGAGGGTGGAAACCCACCGCTCTCCACGAAGGGCAGCAGCTGCCCGAAAAAGTATGTTTAATGCAGCGTTGTGGTCTCTGTCAAGGGAGTTGCCACAAAACTGACACTCAAAGGTGCGAATCGCCAAAGAGAGTTTCTTTTGCGATTTCTCACCACAAGCGGAGCAAGTTTGCGAAGTGTTTTTGGGATCAACTTGGTGGAAGTGCAAGCCGTCTCTTTCGGCTATGCTCGCACACCACTTAAAGAAGGTTGCCCAAGACGCATCGGAAATGCTCTGACTCAGGTGTTGGTTCTGAACCATATTTGATACGCTAAGGTCTTCAGCGACAAGGACGTTATTTTCGTAATGATGAAAGAGTTTGTAGACGAGTTTCCCAATGAAATCTTTGCGTTTGTTGGCAGTGCGTTCATGGTGCAAGGCAGTCGTATGTACAGATTTTTGCCAGCGTTTACTCCCTTTTTTACGGCGTGCCATCGTCTGATTATGCTTATGAAGCAAACCTTCGGCTTCACGATACCAGCGTGGGTTATCTTCCTTTTCACCTTCAGAAGTCGTCAGATAGTGGGTCGTGCCAACGTCAACGGCAATCGCAGTCGTCGGTTCAACTTTCGGGGTATCTGGCAACTCACAGGTAATATGGGCATACCACCCCGACGCTTTTTTGACGAGTATAACTTCTTTCGGGTCGCCTTGAAGCGGGCGGTGCATATATATCTTGACTTCACCAAGTTTCGGGACTTTCAAGCGGTCGTGTTTCCATGCTGTTTCTCGGATAGGATTTTGGCGAACGCGAAGTCTCTGTTTGTCAGCGTCTTTTGTTTTTCGACGAACCACTTTGGTATATTTGCGAAGTTTCCATGTCAGAGACTTTATCCGTTTGCGGTGTCTTGGATAGCCTTTTTTTCCAGCACCCTTCTCCCAGCGTCTATAAAAACCTTCAAATGCTTTATCCGTGCGCTCCAAAGTACAGATTTGCATATCTTGTGGGACTTCGCGAAAGTCAGCGTATTTTTCACGAGCAACCTTCAACTTCTTTTCTTGGTCGTTGCAAGAGACGCGTTCGCCTTCAGCCTCCCAAGCAACCTTGCGATCATGGCGCGCAGAGTTCTGAAGTTCACACAGGTGGGAAAGCCACTTAAGCAATGTTCTTTCCTGTGTCTTTGTTGGATACACAGGGTATTTGAAGGTCAATTTCATGGTATATCGCGCATCGCGCATTTATCCCCTACACAGTGGGAGGCAAGCACATTGTCAAGCGACAATGCTGTGTATGCTTGCCAACACGATACTAATATTATACCAAAATTTGATAGCAATGTCAAAGAAAAAACATAGGAGCGGGCATTCCTCCAAAGGCTAAAGCATTGGGCTTCCTGCCCGAAGATTAGGTGATAGCACCCAACGCCTAAAGGCGTGGGCTTCGGTTTCGTAGACAGTAGCAGTTTTCCCGAAGGTCAACCGTCTTACGTTGTCTCCACTCACAATAGCGGACACCTCCTACACAAAGGTATGTGCAGGGTGAAAGCGGTGTCCAAAGTGTTAGATATAGGATACCATATTTCTCGTGCAATGTCAACTCCTTTTTGACTTCGCACGAAACATCAATTTAGACCCAAAGCTAAAGCATTGGACTTTTTAAGGGAGTCCCGTAAATGATCGCTGTAATCACAAAAATCGCAGTCCACGCCCGTTTCGATGGGTTCCACGTCCGAATCGCGAGATATAGCAACGATACACAGCAGACCCATCTAAGTGCCATATAATACGCATAAGGGTTTCCGCGCTGGAAGCCCCACAGAAGCACCAAAATTATAATAATCTGAGCTACCCAAATCCTTCTCAATCGTTATCCTCCGTTAGCAATCAGTAGGTAGAGGACGGAAATGAATGATATAATAAACGTCCCCCATAAGGTAAGGATAGCCATAGCCTCTATGTGCCATCCCTACAAGTCTATTAAAAACGAAAAGCGTAAGCAGCACGGAGTTGCCATCCACTCATCCCTTGCCTGCCAAGATTCAACTCCGGGAGTTTGAAACCGACGACAGGTGCAGGGATAGGCATTGACACTCGGTTGAATAAATTGCGAGTAGAGACCCGGTCGTACGCTGGCGAGGATTGTATCCTCGTCTCTTTCTACTGTTGTATAGGTAATTGCAAAATCCACTATAATTTCTGTCCGGCCAGAGTGCGTATATGCCGAATCATAAAATAGCACACCGGAGACCAACATCAAACTATAGTAAAACCCGAAAATAAGAGAGCACTTTGGAAAACACAAAACACCTCACCACCGCTGGCGAGGGGGTTTTTGCTTGGGTGTTTCCGCTAGTATCCTCGCCTCTTTGGAGTGTCTAATTAATTCTAAACTTTACTATAAACGCTATAAGTGCTTTTCTAAACATAATCTTCTGCTTTGGGAAGTTGAACTTTCCTTTTCTGAAATTTCTGAAGGATAATACTTAACAATCCCAAGCATTTATGCTTGGGTCAAATCAAGTAGTGTTCGTTCTGGTATAAAAAAAGATTTGACATTTAGGGGATAAGGTGGTATAAGTATAGTATCTCGTAGACAGGCATGACAAGCGTAGTCGCAAGACTACGTGCCTGTCTCCCACTTGTCAGGGGATAAGATACGAGATGCGAGATATACCCAAATGGCACTTAATTCACATAAGATAGCATTAGACGTAACCGACGAGCAACGCGTATGGTTTTCCCAACAATGTGGTTATGCTCGTTTTGCGTATAATTGTGCGTTATCAGATTACAAGAATGACCCGCAGCATTGGCAAGAGTTGAATAAGCGATTCAATATAGCAAAGCGTGATATTGACTGGACACGGGGCATGGATCAGCGTGCTGCGTTGTTTGGTATCAAGAACTTCGGTGACGCAATAAGTCGTTGGCGTAAGGGTCAAAATAGGTTTCCGAAGAAAAAAAGACGCAGAGATCGCCAATCTTATAGCACAGACCCAAGCAGTGTTAGTATAAAAGGTAAACGTATCCGCCTCCCTAAAATAGGTTGGGTAGGCATGTTTGAGAAGTTGAGATTTAAGGGTGAACTGATAAAGGTAACAATATCAAGAACAGCACACCGTTGGTTTGTTTCTATAACCATAGATACAGGTAAACCGAATGCTCCACGAGACACGCGTGGACTCCCTGTAGTCGGTATAGACGTAGGTATAAACTCACTTGCGACACTTGATAAGGGTAAACAGTATCCTAACCCAAGACCGCTGAAAAGGTATGAACGCAAGCTAAAGCGTGAGCAACGTAAAATGAGCCGTAAAGTATTTCTATCTAACAACTGGTATAAGCAAAAACGTATAGTAGAACGTATCCACTATAGGATTGCTTGTATCAGATTAGACGCACAGCATAAGGCAACGACAGAGATTGTAAATATGGCAAGTGCTATCGGGATAGAAACGCTAAAGGTTACGAACCTACTCAAGAATAAGAAACTGGCGAAAGCACTCTCTGATTCAGCACTCGGTGGGTTTCTTGCTAAACTCAAGTCTAAAGCAGAAGTGCTTGGGATACCTATTGTAGAAGCACCGCACTTCTATGCGTCGAGTAAAACCTGTAGTAGTTGTGGACACAAGAAAAAAGAACTCTCATTATCAGAGAGACAGTATCATTGTAGTAGTTGTGGTGTCTCTATAGACAGAGACCAAAACGCTGCAATAAATCTAAAGAACCTCGCCGTAGGGCATACGGAGAGATAAAACGCTTGTGGAGTTTGTGTAAGACCTTCACAAGTGGAGGCTACAAACTATGAAACAAGAACGAAAGAATCCCACTCCTTTAGGTGTGGGAGAAGTCAAAATCGAACCATACTATTTGTCAAATGAACATGATGCGTTATTAAAACTATTAAAGACCATTTTTTTAAGTCGATTTCGTGCATAAAATGCAAAAAATGTCATAAACACATAAAAAAAAATGTCATAAACGGCATTTTAGACAAAAAAAAATAATTTTTTTTATTTTAACAGAAAAGGGTCCTAAACCCTTGTAATATAAGGGTTTTATGGGCAGACAAACTGCAATTATCCGTCTCTGTGGAGCGAAAAATAAAAAATAAATTTTACATTTTTTGCATTTTATGCACGAAATCGAAAAAAAAAATGGTCTTAAGGTGTAACGAATTGCGAAACTCTATTAAAAACGGAAGGTAAAAAACAAAAAGTGATCGATTTTCCAAAAACATTGCACCAACTTCATTTTTTTCAAGAAGACGGTGTCCCTTATGCCGCAGACCTCGACAAAGCACGCGTCGTCGAACTCTCGGCTGCGATGCTGGACATCCTAAGGCTCGCCGAGACACAGACCGATGATGCAATCATCGAAACGCTGAGTGCTTCTTACGAAGCGGACGACATCTCTGAGGCGTTTGAAAGATTCGCCGAACTTGAGAAAGAAGGTTTACTCTTCAATCGCGGTGAAGACTTACAGCGGAGCCTCGAGACGGAGAGTAAGTGGCGGAAGTTGCTCGTCGTGATACCCGGCATTGACGTGGATTCGTTTTTCGATATTGAAACGTTGTCCGCCGGCACGAACATGGCACTTGCCCACATGATTCAGCACCTCACCCAATACGCCGATCTCCATTTTACAGGTTCCCGAAACCGGAAGATCGCAGACGGCGTGTATGAAGTCGATATCGGCATTGAGGACTTGGTCCGTCTTCGCTCGAAAATCGCGGAAACCTACTACGGCATCCTGACCTTACATCAAGAGCACGAACGGTGGCTCCTTCCGCTTTACCGATACCCCGAATTCCCGCCGATTCTCGTTCAGAATCACGCGCCGCGCGGACACGGTGGGCATGCGATCAATTCGATGCTCCGACACTACGCCGCCATGCGGGATTATGACGGGTTTACAGCACCTTCGGATTATGTCCGAGACTTTTATTCACAGTATGTCTGGGATCCGAGTTTCTTCAATACCTTGCCGAACGGTGTCGATGCCACGCTGTTTAAGCCCATGGAGAAGATGGTCGCAAAAAAAGAAATCGCTGCAGAGGTCGGAGATGAGCGGATTGAAGAAGTCCCGACCGTCGGGTATCTCTCGCGGGTGCAATCGGAAAAAGGCGCATCTGTCTACTTGAAGTTAGCAGAACTGAATCCGGATCTGATCTTTTTGATCGCCGGACCGAATCTCGGCAGATATGCCTCACGGAAACTCCCGGACAATCTCGTCTATATCGGGTTCCATCCACGCGAGAGGCTACCGCTCATCTACAACGCCTTTGATGTCTACTGTTTTATGTCCATGTCAGGTGAGGAGACGTTCGGGTTAACCGTGCTTGAAGCGATGGCGTGTGGTGTGCCGCCCGTCGTGTCGAACTTCGATGGCGTGCCTTCCGTTGTCGCAGACGCTGGTTTGGTTGCCGATGCCGAGAACTTTGACCGAGACATCGCAACGCTTGTGAGTTATCCGTGCCCGGTGGATTTTTCTGAGAAGATTAACATGCTGCTGAATAACACAGAAATGTGGCAGATACTTTCTCAGGCAGCGAGGAACCGAGCGGTATCCTTCACGTGGGATAAGACAGCAAACCGGATTGTTCGGATATTTGAGGAACTTCATCGGAAAAAGAAGCTTGTCAATCCGAACAGACTGCTAAATGTGTTCGCACCGACGCAACCCGTAGAAAGGGAAGCCGAGCAAGGACTAAAATACAGGTCACTCGTGCTGAGTATGAATGAACGCTACGAGCGGTGTCTCATGCGGGATTCGGTGTATCCGCTGAGCGTTGAGGATGGAGTCGCACTCAGCATCTTGAAAAACCACACGACCAGAGAAGCAGAGACAATCCTCGCTGACTTAGTCGCAGACGAAACAGAAGCACGGGCGACTCTCAAAAGGGTTCGAGGTTTAATTGATGGAACGGCATGAGGAATAGGCATCAGCCATCGGCTGTCAGTCATCAGCAAGAATAGCCGTCAGCCATCGGCAGTCAGCAAAGAGAAGATTCACAAGCAACTTCTTTCTTTGCCGAGAGCCGAGAGCCGATAGCCATTAAAGGAACAAAATTATGGTATCTCGCACGCATTACCAATTAAAACAGCATCATAAATTTGAACAGGACGACCAAAAATATGTCGCGGACCTTGAAACAGGCGACATCGTTGAAATAAACGACGTAGAATGGGAGATCCTATCACGTTATGCGTCGCAGACGCGACATCAGATCGTAGAGGGACTGAAGGAGGAACACAAGTTAACCTCTATTTTTGACGGGATTGAACGTTTAGAACGACTTGGGCAGCAGGGTATCCTTCTAAGCCCGATAGTTGAAGCAGCGGAGTTAATGACTTCAGACCGAAAGCCGAAGTTATTGGTTCCCTTCCATTTTACGAAAGAGAAATCCGCGTTAGACTACCTCACGAACGTGAACCGCTATCAGTTTCTGACGCATCTCGCTGAGTTCGCCGAGTTGGAAACCTTAGCTTTCCCTGAGGAAAAGAAAGAAAACGTTCAGGACTTCGACAAGGTTCAGGTTCGGAACATAGAGGACTCAAAAAACAGTGCCTTAGTATCGCCTTGGTATGCACTTGATGGCTATGACGGCATCCTGCTCCTATCGCAATTCACAACAGACGATTTGCTATACTATGGAGTGCCAGATGTCCCGATCGTCCACTGCATAGAAGGTGCGCAGCAGCTGCAACACGTGCTGCTGAAAACGCTGCTGACGCTCGGTGCATTCCAAAGTTCAAAAGATACACTCGTCGTCAAAGCCTCCTGGATGAAGGCGTGGCTCGCCGAATTGGGAGTGCCAGTCGAAAACGTGCAGGTAATCCCTGACGGTATAGATGTCGTTGAACCGATCAACGATAAGGCATTAGCAAAGCAGCACACCGCCGCCATTTTTGACAAGCCGATGTTTACGAAGCAACCCGTCGTCGGACTGATCTCTGGATTTGAACCGAATCGTGGCGTGGCGTGGATTTCTGAATTCGCGCGCGCCAACCCGCACCTCGCGATTTTCGTCTATGATGCGATGTTAGTAGGGGTTAGGTCACCTAACCCCTACCATCCGCCGGAGAATGTCGTTATCTTCAGTGCCGATGATGACGAGACCCGTGCCATTTTACCCGTATTCTTTCAGGCACTCGACCTTGTGTGCTTCCCCGCAATGCCGGGCACCCCGCTCTCGGTTGTCTTAGAGGCGATGGCGTCCGGTGTCTCGTGTGTTGCGATGACGAAATACGAGATACCCCCGGAAGTCGTAGGTGCTGGGATTGCTGTGGAGGCGGACTGGGATAACTTCGGAAACTTCCATGTCTCGATGGCGAAACTATCGGAGACAATCAACAAATGGCTGCAGCCCTCCGATGCACGCGCCCAATGCGAAGATTTCGCGAAAGAAGTCGCTCAGCGATATACCCGCAAAAACGCTGCACAAACACTCATCCACGTATTTGAAGAAGGCTTTCAACGAAGGACAAGCGATTTCCGGACAGCGCGCGCCCTGTTCCCACCGATCTTCTGTCGTCGGTATGAACCCGACACAGGAACACTCAGGTCCAGTGTGTATCGGTTGGGAACGAACAGATATGATAGCCTTGAAGACGCTTTAGCAGAGGTATTAGCTGAAGGGCATACACCCGCTGAAGTTGCATCCGTTTTCAAGCATTTCCAGCGGAAGCACTCTACTCCCGTTTGCGAGATAACTCGTGCTGGAAATGGGTTTCCTGACAATAATAAGGAAACCAACCCCGCTGGGTGAGAGCACCGGCAGAAAGGAGAAAACATAGATGAAAACTAACATTCGCGGTAAAATTACGCGATTCCTTGAATCCGAAGACGGACGCGTCAGTGCGAAGACACCCCTCGCACTGGGTGTCGCAACAGGCGGTCTCCTGTTGGCACATGCCATTGTCGGAACACCACAAGCAGAGGCAGGGTGGTGCAGACCTGATGTTGAGGATCCATGCCCTCCTGGTCGGGACTGTCTTGGTCCTTTCATTTTGGTTGACAATATAGTGTGGGGTACATGTATACCGCATTAACATTGTCAAGAGAGGCTGCGGTGTAAACCGCCGCCGTCTCGTTGCCTTTTGAGCGTGTGGTGGCTTTTGCCGCCATACGCTCCTAAACACTTTACATAATGATGGCTTTTGAATCATTGAGGACGGACGGGACGTGTGCGGTCGGACTGAAAAATGACGATAGGAGAAATAGGTATGAGAGTGGTGTTTATTTTTTGTATAATCCTGTTGCTGGTGATGTTTTGGGGTGTATATGGGGTTTTAGCCGAAGCGCCGACAACGCCGAAAATCCTGTTTACCTCTGCACGTGATGGCAATTACGAAATCTACATGATGAATCCGGATGGCTCCGAACAGGTGAACCTCACGCAGCATCCTGCGACTGATCTGGGTGCGGTGTGGTCTCCGACGGGTGAGCAGATACTTTTCGTCTCGGATCGCCAAGGCACACGGGTGCGTGATTTGTATTTGATGGACCCTGATGGGGCGAATGTCCAGCGCGTCTTCAAGCGAAAAATAAGGGCTTGGAGAGGAGATGCGACGTGGTCTCCCGATGGCAAACAGTTTGCTTACTGGTTAGCGGACTGGGATCGTCTCAAGTTCGGTCTCTATCTTGGGACGTTTGCCGAAGAAGATGCCGAACGCATCGGGAATTATAGTTCCCCGGCGTGGTCTCCTGATGGTTCAGAAATCGCCTGCTCTATAAGTCACGAACAAGAGGCTCGACTGACATTTATCAACGTTCGCACACGAGCGGTGGAACAACCGCTACCCAAGAAAGCACTCCGCTGGCAATTCGGTCCGTCCTGGTCTGCTGCGGGAGACAGACTTGCGATTTCTGGGAACAAGCATCTGTTGCCGGTGATCTTGGAGAGGGAGCTGCACAACGCATGGGCCGATAAACTGAGTATCTACATTGTCAACCGCGACGGCACGGGTCTCCGTCAACTTGTTGAGGAAGCCGGTCCCCGTGCAGTTTCTCCTGTATTATCGCCAGACGGCTCGGAAGTGCTTTATACACAAGAGATCAACGGACAGATCCAAATCTTCAAGATTGATGTGAACACCGGGCTTCGGACGCAGTTGACGCATGTTGGCGGTCCTTTTCGTCAAGCGAATGCTGGCGGGGATTGGTTTGATCCGGCGTATGCCTTGCCGGTGTCGCCCCAACCGGCGTTGCTAACAACTACTTGGGGGCAACTGAAAAAGAAATAGGTTCGGCACCGCAGTTAGGAAATAGTTATGGCGCATAAGGTTGTTGGAGAAGCAGACAACCCTCTGGAGCAAACTCAAGCAAACTGACAAGTAAAGGCACCTTGCCAATGACAGTAGATTCATGAACAGAAGCCAATATCTTTTAACAAATATATAGTAAAACCCGAAAATAAGAGAGCACTTTGGAAAACACAAAACACCTCACCACCGCTGGCGAGGGGGTTTTTGCTTGGGTGTTTCCGCTAGTATCCTCGCCTCTTTGGAGTGTCTAATTAATTCTAAACTTTACTATAAATACCTTGAAACCGATTTGGCAGAGGTATTAGCTGAAGGGCATACACCCGCTGAAGTTGCATCCGTTTTCAAGCATTTCCAGCGGAAGCACTTTACTCCGACTTGCGAGATAACTCGTGCTGGAAATGGGTTTCCCACGAATAACGAGGAAACCAACCCCGCTGGAAAAGGGCACCAGCAGAAAGGAGAAACCTATAGATGAAGAAAAACATACGCAGTAAAATTAGTGGCTTCCTCACATCCGAAGAGGGACGTGTCAGCACCAAAGCACCCCTCGCACTTGGGGTCGCAACGGGGAGTGTGTTGTTAGCACAAGCGATGGTCCCATCCCCAGCTCAGGCTGAGATAGTCTGGGATTTCAGTAACGTTACATGTTTATGGAACTGGCAATGCGATGACGATGCCGGTGAGGTCTGTGCATTTTGGGATTTTACACATCAGCCAGGCCCAACTATAGAAGTGCATTCCGCTTGCATCATCCCACCGGATGATTGATACCAGTGATTCATCCATTTCGGTCAGTCCCGATTTTTTGAGCGGGACTGACCGACAGCAAATCGTGCAGAAAATCTGTGGAACTCGTTTCTTTCACTTTTTATTAACTGAGATAGGAGGGATTTGTTAATATGAAACGCACCCGCACTTATGTGGTGTTAGGAGTAGCGTTCTTGCTAAATAGCAGTCTGTTCGTCAGTAACGGTTGGGCGATTGAAAGGGATGTCCTCTCTTTTGTTACGAGAAAAGACAGGGGACGTTCTATCCAACTCATAAATACCCAAGGCGAATTCCTTCAAACACTGATGGTAGAAGGACCTATAGCCCACTTCACTTGGTCCCCTGACGGACGCTCGATTGCCTACAGTTCCAATCGCAATGGGGATCCTGATATTTATGTAATGGATGTAAAAACGGATACACATCGGCGGTTAACCTTTGATGATGGGAGGGATTGGTGGCCCTCGTGGTCGCCGAATGGGAAATGGATCGCATTCGCCTCAAATCGCGCAGGGGAGATAGACCTCTACAGAATGGATGCGAATGGAGAAAACGTCAAGCGGCTGACGAACCAAGGCGACTGCAAAGAACCTGCCTGGTCCCCGGACAGTCAACGGATCGCCTTTATTTCAAAATCTGCTCTTTTTGTGATGACTGCTGAGGGAAAAGGGGTGCGGCGGCTCGCAGATACATTTTCTACCGGATGCGCGTGGTCCCCTGACGGTAAAGAGATTGCTTTTGTTCCACGAGGAGATGCTGTCGGAGGGAAGGCTCTTTTTAGTATTAACAGAGATGGCAAAAACATGCGGCAACTTACCCAGTTGTATAAAGGACTCGTAGCAATCTTTGAACCTACATGGTCGCCGAGTGGAAAATGGATCGCCTATCTTTTAGTTCAACCACCAGAAAAACTCCTTGAGGGGCAAGTGGTTCTGGCAGAAGAGTTTTTTGCTAACTCAGTCATTTGTATCGCGAATACAGCAGACCGTGGCGGTGGAGAACCAATTGAAGCCACGAGAAGATTGGTAGCTAGTCTTAAGTGGGCACCGGAGGGATTTCTCTCAGTATCACCGAGCGCGGAGAAGCAGACAACCCTCTGGAGCAAACTCAAGCAATCTGAAAAGTATAGTAAAACCAAAAAATAAGTTACATTTTAGAGAACGACAAACCTTTCCTTCGCTGGCGGGGTTTGGAACCCCGCCTTTTATAGGTGTATCGTTAAATTGTAGGTTTTGTTTATAAATGGAAGACATCTCAATGCTATACACCGATTTTGAAAAAACACTCGAATCACGCCTTGAAACCCGTGCGGACCTGTATCCACACGCATCAGAATACCATCGCGTCCGACTTGAGCAAACGATTCACCATCTGTTGAACTCCATCTTGGCACAGACAGATGCCCTTATGCAACAACCTGATGGGAGTTGGACACACACCGAAGAGATTGTCAGCGATATTCTCTACTGTGGGGAGATGGATGTAGACCAGCTCTTCGCACTCGAAATTCCGAACGAATTGACGGCGGATAGAGATTTTGAGGCAATCAAAACAAAACTCTACGAAACGAAGTATTATCCTATCGGTGAACACCTGAATTATATCTCATTTCCGCCGGCTCTGGAACGGAAGGCGTTCATTGAGAAGCACTTCAGCCGTTTCAAAGAGAAATCGCATTTCTGCGATCTCGGTTTCGGTCCCGGCGTGCTAACGGCGTTTATTTTGGAGCAGGACACTTCGTGGCGTGTGGAGGGTGTTGATATTAGCAGGGACTGCCTTCACCACGCCCAGAGGCTTCTGGAGAAAAAGAAGGTTTTGGCAAGGAGCGAATTGTCAGTTGCCGATGTCCGTAGTTTACCCTATCCTGACGACACCTTTGATGTCGTTATCGCCGTTGAAGTGCTTGAGCATATCCCAGACCCTGAAGCCGGTTTAGCCGAAGCGATGCGCGTGCTGAAACCCGGCGGATACGCGATGACCGCACTCCCGGTGCAACTCCCAATGTTAATGCATCTCTACGACTTTGATACGCCCGACGAAGTCTTAGCACTCTATGAAAAAGTCGGGCTTCAGGTCATTGACTTTGAAACGAAGGAGTTCCAGCGTCAAGCGGGTCCCTTCATGGATACGTTCGCGTTGAGCGTCAATCCTTAAAAAACGTGAGTTCGATTAATTTCAAGAAATCCCTATTTTTCTGCGAGTTTGACACAGGTACCCAACGCCCAAAAAAGGGACCAAAGACACTAAAAACGCAGCCCCAGCGGGGCGATATGTTTATAGATACATTATACACCCGAAGACCTAAGCCCCAGCGGGGCGGCATCTGTAAGAGCATCTGAAAAGAATCTTCAGATATTTCTATCAATGCCAATCGATTACAAGAGAGCTCTTAACAGCATCCAACGTTTATAGTAAAATCCAAAAATATGTGGACGGTTGTTCGGTGAACGAACCTCCACAGCCGCTGGCGAGGATTGTATCCTCGCCTCCCCGCGGTGTCCAAGTAATTGTGGATTTTACCATAGTATATCAACGAAAGGTTTTTATTATACGATGTCGGTTTACGAATACTTTCTTATCTTTTTAGCACTTATTTTCTGCGGTTATGCCAGTTATACTGACCTGAAAACGCAGAAAATCCGCAACGTCTGTTCGCTCGGACTCCTTTACGGTGGGACGCTGAGCCAACTGATGGCGTGGTATCTCGGCACAACAACGCCGCTCTACATCTTAGCACTTTTCTTCGGGAGCGGACTCATCGCCTTTGCGTTCTATTGGTTCGGTATCTTCTCACCCGGAGATTCCAAACTCTTTTGGGGACTGTGCCTCATTTTCCCGCTATCACTTTTCAGCAACCTGAGCGGAACGTTAAGTTTTCCGCCGTTGATACTCACGCTGAATATCATCATTCCGTATTCAGTCGGCGTGTTTGGGTATCTGATTTTTAAGTTTGTGTTGATGCCAAACAAACTGGCACTCCTTCAAGCGTTCTTTACCGCAAACTTCCAGAAAACAGCACTCCTCGAAAAACTTTTCAACCTGCTCTTCTTCATCGGTATCGGGACCGCCCTGACATTTCTTTTTCAATGGATCGGGTGGCAGCCCGATCAGGTGCTGCGTCTGATTCTGGTTTTGGGGGCGTTCGCCTTAGTTCAGAAGTTGCTCTCGCCGATCCCGAAAACGCCGGTCTATTACGCGATTGTTGGGTTCGCGTGTGTATGGCTCTCGGTGCAGTCGGCACCCTCTGTGCCGGCACTGCTCTCCGGTTTCGCCCTTTTCTTAGGACTCTATCTCGTCGTTTTTGTTATTGCCAAGCAGTTGGTGCTCGGTTTAGCAAGTATAATGTTCGACAATCCCGTTGA
The DNA here is from genome assembly GCA_951813545.1 of uncultured Poribacteria bacterium. GTDB lineage: Bacteria > Poribacteria > WGA-4E > WGA-4E > WGA-3G > WGA-3G. Next base: position 249,490 of record CATOTL010000001.1, read on the forward strand.
CGTGAATGGGCTACAGGTCGGTATGATTCCCGCCGAGCAGATTATTCGGGTGCCGCAACCAGACGGCTCTGTCCGCTATGAAAGAAAGCAGGTCGGATTTTCAAGCGGTTGGGACGACAACGTTATTGTTTCACCGGATCCAGCAGGGCTTGACGCAGAGGAGATCGCACAATTACAGCACCTTGCGGCACGCGGTGCACTTGCGGAATTTGAGAATCAGATAAGGATTCAACCCTCTATCCGCTTCGCACCGGTGATCGCTATCGGGGCACTTCTCACGGTTCTCTGTCAAGGACCCTTCTATCTGAAGTTGATGCAGCTATTTTAAGAGTTATCAGTTGTCAGTACGATTTTTCTGCGAAAAATCTTTCAGTTATCAGTGGTTATCAGTTATCAGTTATCGGTTATCAGTTAAAGAGGTTTGTTCCGGTATTCCGTCAACCTATAGACTTCACCAGAAACCTTGACACCCCAAGACATCTCTGTAAGGGCGAGGTCACCTCGCCCCTACAACTGACAACTGACAACCGACAACTATTCCACGAAAGGATTACAAATCAACAGATTTTGATTTAATTTATTTTATGAAACGAGCAATCTTAGTTTTAACACTTTTAACGGTGGCGGTAACGCTACCGCCCCTTTACTCCCAATGGTCGGAGTCTCGGAGAATCAAACAGATACAAGAAATGAAACAACAAGCACGAACAGTCTTCGGAGATCGGCTGGAGACGGTCCTCTCAAAACTCGAAAACGGCGAACCGCCTTCTGTGGTGATTCTGTATACCGGCGGCACGCAGAGCCATCTGGAGCCGTGTGGGTGTTATCAAGAACAGTCCGGTGGACTCCCAAGACGCGCCTACGCCGTGGAACAGATTCGGAAGCGCGGATTCCCAACCCTCTTGGTGGATGCCGGTAACATCTTTGATGGGAAAGCGGAAATTGATGCGAAGCGATGCAAGGTCAACCTCAAGGCGATGTCCATAATGGGATACGACGCCGTCGCACTCAGTGAATCGGATCTCGCTTATGACGAAGCCTACCTGAGTCGTCAGCGCGCCGTTGCGACGTTTCCGTTTTTAGCACCCGATGCGGTGCACAACGATTTTACTCAGCCGCTTGTCATTGAACAAGCCGGACAACACACCATCGCTTTTGTTGCAGATGCAGCGTATGATAAAGCAGTGTCGCAGGCGAATGTTGTTGTGGCTTTAGCGGATCCTAGAGGCTCCGAACATATTGATGTCGTCATCCGACCCGACGAGATTGAGGCGACGGAGTCTGAAGACGGAACGCTTTACATCGGCTGTCCATCTGAAGGCAAAACGTTAGGCGTGTTGGCACTCTGGATAGATGTAGATGGGAAACTCGCACGCTACAACGCCGCACAACTCGCATTGACAGGAGAAGTCAGTGAGTCCGAACCGATCCGCCAACTCCTGACAGATTTCTATCAAAGTACCGCTGCGGAGAACAGCACACAAGGTGCCGTTCTTTTCACTGAACAACTGTTAGAGCAACAGCAGGAAAACGGATACACCTCGGCGACAGCGTGCCAGCGATGCCATGAACAGGAGTATCTCCAATGGTCAGCAACGCGCCACGCCTTCGCCTACCAAACGCTTCAGAAAAAGGAGCGATACTTCAATGCAGGGTGTGTCTCCTGCCATACCACCGGGTTCGGGTATCCAACAGGTTTCCAGATCGGAGAGCAAAACACGGCACTCGAAGGCGTGCAGTGTGAGACGTGTCACGGTCCCGGCAAACAGCACGTCGGCAACCCGAAAAAGAGCAATATCCGCAGAGGCGCAGATACATCGCTCTGTTTGCAATGCCACGACACGAAACATTCACCCGGATTCGACGAAGTGGTCGCACTCCATACCAAGGATGTTGATCATAGCCGCCAGCCGATGAACTTGGAAGAACTTTTGACCGCCCGCACGGCACGGATGGGGAAACCGACGCTCGAACTTTTTGTGATGAGTTATTGCCCATTCGGTGTTCAGGCAGAAGAAAAAATTATCCCAATCGTCAAGAAGTTTGGCGACAAGATCGACTTCAAACTCCAGTTTATTGCGGACGAGAAAGAGGAATCTTCCGCGCAAGATATAACACCGTTTACGAGTCTCCACGGCTACCCCGAAGTCGCAGAAAATATCCGGCAGCTCCTCATCGCACAGGAGTATCCTGATCGGTATCTCGACTATATTCTCTGCCGCGGCAAAAAACTCGACAAAAGTTGGGAGGACTGCGCACAGAGACTCGGTATTGATGTCGCGAAGATTCAGGAATTATTTGACAGTCCGGAGGCAGAACAACTCTTCCGAGAAAACATCAAGCGCGCCGCAGAACTCGGCGTTAGAGCCTCTCCGACGATCTTCGTCGATGGACATAAGTTCCGTGCAACTCAACTCTTACGGGCGAGTGGAACGCCCTGTCAATAATCCGAGCGTATGAAACACCATTTGAAATTATGATCTTTTGAAAAGCCATTAGAAAGTATGTCCAAGAGGAGAGCTTCACTTCGACAACAATAGTATTCGTCCTGGAGATGGTGTTCCCAACACTGTTTGGGAATCCAATCTTGCTGGAACAGAAGCACCGGCAGAAAGGAGATAAACCGATATGGGAAACAACCTTCGAGGTAAATTTCGCGCCTTCCTCGCATCTGAGGAAGGACGCGTTGGTGTTAAATCACCCTTGACAGTGGGGGTCGTAAGCGCAAGTTTGTTGCTCGCTCAGGCAATGGTTTCACCCTCCGCTCAGGCACATTGGGAGTGTAATCCTGAGGAGTATGATTCTTGTAATAGTGAGAGTCTGGTTTGTAAAAAATGGTGCGATCGTTGGGAGGATAACACTTGTGTGCAGTACAACGCTCATTGCGAAAAACTTTAAGGTAAGGATATGCTGATTTATTAACAATCCATTTCTGGCGGTTTCACTGTCCCTGACACAGAACCGCCATTTCAAAAATCTGGAAATCTTACGGTATCTTTATAGTTAGGACTTACGCATCATTGATTTTTATCATAGGAGATTTGAGTTGTTGACAGAGATATTCAGAAAGCCATCCGTGTTTGACTTGATAAAGTGTTTTACCTGTTTGATAAGCGTTGCGCATTAGGTGAACCCAAACCAGAAAAGCAGCGGCAATGTGATTCCGAACGATACGCGCCAGACGACATTGGCAATTCTCCAAACCTGTCAACTGTTTGGCTTCGCGGTGAAGTTGTTCAATCTTCCAGCGCACGTCGCACACCTGTCGCACGACGGACACATCGGATTGACTCAAGTCATTGGTTATGACAGAATCCGTGCGTTGAGAAGACGCCACCCGGAAAACTTTCACCTTATGATCTCTGGGAAACCTATGAAGTTTTACGCGTTTGCCTGATTTTTCTTCTGCCTCTGTCCAGTGTAAAGAATCAATGCGTTGATAGGGTTTCTTAGCATCAGAATCATCAACAAGACGATTACATTTCAACGCGACATAATACGTCTTATCAAGATTTTCAATGTAAAGGAGCAGAGATTTACTCGCATACCAAGCATCCATCAGCACCGTTGAAAAAGCGAGGTCGCGCGAGTATACACAGACCGAAAGCATATCTCGGACATGATCCAACTTCGATTTACCATCGCCTGCTTTATCGTAGATACGGTAATCAATCAACCAATACCGGTCTAACTTCGGATTCACATAGACGCACGTAACAATAGCAATACCGTTGATGATACCGCCAGCATTGCCGGAATAGTGTCTCCGGGCGAGGGCGATCTTCTTCGCATAGCGTTTATCAATGACGGTATCATCAAAGATAAGGTAGCCATCGGGAGCCAACACCACGTCATTTTTGACGTGTTCCCAAAGCAGACGCGGGGTCAGACGGTCCCCTGCGAGATAACGGTTGATCTGATCATGACTGAAACTTTCACAATGTTCTGCGAAATGCGTCAGCGTATAGTTGATTGGCGTGCTAAGTAGATATTGACAATAGTCAAGACGTGTTGGTCTAAGCATATTGAGATGCCTCCTCGTAGAGCATATTACCCCGTCTACGAGGTTATGTCAAACATTATTGCGTAAGTCCTAATAGTATAACCCAAGTTGCTACCTATGTGATTTTAGACGCACGAACACCGTTTTTCAGTGAACAGCGGTCATTTTTGCGAAAAATTTGGCGCGTTTCCTGCCATTTTCGGTACGAAGAGGCACAGGCTAACGGTCTCCCATGCTACAAAGTGGCAACTTGGGTTAGTATAGTAAAATCTGGAAATATGTAGACCTTTCAAAGAACGGTAAACCCATCTGTTCCTGGAAAGGGAGAAGTGGCTCTGGTCCTGCCGCTCTATCAATATATGGGTGATATAGGAAACCGAAACAGGAGGATTTGTGAATATAAAACACATGCGAACTTACGGGGTATTAGGGACAGCGATGTTGCTAAGTAGTTGTCTATTCATCAGCAGTAGCTGGGCAGCTACGCGTGATGTCCTCTCTTTTGTTTCTTTAAAAGATAAAACGCGACCCATTATTCTTATGGATACCCAAGAGAAGATCCTTCAAAAACTCGTTATATCCGGCACGAAACGGCTGTCTTTCAGTTGGTCCCCTGATGGACGCTCATTTGCTTATCACACCAACGAAGGCGGGAACTTTGACATTTATGTGATGGATGTGGAAACGCAGACACACCGTCGGTTGACTTTCGATGGTGGCAGAGATATATGGCCCGCTTGGTCCCCGAATGGGAAATGGATTTCGTTCGCCTCAAACAGGACAGAGAAGTCCGACCTTTATAGAATAGATGTAGATGGCGGAAATCTAATCCAACTGACAGATGGGAAAGACTGCGACCGGTCCGCTTGGTCTCCAGACAGTCAATGGATCGCATTTACCTCAAGTGCCTCCCTTTTTGTGATGAATGCTGAAGGGAAAAACTTGAGGCAGCTTACGGGGAATGCACCGATGCCCGCCTGCACGTGGTCGCCTGATAGCAAACAGATCGCTTTTGTATCAAACACGGATATTTTCAGCATTGACATAAACGGGAAGAACCTTCGCCAACTCACGCAGTTCAATCAGGAAACATTCATCTGGGATCTCGCGTGGTCGCCGAGTGGGGAATGGATCGCCTATAGTTTGAGAGAAGCAGCGAGGGTTGGATTTGGTGCTTCAGTCCTCTGCCTTGTAAATACAGTAGATGATGAGCGCGGAGGACCACTTAAGGCGACGAAAGGATTAGAACCGAGTCGTCTTGGTTGGGTGCCAGGGATAGAACTCTCAATATCACCGAGTACGAAGAAACAGACAACACCCAAGAGTAGACTCAAACAAACCAGTAAATAAAGTGAAGACTCCTAAATATTATACTGTTTTCGATACAAATTGTAAGTGAATTTGGCGATCAAATAGATCTACGAACTAACATTCAGGACCTTATAACAGATGTAACGCCTTGAAGCAGCTTTAGTAAAGGTGGGTCTAAACGTTACACACCGACTGACGTTGAATCTGTTTCAAGTATTTTCAGGGGAGGGCTTCACTCCCGCAGCGATACGATTCGACCTGAAAATAGATTTTCCGACCCCTTGGGAAATCAATCCCGCCGGATGAGAGCACCGCGCAGAAAGGAGATAACCGATATGAAAAATAACGTCCGTAGTAAAATCAGTCGCTTCCTCAAATCTGAGGAAGGGCATGTTGGTGTTAAATCACCGTTAGCATTGGGTGCGGCAAGCGCAAGCTTGTTGCTCGCACATACAATGATTGCACCCTCCGCGCAGGCACATATAGAATGTGATCCTGATCAGCCTAATTCTTGTGGAGAGAGTTTCGTTTGTAAAGGATGGTGTGCCCATTGGGTTGACGACACTTGTATAGTGGAGGAAGCTCATTGCGAATGGGGTTAAGTTAAGGATATAAGGATATGTTGATTTATTGACAATCCATTTCTGGCGGTTTCACTGTCCCTGACACGGAACCGCCATTCCAGCAGTCTTGATACGAAACAATGACCTTCTATCGCTGATGGAGTTACTAACCCTGGTCCCCACCCGTTACCCGGAAGGCGCGACTATCCGCAAAATCCAAGTAATTGTAAACTTTCTTGTAGGAAACCGAAATAGGAGGATTTATGAACATGAAAAGCATGCGAACTTACACGGTATTAGGAACGGCGATGCTGTTCCTAAGTAGTTGTCTATTCGTCAGCAGTGGCTGGGCGGATGAGCGTGATGTCCTCTCTTTTGTTTCTTTAAAAGATAAAACGCGACCTATTATTCTTATGGATACCCAAGAGAAGATCCTCCAAAGACTCGTTATCCCTGGTCTGAGACCACTATCTTTCAGTTGGTCCCCTGATGGACGTTCATTTACTTATCACACCAACACAGAAGGCTTAAACTTTGACATTTATGTGATGGATGTGGAAACGCAGACGCACCGTCAATTGACTTTTGATGGTAGCAGAGATATATGGCCCGCCTGGTCTCCGAATGGGAAATGGATTTCGTTCGCTTCTGACCGGGCTGGAACGTCCGATTTTTATAGAATAGATATAGATGGCGGAAATTTGATGAAATTGACAGACGGACAAGACTATGATAAAACCGCTTGGTCCCCAGACAGTCAATGGATCGCATTTACTTCAAGAGGCTCCCTTTTTGTGATGAATGCTGAAGGGAAAAGGTTAAGAAGGCTCGCGGGGAGTGCCAACAGTGTTGACTGCACATGGTCCCCGGATGGCAAACAGATCGCTTTCTCCTCAAACAGGGATATTTTCAGCATTGACCTAAATGGAAGGAACCTCCGCCAACTCACGCCGATTGATCAACGAGCATGGGATCTTGAGTGGTCGCCGAGTGGAGAATGGATCGCCTATCGTGTGAGAGATATATTGGGTGATTTGGTCATCGGGGTCGTAAACACAATAGATAATAAGCGTGGAGGAGTGCTTGAAACAACAAGAGGATTGGTGCCTAGTCATCTTGATTGGGTGCCGGAGGGATTCCTCTCTGTATCACCGAGTGCAGAGAAGCAGACAACACTCTGGGGTAGACTCAAACAAAAAGTAGATTAATAGATTCCGCGCGAGTCAGTTGTTACGGGCGAGTGGAACGCCCTGTCAATAATCCGAGCGTATGAAACACCATTTGAAATTATGATCTTTTGAAAAGCCATTAGAAAGTATGTCCAAGAGGAGAGCTTCACTTCGACAACAATAGTATTCGTCCTGGAGATGGTGTTCCCAACACTGTTTGGGAATCCAATCTTGCTGGAACAGAAGCACCGGCAGAAAGGAGATAAACCGATATGAAAAACAACGTCCGTAGTAAAATCAGTGGCTTCCTCAAGTCTGAGGAGGGACGTGTAAGTGTCAAGGCACCCCTCGCAATAGGTGTCGCAAGTGGGAGTTTGTTGTTAGCACAAGCAATGTCGCCCACCAATGCGCAGGCACATTTTGAGTGTTTCTGGGATCTTGATTGCGATGAGGGAGAAATCTGTCTATTTTGGTGTGATGACTGGTCTCCATTTGTTAATATGTGTATGGGAGACTGGCACTCAGCGTGTGTTGCTCACTAAATTCATCAACCCATCTATTGTCGTCGGTCCTGCTGTTTCTTCAGCGGGATCGACCTTTCAGTATTTTTTCAAGGAGCTTACTATGAAGTTTCCAACGATTGATACTTTCCCCGTTTTGATAAAACGGAATCTTGCATGTACAATGCTTGGGATTGTGCTGATGTTTGGTTATAGTCTATTCTTTATAAATACTTGGACACAAGCCGCTGAGTTTGGAACTCTGGCGTTTGCTTCCAATCAAATGGGGAACACTGATATCTATATCCTAAACAAAGATGATGAAAATCTCCATAGACTCACAAATGATCCGGCACGTGAGTCCGAGCCAGCGTGGTCGCCTGATGGTCGTTTTTTAGCGTATACCTACAACTCAGATATCTATGTGATAAACACAAGAACAAAAGAACACCGTCAACTGACACATAATCTCGTTGATGATTATTTTCCTGCCTGGTCGCCCAATGGCAAATGGATTGCGTTTGTTTCTGGCAGTCACGGACAGAACATGGACATCTACAGAATGGATATTGATGGCACAAATCTGAGGCGATTGACCGATCGCGGAAAAAACGGACGGCCCACTTGGTCTCCAGACAGCCAATGGATTGCCTTTACCTCTTACCAGCGCGGTGCTGATAGAAAAGGTATTTATGTGATGGATGCCGATGGGAGAAGATTGAGGCGAATTAATGATAAAGAGGTACAGGCACTCAAGGGTATCTTTCAAGGTGAGTGTGCCTGGTCGCCCGATGGAAAACAGATCGCTTTTGGTCTCCATATCCCTGATCAGAAGCGAATGCACCTATGTACCATTGACGTAGATGGCAAAAACTTTCGCCAACTCACACAAGGCGGTCCCATAGTGAGACCTATGAAGGTATTGGGCTTTCCGAATCCCGCCATTTATTATCCTGCTTGGTCACCTGATAGTAAATGGATCGCTTATGTTTTTTCAGATGATCCATCGCCGCTCCAATCTGCTGACATCTATGTTATAGACGCGAAGGGAAACGGACGCGGGACACCGCTTGTAAAGGAGGCAGGACAGGATCTATCTCCAGCATGGGCTCCAGAAGGGTTTCTCTCTATATCACCGAGTGCAGAGAAGCAGACAACACTCTGGGGTAGACTCAAACAAAAAGTAGATTAATAGATTCCGCGCGAGTCAGTTGTTACGGGCGAGTGGAACGCCCTGTCAGTAGTTTCAGATCGAAAATCCATTAGAGAGCATGTCCAGGGGGAGGGCTTCACTCCCGCAACGATAGTATTCGTCCTGGAGATGGTGTTCCCAACACTGTTTGGGAATCCAATCTTGCCGGAACAGAAGCACCGGCAGAAAGGAGAAACCCATAGATGAAAAATAACATCCGCGGTAAAATCAGCGACTTCCTCACATCTGAAGAAGGACATGTTGGTGTCAAACCACCGTTGGTATTGGGTGCAGCAAGCGCAGGTTTGTTGCTCGCTCAGGCAATGGTTACGTCCTCCGCGCAAGCACATTACAAGTGTTATCCTGGTGGTTGCCCGGAGGGTAAGTATTGTCATATCTTCTGTGACAAGTGGCGTGTCGGCACCTGTATAGGGACCTGGCACAGCCACTGCAGACCACTTGATTCTTGATCGGATTGTCTAAGGATTCATTAATTTATTGACAATCCGTTTCTGGCGGTTCGCCGTCTCTGACAGGGAACCGCCATTTCCAAAATAGAGTTTCCTATGAATCTTGAAATCTTCAAAGCGTATGATATCCGTGGTATCTTCGGTGTGGATTTTGAACCGAAAGACTTTTACGGAATCGCCTGTGCGTATGCCAACTGCTTTCACCCGAAAACCGTCGCAGTTGGACACGATGTCCGAGAGAGTTCACCACAATTGTGGCAGCAGGTCGCTGCGGGTTTTCAGGATTCAGGGGTCAATGTCCTGAATCTCGGTCAGATTTCAACAGATATGCTTTATTTCGCCGTGGCGCATTACCAGGCAGATGGCGGAGTTACAATCTCGGCATCTCATAATCCAGCTATGTATAACGGTATGAAATTAGTCCGCCAGCATGGCGTACCACTCTCTGCTGATACGGGAATCTTTAAGGTGCGCGACGCTGTTAAAAACGGGATCGCATTTGAGAAACAGAATGGACACGACTCGGGAACCTGTCGGTCAATACAGTTCCTGGATGCCTACCTATCACACCTCCGCTCGTTTGTGGATTTAGGGCAGCTGTCTAAAAATCGGATCGTTATCAACGCCAACGGTGGACTTGCGGGACAGATTGCTGAACGTTTGTTGGCGGACACACCGATTCAGGTGTGCGAGCACCTGTTTGTAGAACCAGATGGGAGTTTCGCACAGATTCCGGCAGGGCGACCGGACCCATTGCGACCAGAGAACCGAGAACTTACCACAGAAGCAGTTCGGCAGACAGGCGCGGACTTGGCAGTGGCATGGGATGCCGATGCTGATCGATGTTTCTTCTTTGATGAAACTGGGGCGTTTGTGGAAGGCTGCTATATCACCGCACTGCTCGCCGAGTGCCTCCTTCAGCGCGAAGATGGCGGTGGTGTCATCTTTGATCCGAGAGCCGTCTGGGCAGTAGAGAACGCTGTCATCTCCGCTGGGGGCATACCAATTCTCAACCGGTGCGGACACTCATTTATCAAGGCACGCATGCGAAAGACGGGCGCGCTTTTCGCCGGAGAGGCGAGCGGGCACTACTATTTCCGAGACAACTTCTATGCCGATAACGGCATGATCCCCTTTCTGATGGTGCTTGAATATTTGAGTGTAATTAGGACTTCACTGGCTGAATCTGTCAACCACCTGCGCTCGGAATATCCCGTCTCCGGTGAAATCAACTTTTCATTTGAAACTGATGAGCAAATCCGAGATGCGGTGGATGCCATCAATGATACGCTACAGTGTTGGAGAAATCCGTGTATTGAAGCACCAATTGATGGTTTATCTATCAGGTTTCTATCAGGTGCTGGCAAGCCGGGACGTGACAGTTGGCGGTTTAATCTCCGGGAATCAAACACAGAACCGTTATTACGTCTGAACGTGGAAACTCTCGCGAACGAGGACCTTCTCATTGAAAAGACGGTGAAAATCAGTGAGAAACTCGAAGGCATCGGAGGCAAGCGAGAGACAAAATTCCGATGGGAATCCGAAAATTTCTACATAAAACGCGAGAATTTGAACAATTTTCTTTGAATTTCTCTATTTTTTGTCATATTATGCACGAATTCAAAAAAAAAATGGTCTTTAAAGGTCAAATTATTAACTATCAGTCTTCAGTTATCAGTTAAGGGGAAATTTGATTAAACAGAACATCTATTAACTGACCACCGAGTACTGATAACTGACAACGAATACCTACTTTAGACGTGTGTTTGATATATAGCAAATTCTAAACCTGAACGGACACTTTCGTAGGGGTTAGGTCACCTAACCCTTTGGGCGAGGAGAAGACCTCGTCCCTACGAGAAGTCCAACATCTTGTTTTTAGCAAACTCACGCTAAAAAAAATAAGTTGGTTAAAATTATACAACATACGCTAACTATAATTTTTAACGGAAAATAGGTCGGAGATGCAGGAGACAAATGAAAATTCTAATTGCTGGGTTGGGCTCTATCGGGCGACGCCATCTGCGAAACTTGCGGGATCTGAATATTGAAGAGTTGGTGCTATTACGCTCTGGACGCGCCACACTTTCTGACGATGAACTCGCAGGGTTTCCAACTGAACGAGACATCACAGAGGCACTTCAACGGCACCAGCCTGATGCTGTGGTTGTTTCCAATCCGACCTCACTTCATCTTGATGTTGCTATTCCTGCGGCGGAAGCTGGCTGTCATCTGTTATTAGAGAAACCGATTTCCCATACAATGGATCGGGTCCCTATTTTGGCGAACATTGTACAACAGAAAAATCTCAAGGTACTCACCGGTTTCCAATTTCGATTTCACCCAGGTTTACAACACATCAAGCAACTTCTTGACAGTGACGGAATCGGTGCGGTGACATCTGTAGAGGCACACTGGGGTGAATATCTACCCGGATGGCATCCTTGGGAAGACCATCGCGCAGGGTATGCCGCACGCGAAGACCTCGGCGGCGGAGTCCTACTGACACTTTGCCACCCTTTTGACTACCTCCGATGGCTCATTGGGGAGATTCAGAGCGTCTCGGCAATGACAGCACAGCAGGGCGGTTTAAACATCCAAGTCGAGGACACAGCGAACACGATGTTTCGATTTGAAAATGGCGCACTCGGCACGGTGCATCTTGATTATATCCAACGTCCACCGACACACACCTTGCAGATTACGGGGCAACACGGACGTATCCTGTGGGATAACACCGACGGTGAAGTCCACTGGTACCAGGACAAAACAGAAACATGGCAAACGGAGACTTTTCACAAGGGACCGAACGGTTTTGATCGCAACACACTTTTCCTTCAAGAGATGAAACATTTCATCGACTGCATTGAAAATGATACCGACCCATGCGTTAATCTCACAGACGGAATTGCTGCGCTTCAACTTGTACTTGCTGCGAAAGCATCATCCTCTCAACAGAGAGAGATCACTTATCCTCACGCTGAGCGTAAAAAAGATGGGGTGGGCTAAAAAACATTTCTCGTGAGTTTGATATATAGTAAATTCTAAACCTAAACGGACACTTCGTAGGGGTTAGGTCACCTAACCCGACGGGCTAAACAACATTTCTCGTGAGTTTGATACATAGCAGATTCTAAACCTAAACGGACACTTTCGTAGGGGTTAGGTCCCCTAACCCGGCGGACGAGAAGTCCAATACCTTGTTTTTACCAAACTCACGTAATTTAAGAGTTTTCGTTTGCTACTGTATCTGGTATACTTTTTGCGAGAAAAGCAATGAATGGCAATGATTCTAACTCTTCTTCTTTGCCGACAGCCGACGGTTTCCGATAGCCACTCTTATACCGATACATCGTTCATCTAAATTGAAAAACATGCTAACACAGCCAAATCTGTTCATTCACGATGGAGAATTCTAATGCCAGAAAATGATATCCAACTCATCCACAAAGTTTTGTCAGGCAACGACGAAGCATTCACCGTTTTAATCCGAAAATATCAGAAGGGTGTTCACGCGCTTGCTTGGCGGAAGGTTGGTGACTTTCATTTTGCCGAAGAGATTACGCAGGACGCTTTCCTTCGGGCATACAAAGGACTCTCAAAACTAAAAGATCCGAGTCAGTTTTCTGGATGGCTTTATGTCATTACGAATCGACTTTGTAAGAATTGGCATAAACAGAAAAAATCGATGATAAAATCGGTGGAGGATGTGCCAGTGGTAGAAATGCAGAGAAGGTCTTACGAACGTTATGTATCCGATAAAAACGAAAAATCAGCGTGCGAGCGTCGTCATAAAATTGTCGAGAAACTTCTGGAAAAATTGCCGGAGAGCGAACGCACCGTCATGACGCTCTACTACCTCGGCGAAATGTCGGCAAAGGAGATTGGAAATTTTTTAGGGGTGTCGGTGAACACGATCACGAGCCGACTCCAGCGGGCGCGAAAGCGTTTAAAAAAAGAGGAAGAACTCTTAGTTCAAGAGACACTTGGCGGTGTCCAGTTACCCGATAGTCTCACGGAGACCATCGCTCAGAAAGTTTCTGATGTGAAATTGACACCTTCGCCGACAGGGAAACCGTTTCTACCGTGGGTGGCTTTTGGCGCAGTGGCAATTTTAGTGCTGCTCCTATTAAGTGCGAGCAATCAATACCTCGTCCGCTTTCAAAAACCGTATAGTTTTGAACTACAATCCGAACCGACGATTGAAATTGTTGACACACCTATCGTTCTCAATATTGACGCGAAACCAGCGGTGCGAAATCAGGCGGGACGCGCCGATACAGCCAATCAGAGCGGCACTGCTGGCGTGCAGATTTCTGAATCCGTCACAGCCGCGAATGCACAGGGTGAATCGCTCGCACCTTCCGCGGCACAGTGGACACAAACAACAGGACCGCAAGGGGGTCCCGTGTCTGATATATTTGCGACATCTAAAGGCGTGCTTTACGCCTTCTCACCGACAGGGACCTATAGGTTGGCAGCAAACGCGACTGCGTGGGTGCCAGTTAAGGTTGATGCTTTGACCGAAGGGGTGCGGGTTCCTATGACAGAGCATCAAGGGACACTCTATATTGTCTCTAAGGATACGGTGTTTGCCTCAACCGATAACGGCGAGACATGGCGCACATTCTGCTCCCGGCCTGAAGGAAATGCCATTGGATTTATCATTGTGGATGGAATACAAGGAACTGGTTCGGGTCCTACGATGTATCTCGCCCTTGGGGATAAAGGCGTGTTCCGTTCTACGGATGCTGGCGCACAGTGGACTTCTCTTAACGATGGATTGAAGGACAGAACGATTTCCACGGTAGCAGCAATCGGAAACACGGTGTTTGCTGGCACAGACAGAGGTCTCTACCGACTTGATGCAGGCGCGTGGGAACGCTTGCTGGTGGATGTGCCCGGATCTATCTACGCTTTGGTGGTTTCTGAAGACAATCTTTATGTCGGAACAGGTCCTAATTTTTTCACCTTACCACAGATTGGATCAGAACCAACGGAAGTATCACAAATGATGTACGACAACAATTTGCGTTTGAGTAGGGTTTTCCATTCCGCTGACTTGGGAGCATCTTGGGTTGAGATAACACCTACGGGTATAATAGCACCCTCCGGTATAAGTTTGTTGATTGCCGGTAAGACGATCTTAGCACAGTCGTTCAACCAGTTCCGGTCAAAGGATGGTGGGCAGACGTGGACAGACCTTGGGCTTGAGATAGACTCGCTTAGACAAAATGTTTTTCCGTCTGTAGCAGTGAACGAGAATACTTTTTGCAAAACAGGTCCATCTGGTATCTACCGCACAACCGATGCTGGTGAATCGTGGCATCTGTTTATGGACGGGATGGTGGGAACCGGAATACTGAATCTGGCTTTTGCCAATAACAGACTCTATGCGCATACCGAGGAAGGCATTGTCCAGTCTACAGACGGAGGCGAATCGTGGAAACCTATTCCGGTTGATGCGAATAAGTTTTCGCACAAGCCGGTCAAAGAGGGAAAATCTCACCTTGATTTCTCTGCCGAGTCACAATTGGTGATTGCTGGTAATATTCTTTACGTAATTTCCACCTGAAGAGAGTAATTCGTGTGTCTTTCGTATGTCCACTGATGGTAATACTCTCATTCCGGTTCAAGGGGTTCCTGCTTTTGAAGGGGTCGGCCCGTCTACAAATAACAAGGAAGCGGAACAGACTCACTTATCTGAGGGGCGTGAAAGCGATGATTCGTATATGTTGTACCTGAGAGAACATGAGCGAATTGGGGCATTCGCTATCAGTGACGGGACGCTTTACGCAGAATACAAACGGCAGCTTTTCAAATGGCAACCCGGTGATTCAGAATGGAAAGACACGGGACTACTGGATACCGGTGAGTCGCCCGAAGGGGATTTGAAATGTGGATTCAGGTTAGCCGTTTCAGGAAAGACCGTCTACGTAGGCAAACGGAGTGGTAGGTTGTTCCAATCCAAGGATGCGGGAAGCAGTTGGAGAGACATCACACCGAACCTCCCATTTCGTTTTACCTGTTTCAAGGATATTGTGTTTGCGGGGTCAACAGTTTACGTCGCGACAGACAACGGCGTTTTAGCATCGCGAACCGGGAAACACTGGCGCGTCCTCGCCGATAAAGTCGTTATAGACAGGTTTGCGGTGGACGGTGCAACCATCTACGGTGCCGGTGATACGGGTGTCTATCGCTTGGATATTCATGACAAATGGGAACGGATTTCGCCGGGAGTTCCGGGTCAGGTGCTATCGCTTGTCGTCGATCGCGACAGACTTTACGTCGCCACCAAACACCGCGGAATGTTCCACATCTCACTTGAAGAAAATAATTACATGGCAAGTGAATAGACCCTCACCTTACTTATCTGCTCAGGAACCTAAAAATCGGATGGGAAAACGATGAAGAACCCGATAGGAACAGAGGATTGCGGGAATCAGGTTTACGTCATCACTGTTGACGCTGCTGTCAATGGAGAATGTTTGCGCGACTTCCTTGAACAGCAGGGTTACACTTTCTTTACGGCTTCCGAGGACAGTGAATCCTTTCGCCACATTCAGGAGGCGATGCTGCGACCGCAAGGAGCCGCGCAGGAAAACGACAGTGCTCCTAACACTACAGGAGAATCAGGACCGAGAACAGGAGAGACGATACCACCGGAAACGGCACTCTCAAGATCGGATTTTCACGGGGATTACGCAGACATTCTCGGTGAGAGCGCAGCGCATCTTGAGGTGCTCGAATCTATTGAGACGTTTGCTAAATCTTCTCAAACGGTGCTAATTTCTGGCGAGACGGGGACCGGGAAAGAGTTGGTCGCCGCTGCCTTACACGCCCAGAGTCCTCGTGCCGGGAACGCCATAGCTGTCGTGAACTGTGGAGGGATTGCGGAGTACTTAATAGCAAGTGAGTTTTTTGGTCACGAGAAGGGGGCGTTTACCGGCGCGGATCAGCAAAAAATCGGGTTGTTTGAAACCGCATCGGGCGGCACACTGTTCCTTGATGAAATCGCTGAACTTCCGATGCCCCTACAACCGACGCTGTTGCGGGTACTTCAGGAAGGCGAGATTCGGCGCGTCGGCGGAACGGAACAGATTCCGATAGATGTGCGCGTCATAGCCGCTACCAACACCGACCTTGCCGAAGCCGTTGAAGCCGGTAGATTTCGCCGAGACCTTTATGAGCGATTAAAACCGCTGCATATCTCGCTGCCCGCATTGCGCGAACGGCGAGGAGACATCCCCGCGTTAGCAATCCACTTCTTGGCGAAAGCACTCACAGATACCACTCAAAAGATAGAGGACATAAGCCCAGAAATCCTCTCATTATTTCACGACTATGCCTGGCCCGGGAATATCCGGGAGTTGGAAGGTGTCATCGGTCGAGCCGTCCTGTTAGCCAAAGGCGGTCTCATCTTACCCGAGCACTTACCCAAACCCGTTCAAAAATCCCATACACCGCCATTAGACCTCGCTTCAGACGATTCTACCGACCTCGGACGTTCCACGCTGCCTTTCCCGATCGGCACAACCCTGAAAGAGATAGAGAAGTCCGCCATCTTGATAACCTTAGCACGCGAGGACGGCAATCAATCAAAAACGGCAAAGATCCTCGGGATACATCGGCGGACCTTGCACAACAAACTACGCGACTACAACGTGTGAAGAAGGAAACTTGACATTGCCTTCCACTACCGACGCGCGGGTAGAAGCACCCCTCTTGGTTTCGTGTGCGACTGGGTACATTTTACCCAGTTCTATGGAAAAATGTTCACATGTGTGAAAAATATGCCCAGTTGAAAAAAGGCGAGATCCTGTCACAGTGCGGTTTCTCACATTGGCACGATACTTGCTATATAGGCATAATATAGAACTTACGCACAAAATGGATATTAAGGCTGAAAGGGAACCCGGATGCTTGGATGGACAAACGCCACAACGCTTCCAAGCTTCCAAACGCACAAGCCAACGAATCGATGGTGCGTAAGTCCTCATATAATAACTTGGCAGTCTCCTCTATTTTGAGAGGTGCGTCGAGGGTATCATGACTACCCATCGACGCGGCACTGCCATAATCGGACTATGACAGCGTTAGCCTAAGTATACCACAAACATCCTGTTTTGTGAAACGCTTAGGTTAGCATCTTATATAACAACAATGGATTGCCAAGAACGCAAAACGCCTTACCGTTTGCATTCCCAAAGCAATCCACGAATACTAAAATAAAGGAGAATTACATGAATCGCTTTCAGGTCAAAACCCTCGCTGTTCTCGTACTCATCGCTTTTGCTTCAATGGGTGCGTTCGTACTCACAGATAATTTTGTGCCAAAAGCACATGCTAACGATGGATGTGCAGCGGCGGCAGCAGCATGTGGTGATGCAGTCGAACATGCATTAGAGACATGCGCAAATGCCATTGATTTGGCTTGTTTACTAGCTGCTATAAATGCGTGGAATCTGTGTGTGCACGCGGCCGAAGAGTGTTTTGGATAAATATCCATGCAGTCTTACAACATTAGCGAGCGAGGCTCATCTTAATGTATGAGTCAACGCCCGGTTATGGCACCTGAGTCGATTCCGAATTCTCTATTGGGAATCGACTCGGGTGCCTCTTCATCTATTCCATCTAAGGAGAAAGTCGGATGCTCTATTTTCGATGTCAATATCAGTCTCTGTTGAATCTGTTGACGTTTTGTGTGTTTCTCGGGGTTGCAGCAGTTTGCGGTTGTTCGGAACCCGAGAACCGTAACGTGTTAGCCCCTACTTCTACAGTAGAAATAACACCGAACTCAATCTCCAAAGAAATGGTGGCAGAATTGCTGGCAAATATAGAGAAAAATATGTTTGCAGCAGAAATGGAGGTCGCACCCCAAGTCGCTGCCGCGCCAATGGCACCGATGCAAAGGCCCCCCACAATTGCGGAGATGATGGCAGCGTTGCGTCTGGAATTTCCCGGCAACGTTTTAGACGAAGACTTCACAAGGATTCGAGAAATCATCGAGTCAGAAACCTATGTAGACTTCTTGAAACGTACCTATCCGCAGGAAAATCAGTTTCGGACGTTTGATGCGTTTTGGGAGTTAGCGTCCGTAGATGAGGAAGGGTACATGGAGTTTTTGAACACACATTTTAAGCCACCGCTCGCTGAACCCACTGCTGAGGATGTTGAGGTCCTTCATTATATGACTTTGTTTCATCGTAACCTCAATGTCCGAAGATACCACGACGAGTCAATCCAAGTAAATGACGCTCTGCTAGAAATGCTGATAAATGAGCCTGTGTACTCTTGGCTAAAGAAACGCTTTAGTAACGCTAATGGCGGATTAAATGTCCTTCTTTGGTTAAAGGTTTTTATGTATCATGACCTTTGGGTCAAGAAAATGCAAGAGGAAGATCGGAAAAAAATCCAAGCATTTTTTCTTGAACGGGGGGCTCAAAAAGGGTTTTTACGGTTCGCACTTCAAGAACCGGTGCGCCTCGGATACATCCTCAAAGATTTTCCCAATACTCAAGTGTTCCAGAGATGGGTGGATGGAGAATTTAGTAAAAATGGGGGTCAGCAGGGGCAACGCCCAGAAAACGAAAGACAGTGACAAACGTCTATTGTCCTACGATAGTGCAGACGGCGTGTTACTGAAGGGAATTAAATGACAATCCCAAGCGTTTAGGCTTCGGGTCCAACCCCGTAACGCCCGTGCTGGAGTCAAAAAAGAGTTGACACAAGACAAAAAATTATGGTATACTATTCTCATAACCCGTGGCAGTCATACTGACTCTACCGCTTGGTAGAGTGACTGCCCGCCCTATCAGTATAATGGGTTAAGGTTATGGGTTGATACCATTTTTGATTATCTATCACCACTACAAGTGAGGTGATAGCCAAAATGTTCGTAAAACAACGGTAACGAATACATTGGGTATTGTTACGTATCAGGGGGCCACCCAAGCTATCTGTCCCTTGTAGTCGTGTCTGTGGTGCGCACCGCGGGTAAGTATAACCCGTGTAGGTTCGGTCTCAGAGTTACCAAAGCCGAACTCATACCGTTCCAGTCTACCCAGAGTTAGACGAAACGCTGCGCGAATACTGTTGGGAGTCGCGTCTTCAAAGAAGCCCACCGCTTTAGCTGTGGGAGTGCATCACAGTACCCTCTCGGACAACATCCTAACCTTCTGAGGATATAACGAACATGCGATTCTTTAAGTGTGAGCGTTTTTTCAACCCACTGCAGATCTGTCTCCTTTTAGCCGGATCGCTATTTTTTGCGTGTCAATCAAGTCCCGATCCAAGCACTCTCAAACCCGAAAAAGCGGACATTGACACGGAAGATAGTATTGCGTCAATCGCACGACCGCCAACGATCGAGGAGACGTTTGAACACCTCAAACGTGAAAACCCTGGTGACATTTTAGATGACGACTTCAAAACCCTCCGACGGCTTGTCACGTCCAAAACCTATTTAGACTTCCTCAGACATAACCATCCCATAGAAGATCAGTTTCAGACGTTTGATGCGTACTGGCACATCGCAGCGTTAGATCCATCGCGATATATGCCATTTTTGAAGGAACATCTTGAGAAACCTGATGAAGAAGATGCCGCGAATACACATCTTTTTGCGAAATATCATAGGCATGTTATGACCCGTGAATACCATGGCGAAAACCCTGAAAGGTTTCGAGATGAATGGGCGAAGTTGCTAGATGGTCCCGGACTAGATATAGCAGTTAGGCATTTTGTAGACGATGATCGGAATGCTGTAGACGGGTTGGGTCTCCTTTTCTTTCTCGCGGAAGTCACCCTTTACGTTAAAGAAACTGAGCGGACAGATGCTACGAGTGCTGGAGAACTGCTTGGTGAACACGGTGAGCATGACGCACTTATTTGGATCGCCATCAAGGATCCCGTGTTAATCGGATATATTCTCAAAGATTTTACGGACGTTCAAGTGTTCCAAAGATGGATGGCTGGAGAATTTCATCAATAAGGAGAAATAACAGAATGAACAAATTATTTTACCCTATTCTTGGTATTATGTTAATCCTAATAGGTGTTAGTGCCTTTTTGTGGATTTCAAAACCTGCTGATATGACCGAACCAAATCGTCAAACCGATGAGAAGGAGAAATCTATCAATAACGATCAGCCCTCTCAATCAAGCACGATTCCAACTGAGACAAACAAAACCGGACCAAGAGAGCAACTTGGTGCTTTCTTTTCTGAAGAACAACTCGCGAGTCCAGAGATGCAACGCATATTTGAGATTCTGGAGTCCTCCGAGGGGCAAGCGTTTTTGAAAAGCGACTCGAATGGCTTAGCAGATACTTTCGCGTTCTTTGAATCCCAAGGTTTGAAAGTCAATCGCAATATGTTTACAGAACAATACCGCAGCGTCTTCCCAACCGGAGAACCAGAGGAATTTGAGCAGGAGATGCGCCAACGCTTAGTAGAAGTGGCGGGCTCGGCAGAACTTGATCCAAAGAATCAAGAAGAATTAGATCGTTTCATGGATCTTGTTATGAAATTCCGCAGGGATAAACGGAATTCCGCGTGGGTATCCGGCAAGTTTCAGGGAAATAATAAGGCATTCGGGAAGTGGGTTGTTCAAACCCTCCGAAACCCAGTTCCCTCACCTGTTGAACAAACGCCGGAGACTGTCGCCAGCGAAAGTGAATTCACCTTTGAGATGCCACCAGATGCACAAGACACAGTGGAATTTTCAACAGAAGAAGCAGAACTATTACCCGAGCCGCCAACATTGGAGGCGGATATTCCCACAACCGAAACAGAGATGTTAGAACAGGTGACAGAGCAGCCCATCGAAATAGACGCAGAACAGTTAACACCTGAACTACCAACTGAAGCACAACTTGAGGCTTCCCTCCGAGAACAGTTTAAACCGGAACGTTATCAAAAAGCGATCTCCACTTTGAACCGCTATGGACCCCAAGAAGGGCTCCGTCGCTTAAAATCTGACGATCCAGAGATTGCTAAGCGGATTGAACCTCTGCTGAAAAGAAAGGAGAACTCTCAATGAAACAAAAAAGTATAACGCTTGCGATAAAAACATTGCTCTGTATCGGTGTGATTGCCGTGTGTTTTATCGTCTACACACTCGTCAGTCCCGTTGCGATGACGGACCAACAGACACCAACACTCACGAATCAGCCGAAGGATGCGACGCAATCTGCGGTAAAAGCGAAATCCAAAAAGAAATCGTGTGGGTGTTGTGCAGAGCGGATGGAACGTCTCCGCAAAGCCATAAAACAGCAGACGGTTTCCCCGGAACCGGAATCCGCAGAGCAAGAAACCGAGGATCAAGAGGTTGCCAAAAAGCCTCAATGATTCCAGTCAGGCATTAGCTCCCACGGGGTTGGAGATTATCAACCGGTGGTTCAACACATTTGCATACCACATACTGCTGTGTAGGAGTGACCTTCGCTCAACATCTTTCATTCCGTCAGAAAAAAGGTAGTAGGACGCAACCCTTGCCCTCTGCTATCTTTTTTCAATCTGAAGAAAGCAGGACAGCAGAGACCCCTAAACCTCAATCCCAGACCTGCACTAAAATGAAAGGAAACACAAGGTTGCCCCACTTCAACGAAAGACACTGCATCGAGCGCACCCAACACGGCGACACCGAAGCGTTCACCCCACTTGTCACCACATACCAGCCCCGTCTCTATACGCACATCTTGGGACGCATCAAAGATACCGAGACCGCAAAAGACCTCACACAAGACACGTGGCTAAAAGCACTTCGCGCCATCAACACCTTCCGCGCAGACGCTTCGTTTTACAGCTGGCTCTACCGCATCGCTGAAAACGTCTGTATCGACTACTACCGAAAACAGAAAGTCGCACGCATCATCGAACCCATCCACGACATCGACGAACGCCGCATCACAGACACACACACCTGTCCGAGCCAAGACATCACACGTCAGGAACTCCGAGAGCAACTTCAAGAAGCCGTCAAGCACCTGACACCAACACGCAAACGCGTCTTTCTCCTATACTACCTCCACGAAATGCCCATCAAAACCATCGCAACCCTTATGAAACGCTCCGAAGGCACCATCAAAACACACCTCCGCAACGCACGCCTCCAGCTCCGAGAATTGCTCACACCCTATCTACAAAACCAAGACGCAACGTTATCGTAAAGCCCAAAAATATGCAGGCAGTTGGACAGCAAACCACCGCGTGGAAGACTTATTTACGAAATTTGTAATTTCCCTATTTTTGTGATATACTATTCAAACCAGTTTGGGTGGCACTACTACGAGCGGCACCAGCCGTTTCTGCCACCCTCCTGCACGCATCGCATCAGAATTTGAGCATTCCCGCCCGCCGTCCGATAAAGTCTGTCTATATTCGGAAACTTGTGCGGATGATTGAAGGGCTCTGAGCCGATAATGCGTAGAAAGGAAAAGAATCAATGGAAAAACTGATGTATCCATTCATGACACGCGTCTTACGACCAGAAGAAGGGGGCGGGTATTTAATCGAGTTTCCGGACCTTCCGGGTTGTATGTCCGATGGCGAAACACTTGAAGAAGCCATTGAAAATGGAAAGGATGCCCTGCAGTGCTGGATTGAAGCTGCAGCAGAAGATGGACAGGAGATACCTGAGCCGGGTTCATCGCCAACGTGGGTTCAACAGGTTCCCACCGATGTTCATATACAACTCTCCAAACGTGCAGCCGCAGAAGGCATGAGTCTCTCTGAACTCGTTGCCTCGATATTGGATCAAGCCATAGACGCTCGCGTAAAAGGATGACATCATGAAAGGCACAAGACCCCTTAATAACACCGAAATCCGTTGCTGAATCTTACACAAACAGTGAAACGTTAAGCTTATTTTAGATGCGCGGCGGACGGTTTCAGTCGATACACCGAGCCGTTTGGCGATCTCACCCGTGACTTTGCTAAAAATCAAAGTCATTTAACCAAAGGATGAAGAGTAGAAAATAGCTTCTGTGTTCGTTTTCATCTAAAAAAGGTGTCATCGGTCGAGCCGTCCTGTTAGCCAAAGGCGGTCTCATCTTACCCCAGCACTTACCCAAACCCGTTCAAAAATCCCACACACCGCCATTAGACCTCGCTTCGGAGGATTCTACCGACCTCGGACGTTCCACGCTGCCCTTCCCGATCGGCACAACCTTGAAAGAGATAGAGAAGTCCGCCATCTTGATAACCTTAGCACGCGAGGACGGCAATCAATCAAAAACGGCGGCGGTTTTGGGGATGAGCCGGCCCACCCTGCGCGCCAAGTTACGCGCCTATAATGCGTAGCGGCTTTTGTCAAAGCGCGCTTATAGGTGAAAGTTGACTTTGGAAAGAATCTTTCCAATTCAGTGGAAAAAATCTTTCCAATTGGAAAGAATCTTTCCAGTTGAAAAAAGGCGAGATCCTGTCACAGTGCGGTTTCTTACATTGGCATGATACTTGCTACTCTGTAGGTGAGCACCTTACAGAGATAGATGGTTTTCAGGTTCTGTTAAGGCATCCATCAATCTGTGTAAGGCATACTCACAAGGAGGTCTGGTATGTTCCGTAATATCCTCTCAAGCCGATTGATCCAAGTTGGACTCGTTTTCTTTGTTGTGATTGTCGGGGGCAGCTGGCTCTATAGTTGGCACGTCCACCGCACGACTGGTGCTGAGGTGGCAGAAACACAGCGAAAGGTGCAGCCACTCAAAAACAAGAACGAGACAGGCACAGCACCTGTAACACAACCCCTTGAATTTGAGACACCCAGAGAAACATCCTTTGAAACTGATATCCCGCAGGGAAGACTTACGGAGGATGTTTCTAAGGTAATTGATAAGGCAATTGATGTGGAGGCACCTGAAGAGATAAATCTGTCCGAGAATGAGATTGAAGAGGGTGTCACTAATGATTTCCCAGAAGTCCCCGATGGTTTTCCAATGACCCCCGTGTGGGAGAAATTCCCGAATTATCAAAAAGGTGATATGCAAGATCATGAGACCCTTTATCGCGTTTTGATAAAACTTTGGAATCAAGGAGATCGTGGGTTCGTCAATGGCGTTATCGATCACAATAACGGTAAAGTCTATCCACTTTATCCTGATGTTATCTATGTGAAGTGGAAAGAATCGGTGATTGGACCTCCTGATGATCCAGTGACAATTCGTATCCCCGGTTCTATGCTTGGGACCCATAATCGGCATTTTAGTATGGAAGACCGATATTTCGGATTGGAAAAATCGTATCCGGAAATCGAGTTTGTGGACAAGCATACAGCCGGGTATGACCCTGAAACATTCCTAACTGACGATGAAAGATAAGGAGTTTCTCATGAAAGTTCTATCAAGCCTACTTCTATTACTAGTTATCGCTCTCGTGTGTGTCCAAATGGCTCACGCCTACGGTGCTACTACTGCTACCCTCAGGTTAGGTTGGCCCTGGAATAAAAACACCGCACACGCGGCTATAGGGAACCCTGGATTGGATAATGGTTCGTACTCTGTTTGGGCAGAGGTGGACACACCGGATTCAGAGTCGGGTTCCTTCGGCAATCAGACTGTATGGGCCTCGGTTCATGATGATGGCCCGTTGAGTGAATCGGGTGCCGCGTATTGTTACGTGAACGGCTATGACCAGTGGGACAATTTCCAACACGATGACGATTCCGATACAAACTAAAGGGGTGTGCCGGATGCCATCCTTACGAGGCGGTGGCTTTTGAGCCTACCGTGTCTTAACAAAGCAGCCACACTAATAGAACCTTGCAAAGCACACTTTGGGTGCCGAAATCCACGGCACCCAAAGTGTGTTTTTAACAGAGTTCTATAGGGAGATCCAAGATGCAATTTCTTCGCAAAAAGGCATTGATTTTCAATAAAAAGACGAAACTTCTCTACCTTGTAGGCATCTTTATGCCAAGTTTCTTGCTGTTATCAAACGGTGCTGTGGCAGACTTCTTAAACATCAAAATGTCCCAAAACGGCACCCGAGTTGCCGTGGTAACGTCCACTAACATTTACGTCTATAACGCCCAGACAGGCGAAGTCATCTCACAGTTCACGGAAACAGGTGAAACGGATAAAGATTTGCCCACGGCATTACCGGAGGCATTAACCTTCTCAACGGACGCTCGAATTATCGCCAGTGCCCATGGAAACCGCATTTACGTCTGGGAGACCGCAACAGGCTCCTCAATCACCATGATTGACAAACATCCAGACACAATTAAAGCCCTTGCATTTTCACCTGATAGCACGAAACTCGCCACGGCAGGCGAAGACTGGAAAGTGCGTTTGTGGGACGTTGGTACAAGGAACTATATTAGAAGCCTTGAACATCCGAGTGCAGTAAACGCGGTTTCATTTTCACCAGACGGTAAAATCCTTGCGAGCGCGGGAGGGACCCTCCGTTTATGGGAGGCTGACACCGGCGAACGGCTACATGCCGATAGTAAAGACTTAGGTTCTGTTAACCTGCTTATCTTTTCGCCCGATGGAGAAACCCTTGCCAGCGGCGGCGGCTGGGAGCATACCGTCCATCTGTGGGATGTCAAGACCGGCACAGCCAAGAAGATCCTCAAAGGGCATACCGGTGAAATTCGCGATATCGCGTTTTCGCCAGATGGGCGCACACTCGTCACTGTTAGCAAGGACAAGACAATACGACTGTGGGCTATCAAGAGCGGCACCCAACTGAAGCACTTCCGCACACCTATTGACAAGCGTGAAAAAATCATGACGGGAAGGAAAAC
This sequence comes from uncultured Poribacteria bacterium, assembly GCA_951813545.1. Lineage (GTDB taxonomy): Bacteria > Poribacteria > WGA-4E > WGA-4E > WGA-3G > WGA-3G. Next base: position 275,447 of record CATOTL010000001.1, read on the forward strand.
AGATGATGTTTCTGCTGTGAAGTTTTCTCAAGACGGAAAACATCTTATCGTTGTCAGTCGGGCTGGCACCTTGCATGTCTGCAATGCAGAAACAGGACGTTACCAACAGAAGTTTTTCGATTTTAATTAATGTTATCAGGAGTTAACTGGAATGCCTGTCTAGCAGACCCTGTGGCGCGAAGGAAACGAATACGCTATACAAATCGGAAAATTGCCATCTCCCTTACCTTATGAGAGAGGTAACTGTATGTTACATGATGTTTTATCAAGCCGAGGAATCCTTGCGGGGGTTGTTTTCTTTGTTGGGGTTGTCGGGGGCAGCTGGCTCTATAGTTGGCAAATCCACCGCACGACTGATGCTGAGGTGGCAGAAACACAGCGAAAGGTGCCACACCTCGAAAACAAGAACGAGGTACACACCACACACGACCATGGTGTTCCGACAGATACCCAGACACTCGAAGAAACTCGAACGTCTATCTTTTCCGATGACATGTCTGAGGTAGCACCTGTTGCACGGGACGAGCAACCTATAACTAACCAGTGGTCTGGTGAAGAAAGCACCACCGACCCAACTTTTGAGGATCCTCCTCAAGAAAGTCAAACCATTAGGGAATCTCGCTTTGGGTTTGGGCACTATCCAGAGATACCTGTGGATTATCCTGACCCAGATATTTGGGACAGAATTGAAAACATGACGGACGATTCTCTGGCAAAAGACAATGAACTCATGGCGAGAGTGCGCATCAAACTCTGGAACCAAGGCACACAAACCATTGGTGCCTCATACGACAATGACGGTAAAATCTATCCAAGTATTCCGGGGGTCGCGTACGTCACATGGGAATCGAAAGAATTGTCCGATGGAACTCGTTACCAATTTCCGAGTCGTATTTCAGGGACCCCTGAACTTGCTGGCAATGAGCATTATTTCTATGAACTTGGTGAAGCACCTCCAGGGATTACCATTGTTACCCACGAAGACGGGGGAATAGATCCTTATGAATTTCTCAATTTACAAAGATAGGGAGATCCCCAGTCTTCACAAATTTTCGCAAAAGAAACTCCGCCAATACGCCAATAATTTTCTAAACACCGGACGAAATCCATAGGAGGACAAACATGTCTCTTTTACGTTGTATTGCCATCTTGGTAATCTTTGTTTTTTCCGTTCTCACCATCAATCCTGTTTTTGCCGCAAAATCTTGCAAAGATGGAAGTTATGTAGTTCCCCTTGGGTGGGGACAATTCGCAACTGTCGCCTATGCGTACGCCAAAGCGACGGATGCGGCTGACGCGGGTGCCTACTCAATTTATGCCCAAGTGGATTCAAATTGGAGTGACCTTTGGGGGAACTATCAAGGGATAATGTGGGAATCCGTTAGTGCCAGTTCGACAAATCCAAACCCTTTTGTTTGGCACACTTCTTCCATAAACTAAAGGGATTTGTAAAAATTGGCAGTGTCACTTCGCGTGGCACTGCTCTTCTGACGCTACATTGACAACAGAAACACCGTGGCCCCCAGATTTCCGCTGACACACATTGCTATCGCAGTCGGGATCGGTATTGTCCTGCTTGGTTTAACCTTGCTGACACACGCCCTTCTGACCACCCCCGTTCGTGATAAAACGGTTATGGTCAATACGCCGAAAAGCAAACCGGTCACACCCGTTGGCGGACACCTACAGACCGCTACACCCGCTTCCCACATAGGTGATTTTCAAGACTCAGATTTCTACCGCACCATCATAGACAACAACCTCTTCCGACCGCTGGGGTGGACACCGCCGCGTCCAAAAGAACCCTATCGCCTGCTCGGCACGCTCATCCCTAAAGACGGAAAATCACCGCCAAATGCCATTATCCAAACGACCGCGGGAAACAAAACATATATCGTCTCCACCGGTGACAAACTTGACAAAGACACAACCCTCACCGACATCCAAGCCAAACAAGTAACCCTCGAAAAAGCAGGGCAGCAAAGGACCCTAAAATTCAATCCTTCCGTTTGGCTAAAATAAAGAGAGACACAAGATTGCCTCACTTTGAGGGGCTTATTTTTTCGTCTGCGATATGCGGGATGTCGGCAACAGTGAAAAAAGGGACATCGCTCTTTTTCGCTTGACGTTTTTGACGATTTCGGGTATTCTGTTGAGAGTTGATTGCCAAGGGTTTTTCGCCACTTCTGCAACAGCCTTGGTTCGTTTAAAACTCTCCACGCTTCATTCCCCTACGCAATACTCTATTTTAAAAATTGTAGCGAAAACGACTGAAGCCATTCACGCAGGGTCCGAAACAAGAAAATGATAACGGCGGTTTTGGGGATTAGCCAGCCCACTTTACGCGCCAAGTTACGTGCCTATAATGCGTAGGCTCTTTTGTCAAAGCGCGCTTATAGTTGAAAGGTTTGAATTGGAAAGAATCTTTCCAATTCAGTGGAAAAAATCTTTCCAGTTGGAAAGAATCTTTCCAGTTGAAAAAAGGCGAGATCCTGTCACAGTGCGGTTTCTCACATTGGCACGATACTTGCTACTATGTAGGTGAGCACCTTACAGAGATAGATGGTTTTCAGGTTCTGTTAAGGCATCCATCAATCTGTGTAAGGCATACTCACAAGGAGGTCTGGTATGTTCCGTAATATCCTCTCAAGCCGATTGATCCAAGTTGGACTCGTTTTCTTTGTTGTGATTGTCGGGGGCAGCTGGCTCTATAGTTGGCAAATCCACCGCACGACTGATGCTGAGGTGGCAGAAACACAGCGCAAGGTGCAGCCGCTCGAAAACACGAATGAGACGCGCACCGCACAGGATGTTGGGGAGCTGATCGACACCGACGCACTTGACGGACCAGAACAGCTTAGACAAGAGGATGCCCTGCCCCTTGAAAACGAGACCCCGCATGTTTTTCCTGTTGACGATGTTCCCGACAGTTTTGATGTCGCTATCATTGGAGAGTTAGCTCCGCTTCAATCAGACATTGAAGAAGTTGTCGCCAGTGATTTCCCTGAAGTCCCAGAAAGTTTTCCTGAAAACCTAACACGGTGTGGATACAATTCCCTAATTACAAGAAGGGGGATATGCGCGGGCACGAGCTAATGTATCGCGTCTTGATAAAACTTTGGAATCAAGGTGACCACGGTTTTGTCAACGGTGTCTACAGCCATGATAATGACAGGGTCTATCCGCTCTACCATGATGTTGTATATGCAGAGTGGGACGAGGAAATTTTGGAAACACCTGAGGGGACCGTTAAACAGAAAGTTCTGACGCATTGGCTTGGCACCGACAAATTTTTTACGGCTGAGGAGGTGATTAGCGGCGTTTATGCCACGAAATATCCTGGTGTTGAATTTGTCGATTTTGCGACAGCAGGCTATGATCCAGAAATCTTTTTGAATGACGATAAAAAGTAAGTGTACTTTACCATCCTAAAGTTTAGACAATATTATAGATTTCATGCAGCCTTGTCAAAAGGCAGTGCCGTATCTTGTTGCAAATCGGTGTGAATATTCTGTGAGTTTGTTTTTTCTTTCAAACTCGCAGAAAATCGCAACGCCGTGGTTTGCGCTTGGAGATAAGCGATGCGAAGTCCTTGCATGAGTTTCTTTGAATGATACCAAACTGGGTTATTTATGAAAGGATACCTGCTTTTCTGCTTGCTGTCATCTTAATTCATAAAATTGTCCAAACCTTAGTTTACCATCAAAGATAGAGAAGAAAACGGATATTTTCCTAACGAGGAGGAAATCATGAAAATTGGGAAAGCGCGTATTAGTCGTCGCACTCGCCTTATTGCTAACACTCACAGTGACAGTGAGCGTATATGCTTATGGGGCACTTGCGGTTTGCCAACGGTTCATCACCATCAATACTGCCACGGCTTCAATAGGGACTCCGTTTCTTGAAAACGGGTCTTACGGGACTCCCTTAAAAAGCCCAATGCTTTAGCTTTGGGTCTAAATTGATGTTTCGTGCGAAGTCAAAAAGGAGTTGACATTGCACGAGAAATATGGTATCCTATATCTAACACTTTGGACACCGCTTTCACCCTGCACATACCTTTGTGTAGGAGGTGTCCGCTATTGTGAAAGGTAGTCAAAAAGTGTTAAGTGTCAATACCACTCTAAAAGTATTTGGGCAGTTAGCGCGTAAGTTTCGGAGCGAAGGTGAAATCTCGCACGTTGTATTGCTGCCCTCTTTTTCAATTTTTGGGTCTATTAGACCGAGGCAGGCGGGGATAGCCATGAAAGTTTCCGCATGATATGCCCAGTATCGGCTTACTTCAGGATACGGGGAATCGCCTGCTGGTGGAGACAACGTAAGACGGTTGACCTTCGGGAAAACTGCTACTGTCTACGAAACCGAAGCCCACGCCTTTAGGCGTTGGGTGCTATCACAATGTGTTCGCAGAGGTGGATGAATCCTGATCGAAATCTGGTAGTTTCGGGAACAATATTGTTATCACAGGTGTGATTGATACCGGTGATGTTAGCGAATCAGGCACAGCGAATGCCTATGTCGGGGGGTATTTCATTTTCACTGGCGAGTATAAGGAAGTGCCTCGCAGCGATACAAACTAATGCTATGTCAAATTTAGTTTGATAGTTAATGTGAAAAATGGTATCCTTGGAACCAACGTAATCAATCGAATGATTACGTTGGTTCTTATGTCAGCGACGATCCGAAGTAATGCTCAGCCGCTAGTTAAAGGAGCAATGGTGTATTCCACCCGAAGCGTCGGCTAAGTTCGTCTCTGCGATGCAAGATGTCTTAGAAATCTACCATCGCCCCGAAGACGCTGCGAATCCTTTGGTTTGTGTTGATGAAACGAGTAAACAACACATCAAAGAGACTCGGCAGCCTCTGCTAGTCGTTGAAGGTGCTCCAAGCCATATGATTATGAATACGAGCGCAATGGTGTTAGCAATCTGTTCATGATTTTTGCCCCCTTCCGGGGTTTCGGCGTGTTAAGGTAACTGACAGACGCACGAGCATCGATTTTGCTCACATCTGTCGAGACTGGGTGAATGTTCATTTTCCAGATGCTGAAAGGATTACCACTCCCCCGCTAAAGCCCCTGCCTTTAGGTAGTGGGTGCTATCACTACAAACGATGCACGTATCAAACTCAAGAAACTCTATCCTTCAATTAACGATTGACATAGCACTAAGGTGGATGCTGAGGTTTGACAATAGGGAAATTCGGTGATGCCCCGCTCAGATTTTCGAAGATACTTTCTTTTTCTTTCCATAGGAATTGTGGCATTTGTTCTTGCTGTTCGACATCCGTGTGTTTTCGCGCAAGAGGAGATGTCTGCACTTTCGGGCCGCGTTGTGAATACAGATGGCAGCCCTGTTTCCGGGCTGAAAATCGGTATTCAAAGTCAGAACGGTGCAAGCGTGCACTCGCAAACAGACGCAGCGGGGCATTTCTCAATCACCGGTATTCTTCCGGGTGCGATCCGACTCGAACTGCTTCCGATGTTTCATCCAGACACCGAGATGCTTACCCTTGACATCGGAGCGATCACTTTCTATCCGAATAACTCGTTCCCTTTTCCATCATTTGCGTTCGGGCTTGAGTCGGGGGCACATCTTGAAAACATCATTATCACGACCCAGCCTCGGATGCGGATTCGCGGACGCGTTGTGTTTGAAGATGGCACGCCGCTTCGCAATCAGCTGGTCAATCTGCAAATTACCCGTCAATTGTTGGAGACGGGGCGAAGCGGGAATTCCGGGAGTTTACCGCAGACGGATACCCAAGGATACTTTACAGAATATCTCAGATTCCCAGCTGTTTACACGGTATTCGTAAGATGGAAGGGAATGAACGCACTCTCAGAGCCGTTCCCTCTCAAAGCTGGGGAACGTTACAACGGTCCTGTTCTCACCCTGAGTCGACAACGGATTGACTTTAAATCCTCTGCCGAACGCGGTAAATCGCCTCCCAAATCCATGGTAGTATGGGCGGTGAATCCCGCAAATGGGCACGCTTACAAAAGGATCTATTGCAAAAGCCGAGAGGATGCCATCGCCGAAGCTGCAACTCAAGACGCACACCTCGTCACGATTAACGACGCTGCAGAACAGAAATGGTTGGAAGGTTTATTTGTTGAGAAAAAGTTCTTTTGGCTCGGACTCAGCGACGCTGAAAAAGAGGGGCAATGGCAGTGGGATAACGGTGATCCGCTCACCTATACCAATTGGGCCGGTTCACATAGCACTGACGGCGAAGGCGATTACGCCGTTATGGACCTTTCTTCAAAGCGATGGTTGGACATCGGTCCCGAAAGCCCACTCTGGAAAGCCGTTCACTATACCATCATCGAAAAAGAGAATCCTCATGATGAAACAAAATAGATTTGCTAAACACGGTTTCGGACGCGTTCTACAGAAGATCGCGGTTATTTTACTGTTATGTGTCCCCAACTCTATCGCCAAGGCGCAAACGACAACCGCTCTCTCTGGAAGCGTTGTTGATGTTCAAGGCAACCCAATCCCTGGAATAACCATAGGCATTCAGCCTGTTGTTATTAAAAACAACATTGCAGTGCCAATGTCCGCAGGTGCTGCGGAACACCCTCAATCGCGAACCGATTCACAGGGACGTTTTAACCTCACGAACATCCGCCCAGGGCCCCTGCAATTCCGTGTGATGCCCGTTGAACCGATCACTGAGGAACAACGGGCCGGTTCGATGATACCAACTCCGAACTTTGAGCCGCCGCTTGAGATACTTTCTGTCAAAATCGGGGGGATCATCTTTCACCACAGACATACATTCACGGGATCCGGAGGCACTACGTTTTCTATCAAACCAGGGGAACATGTCAAAAACATTAAAGTGAAAGCGCGCTACCGGGTTCGTCTCCACGGAAGGATCGTCTTTGCGGATGAAACACCACTTGCCAACAAACAGGTGCAAGTCAAAGTCGCAAGGAAACCGCTGAAGGGCGCAAATCTCTTCAGCCCAACACAGTGGGAACTTCAGACAGATGCCGAGGGCTACTTCGTCAAGTATAGCGATGGGGTAGGAGTTTATACTGTATCCATCCACTATGAGGAGAAACGTGTCCTGCCGACAACGTTTCGGATAACAGCGGGGCAGAGACATTATGAAGTCCCAATTTTGAGATTCAGCAGCAAGTCGTTTCCGCTTCCAGAGCCTCCGCCTGATATTGAGCCGCCACTCGATGCCACGACGGTCTGGGTAGTGAACCCTGAAAACGGACACGCTTACAAAAGGATTGGGTGCAAAAATGTGGAAGATGCGCGCAATCAAGCGGACGCAGAAAACGCATATCTTGTCGCCATTAACGATGAGGCGGAACAAGAATGGCTTGCAGAAATCTTTGGAAATCATCTCTGCTGGGTCGGGCTGAAGCGAAATCGGACAGGGCGAGAATGGCTCTGGGACACGGGTGAACCCCTCACTTTTACAAACTGGACACCTTATGGCGGCTTTCAGCACCAACGTCCTCTGAGAAAAAACATCCACGTCGTCGTCAACTTTTCAGATGGAACATGGCATGCCATCCGAGAAAGCCACTCACTCTGGCGGAAAGTGCACATGGCGATCCTTGAAAAAAACGCACCCTAAAGGTTTCAATCTGCCGGCTTCGCTTGTCGAAATATGTTGTTCACAAGGGTGATGCAGTCACAACACATCTGGTTCGCCGGAGGACCAAATGAGGTTATCATATAACAGAGGGTCCTCATCAGCATCATACAGTGTTCGTTTTTCGTTCTGCAGGTGAAGATAACTGTGGAAATGCATCGGATATGTGTATGGTATGTGAATAAGACTAGCACCCTTGCTACATGAATTCATGGCTTCACACAACTTATTGATTTTGCAAAAAAGAGGTAGGCTTTCCTTTCTCATATTTCTATCCGTTCTTGGAAAGGGACTTCAAAGAGAGGGTTTCTAGCCTGTCGGGAAAATATCGATTTTTATTTAGAACTTGAATTATTAAAAGATCTTGGATGGCGTGAAGGTGAAACCAATTCTGTTCTCCACCCAGATGAATAGAAAGAATCGAAGGTCAGGGGTAAGCTGTATGGCAGGTAGAAGAGAGGTTCCTCAATTGGAATGTTATCAAATCTTCGGTTCTAAAACCCCGTTGCTTTAGTAGGGGGATACAGAACCGCTCCTAACTTGTGTTAAGAAAAACACTTGACATTGAAAAAAATTGTTGTATCCTCTTACCAATACCGTGCGAGAGCGTGTAAACTTTGGGCTTCCCGCCCATTGTCTCACACACCGCTATTAGACCTCGCTTCAGACGATTCTACTGACTTCGTAACTTCTATGCTACCCTTCCCGATCGGCACAACCCTGAAAGAGATAGAGAAGGCAGCCATCTTGATAACCTTAGCACGCGAGGACGGCAATCAATCAAAAACGGCGGCGGTTTTGGGGATGAGCCGGCCCACCCTGCGCGCCAAGTTACGCGCCTATAATGCGTAGCGGCTTTTGTCAAAGCGCGCTTATAGGTGAAAGTTGAATTGGAAAGAATCTTTCCAATTCAGTGGAAAAAATCTTTCCAATTGGAAAGAATCTTTCCAGTTGAAAAAAGGCGAGATCCTGTCACAGTGCGGTTTCTCACATTGGCACGATACTTGCTATATAGGCATAATATAGAACTTACGCACAAAATGGATATTAAGGCTGAAAGGGAACCCGGATGCTTGGATGGACAAACGCCACAACGCTTCCAAGCTTCCAAACGCACAAGCCAACGAATCGATGGTGCGTAAGTCCTCATATAATAACTTGGGAGTCTCCTCTATTTTGAGAGGTGCGTCGAGGGTATCATGACTACCCATCGACGCGGCACTGCCATAATCGGACTATGACAGTGCTAACCTAAGTATACCACAAACATCCTGTTTTGTGAAACGCTTAGGTTAGCATCTTATATAACAACAATGGATTGCCAAGAACGCAAAACGCCTTACCGTTTGCATTCCCAAAGCAATCCACGAATACTAAAATAAAGGAGAATTACATGAATCGCTTTCAGGTCAAAACCCTCGCTGTTCTCGTACTCATCGCTTTTGCTTCAATGGGTGCGTTCGTACTCACAGATAATTTTGTGCCAAAAGCACATGCTAACGATGGATGTGCAGCGGCGGCAGCAGCATGTGGTGATGCAGTCGAACATGCATTAGAGACATGCGCAAATGCCATTGATTTGGCTTGTTTACTAGCTGCTATAAATGCGTGGAATCTGTGTGTGCACGCGGCCGAAGAGTGTTTTGGATAAATATCCATGCAGTCTTACAACATTAGCGAGCGAGGCTCATCTTAATGTATGAGTCAACGCCCGGTTATGGCACCTGAGTCGATTCCGAATTCTCTATTGGGAATCGACTCGGGTGCCTCTTCATCTATTCCATCTAAGGAGAAAGTCGGATGCTCTATTTTCGATGTCAATATCAGTCTCTGTTGAATCTGTTGACGTTTTGTGTGTTTCTCGGGGTTGCAGCAGTTTGCGGTTGTTCGGAACCCGAGAACCGTAACGTGTTAGCCCCTACTTCTACAGTAGAAATAACACCGAACTCAATCTCCAAAGAAATGGTGGCAGAATTGCTGGCAAATATAGAGAAAAATATGTTTGCAGCAGAAATGGAATTGGCACCCCAATTTGCTGCCGCACCAATGGCACCGAGGCAAAGGCTCCCCACAATTGCGGAGACGATGGCAGCGTTGCGTCTCGAATTTCCCGGCAACGTTTTAGACGATGACTTTACAAGGATTCAAGAAATCATCGAGTCAGAAACCTATGTAGACTTCTTGAAACGTACCTATCCGCAGGAAAATCAGTTTCGGACGTTTGATGCGTTTTGGGAGTTAGCGTCCGTAGATGAGGAAGGGTACATGGAGTTTTTGAACACACATTTTAAGCCACCGCTCGCTGAACCCACTGCTGAGGATGTTGAGGTCCTTCATTATATGACTTTGTTTCATCGTAACCTCAATGTCCGAAGATACCACGACGAGTCAATCCAAGTAAATGACGCTCTGCTAGAAATGCTGATAAATGAGCCTGTGTACTCTTGGCTAAAGAAACGCTTTAGTAACGCTAATGGCGGATTAAATGTCCTTCTTTGGTTAAAGGTTTTTATGTATCATGACCTTTGGGTCAAGAAAATGCAAGAGGAAGATCGGAAAAAAATCCAAGCATTTTTTCTTGAACGGGGGGCTCAAAAAGGGTTTTTACGGTTCGCACTTCAAGAACCGGTGCGCCTCGGATACATCCTCAAAGATTTTCCCAATACTCAAGTGTTCCAGAGATGGGTGGATGGAGAATTTAGTAAAAATGGGGGTCAGCAGGGGCAACGCCCAGAAAACGAAAGACAGTGACAAACGTCTATTGTCCTACGATAGTGCAGACGGCGTGTTACTGAAAGTACCCTCTCGGACAACATCCTAACCTTCTGAGGATATAACGAACATGCGATTCTTTAAGTGTGAGCGTTTTTTCAACCCACTGCAGATCTGTCTCCTTTTAGCCGGATCGCTATTTTTTGCGTGTCAATCAAGTCCCGATCCAAGCACTCTCAAACCCGAAAAAGCGGACATTGACACGGAAGATAGTATTGCGTCAATCGCACGACCGCCAACGATCGAGGAGACGTTTGAACACCTCAAACGTGAAAACCCTGGTGACATTTTAGATGACGACTTCAAAACCCTCCGACGGCTTGTCACGTCCAAAACCTATTTAGACTTCCTCAGACATAACCATCCCATAGAAGATCAGTTTCAGACGTTTGATGCGTACTGGCACATCGCAGCGTTAGATCCATCGCGATATATGCCATTTTTGAAGGAACATCTTGAGAAACCTGATGAAGAAGATGCCGCGAATACACATCTTTTTGCGAAATATCATAGGCATGTTATGACCCGTGAATACCATGGCGAAAACCCTGAAAGGTTTCGAGATGAATGGGCGAAGTTGCTAGATGGTCCCGGACTAGATATAGCAGTTAGGCATTTTGTAGACGATGATCGGAATGCTGTAGACGGGTTGGGTCTCCTTTTCTTTCTCGCGGAAGTCACCCTTTACGTTAAAGAAACTGAGCGGACAGATGCTACGAGTGCTGGAGAACTGCTTGGTGAACACGGTGAGCATGACGCACTTATTTGGATCGCCATCAAGGATCCCGTGTTAATCGGATATATTCTCAAAGATTTTACGGACGTTCAAGTGTTCCAAAGATGGATGGCTGGAGAATTTCATCAATAAGGAGAAATAACAGAATGAACAAATTATTTTACCCTATTCTTGGTATTATGTTAATCCTAATAGGTGTTAGTGCCTTTTTGTGGATTTCAAAACCTGCTGATATGACCGAACCAAATCGTCAAACCGATGAGAAGGAGAAATCTATCAATAACGATCAGCCCTCTCAATCAAGCACGATTCCAACTGAGACAAACAAAACCGGACCAAGAGAGCAACTTGGTGCTTTCTTTTCTGAAGAACAACTCGCGAGTCCAGAGATGCAACGCATATTTGAGATTCTGGAGTCCTCCGAGGGGCAAGCGTTTTTGAAAAGCGACTCGAATGGCTTAGCAGATACTTTCGCGTTCTTTGAATCCCAAGGTTTGAAAGTCAATCGCAATATGTTTACAGAACAATACCGCAGCGTCTTCCCAACCGGAGAACCAGAGGAATTTGAGCAGGAGATGCGCCAACGCTTAGTAGAAGTGGCGGGCTCGGCAGAACTTGATCCAAAGAATCAAGAAGAATTAGATCGTTTCATGGATCTTGTTATGAAATTCCGCAGGGATAAACGGAATTCCGCGTGGGTATCCGGCAAGTTTCAGGGAAATAATAAGGCATTCGGGAAGTGGGTTGTTCAAACCCTCCGAAACCCAGTTCCCTCACCTGTTGAACAAACGCCGGAGACTGTCGCCAGCGAAAGTGAATTCACCTTTGAGATGCCACCAGATGCACAAGACACAGTGGAATTTTCAACAGAAGAAGCAGAACTATTACCCGAGCCGCCAACATTGGAGGCGGATATTCCCACAACCGAAACAGAGATGTTAGAACAGGTGACAGAGCAGCCCATCGAAATAGACGCAGAACAGTTAACACCTGAACTACCAACTGAAGCACAACTTGAGGCTTCCCTCCGAGAACAGTTTAAACCGGAACGTTATCAAAAAGCGATCTCCACTTTGAACCGCTATGGACCCCAAGAAGGGCTCCGTCGCTTAAAATCTGACGATCCAGAGATTGCTAAGCGGATTGAACCTCTGCTGAAAAGAAAGGAGAACTCTCAATGAAACAAAAAAGTATAACGCTTGCGATAAAAACATTGCTCTGTATCGGTGTGATTGCCGTGTGTTTTATCGTCTACACACTCGTCAGTCCCGTTGCGATGACGGACCAACAGACACCAACACTCACGAATCAGCCGAAGGATGCGACGCAATCTGCGGTAAAAGCGAAATCCAAAAAGAAATCGTGTGGGTGTTGTGCAGAGCGGATGGAACGTCTCCGCAAAGCCATAAAACAGCAGACGGTTTCCCCGGAACCGGAATCCGCAGAGCAAGAAACCGAGGATCAAGAGGTTGCCAAAAAGCCTCAATGATTCCAGTCAGGCATTAGCTCCCACGGGGTTGGAGATTATCAACCGGTGGTTCAACACATTTGCATACCACATACTGCTGTGTAGGAGTGACCTTCGCTCAACATCTTTCATTCCGTCAGAAAAAAGGTAGTAGGACGCAACCCTTGCCCTCTGCTATCTTTTTTCAATCTGAAGAAAGCAGGACAGCAGAGACCCCTAAACCTCAATCCCAGACCTGCACTAAAATGAAAGGAAACACAAGGTTGCCCCACTTCAACGAAAGACACTGCATCGAGCGCACCCAACACGGCGACACCGAAGCGTTCACCCCACTTGTCACCACATACCAGCCCCGTCTCTATACGCACATCTTGGGACGCATCAAAGATACCGAGACCGCAAAAGACCTCACACAAGACACGTGGCTAAAAGCACTTCGCGCCATCAACACCTTCCGCGCAGACGCTTCGTTTTACAGCTGGCTCTACCGCATCGCTGAAAACGTCTGTATCGACTACTACCGAAAACAGAAAGTCGCACGCATCATCGAACCCATCCACGACATCGACGAACGCCGCATCACAGACACACACACCTGT
>CATOTL010000002.1 GCA_951813545.1 uncultured Poribacteria bacterium
TGCCATAAAAATGGTTCTTTTTCCCAAGTGATGCAGCAGATAAATTCCTTCGTGCTTGTTCAGTAGGTGGTGGACGTTTCTTGCCAATTTTTCCTTTAGATATTTTTTGCTTTGATAATTCCGAGTGTCTACCTCTGGCTCCCCCTGAACGCAAATTATATCCATTTGGGTGCATGCAATCCAACACTGCTATCCAATGGCATTCGCGACTATCAAGGTTTTCCTCAGAACACAACTCAAGGTATTCAAAAACAAACGCTTCTCTGCCATATTTACGAATGGCATTTCCTAAATAAAATCCTACTTGATATTCAAAGTGTTCTTTAATTCGCTTTTGAATATCAACTGACTGTCCAACATAACATTTACCACTGCTGATGTGGCGGATGCAGTAGATGCCTGTAAGTTTCATGGTATACCTCATGCTTGGTAAAATTCTCATGCCCGTTGTCGCGGTGTAGTGGGTGCAACAACACCCACTACTGCATGAGACCTATATTATACCATAATCTGCTTTTTTATACCTCAAAGAATATGTCGCGAATCCGTTTCGGTGGCACTTCGTAGTGGTTGCTCAACTTGTGACGCGGCATATTCTTCTACCTCAGTCTGTTGTAAAGCCTTTGCTGTAACATACACCAACTTCTCAAAGATAGTAGCATCTTCGGAAGGTTTCTCTAACGGTTCACACCTATCATCAGGGTCAGGAAATCCCCAATTCTCATCCCAAACCATATCTACACCTCAAAGAAATAGCGAATTTTCCTAAATAGTAATCTTACTTTAAATTTAAAACTATTTGCTCTCCCGGCATTTCTGAACATCTCTTGTGATAACTCCAAGTATTCCAATAAAGGTTCATCATCATACCGCTGAATCCATCTATTAATAGATCTATTGCGTTCCCTTACTTTTGGCATCTGAAGTATCTTCGTCAATTCTTTACTTCTTGCCTTTATTACCTCGCGGTAACAAGCAAGGCACTTATATTTGAAAACAGGCGTAATTTGCAATTCAGAAATATCAACAGATACACTTCCGGTCAATCCCTCACAATACTTTAACGCTGCATCATGCAAAGCGGTTGCCCGTAGCAATTGATATTCGTGTTTGGTGATACCATGTTCCAAACATTTCCTAAAAATCAAGGAATCTTCCGTTATATCATTGGCTGTCACTTCAACAGAAAACAATTTCTCCATATCTTCGGGCCATATTTTAAGTAGTTGCATATTCAAACCTCAAAAAATATGTCGCGAATCCGTTTCGGTGGCACTTCGTAATGGTTAGAGAGCAACAGATACACTGAATCTGAATTGACATGAACATGTGCTGGTGATACAGATACCATCTCGCCATCGGTATTCTTACTGCCGTCCTCGTTAACTTTTTCGAGTGCCTTGTCGAAAGAGTTGAATACCCGCTCTATTTTCCGGGATGTCGGCAACTCACGTGGCAAGTTTTTCTGTTCCCTGTCCCACCATTTGTTTAACCGTTGGGATGCTTCCTTTTTCTGATACTCATCTCCCCATATACCCCAAAATTCAGGGTCTTTCGTGTTTAAATTACGATTGACATTATGTACAGCCTCTGATTGGTACATCAGTTACCTCCTTATGGCACAACAAAAATTTCTAGCTGTATACGATCACATAACGGAAAGCCTTCATCAGTTTCCAAACGGACGCTCACACGGGATCCCGAACCGTGTATACCGTAACGATAGTCGTTTGATTTATCAGGTTCAAATTCCTCTGCAACCCCTTCAACATCATCAATGTCCACTCGGACTCGGACTGTTGGTGCGGGTGTTGTTGTATGAACACATAAAACACCTGTAATACTTGCTTCCGACGGTACGGGAATCGGAACGCTCTGCCAGATACCGCCAATCGGTTCGTCGTCGTCCGTGTCGCCTTTGAACAGCTCTACCAGTGTGTCGTCTTGGCGTACACCGTATAGGATACTTTCAGCATTGACACCGCCACGGGACCAGAATGCGTCTTTGAGCCGCCATGAAGCGGATGCCCAATACTTTCGCGTCATATCCAATATAATTACACGCTCAGGTGTAATTAAATGATAACAATTTTGATAGAGAAAAGCAACAAGATTCTCTAATTCCGCGACTGTCAAATCATCCAAATACTGCTGAATCGGTAAGCCTACGTCGCGTACATCTACTTGACCCCGCCAATTTGTGCCATACTGATAAAACCGACTATCACTTCCCACGAAATAGACAGCACCGCCGACGGTAAGCACACTGCGCGGCGACATTGTGCCAACACCATCAATCACGTGCGAGGCATCGACATCAACTTCAACAATCGTCTGTGGGTCGTAAAGCCCTGAAATAACACCGCTGCCTTTGATGATATGCAGGGCATCACGCTTGAATACAATCAATGCACTGTCGTGTGCCGCGGGGTGGACATGTAGGATTGGCGATTGACCGCTACGTGGTAAAGGGAACGAATGAGGGACAAGTGCATTCTCCGACGGCAACGCGTAAATCCGTTGCTCTCCAAGATTACCGATTTTATTGAAATAGAGACGATTATTCGCCGCGCCCCATAGCCCGACACCATACGCGCCCATTGTATGAAATCCGTCAACCGGTTCGTCGTGTTCATAGGAATCAAGTATAAGTGCAGTATCAAGTACACCTGTATAATTATCAAGCATTGTCGTTTCGAGTTGAACACTACCGATCCTGAAGAAATCAATACCTGTTTCAATGGCTTTGGTGTATTCTTCAAGCCCTGTAGGGTCTTCAGATACATAGACATTCAGGTGCGTTGCCCAATTCGGTGCGTCGTCCGTGTCTAACATCAAGGTGATGTCGAATTCAGGGGGATCTTCGTCACGGACATGCCAAAAATAAACACGTTCTTTCGCCACAAGACTCGGACGTGTCTCGATATTCAAATCTTCGTTGAAATAGGTAAAACAAACATATCGGAATTGACCTGAGAGATAAAATTTGGAAGGTTGTGATGGAACACTGTTAACCTCAAAAGCATTACTCAAACCCGTCGATTCCGACGAAAAGATTGCGTCTAATACAACTGATAATCCAAGTGTTACACCATCCAAAACACCCCTAAAAAATTGTGACCACCATCCATCTTGTGGTTCATCGTTACTGGGTGAAGTATTTACAATTGTCTTGCCCCCAACCTCCGAAATATAGAAAACAGCAATATAAAGCCCTGTAGCAACACTGTTTCCTGCTTCATTGCGCCCATCCCAAAAAAAACGATGTCCACCTTGGTCAAGGGAACCTTCATAAAGCACCCTCACAAAATCGCCAGCTTGTGTCGAAATAGCAACTAACACATTCGTTATATCTGTCTGCGCTCTTATGTCAATGTAAGTCCCAGTTGTTGAGGGTGTCGGAAAAACTGTTGTGATACCACCTTTTTCTATATCACCGCTCTCAATTGCTGCCAAATCACGATTGACATTCAATGCAAGTTGCCCCGAAATCGCCATATCGAAATTTGAACCATCTGTGTCCGCATCCGGTGGTGTGAGATCCCAGTGATATAACGCATTGTCTTTAACATCAACGAAGATGGGAGGGAAACCTCTTGATACAATGTACAACAACCTCCCGATTTCGTCTTGCACATAGGTAGCGTTACGTGGCAACCGATAAATCCGCTTGATACCGTCCGGTGTATCATCATCGCCTAACCAATGCACCGCAATAATTTGGTCACCTTCGGTATACGAACCATCTGCTGTGCCTATACTCAAATTGCTCGTATCAATCACCTCATACCCTTTACGCGGTACAGGTCGTCCTCTCAGGCTGACTATCAAATCTTCCATCTCCACCGCGGCACCCTGCGCACGTAGAAAGGCTGGTGCTTGAAGTACAGCTGCGGCAAAATCTGCTATACTCAGTAATTTTGCTGAAGGATGAGCCATTATTTACTCCTTTTACCTATTTTTTTGCCTTTATACCATATTAGCAAAGATTTAACCATGCATTTTCATCAAATTCTTGGTTTTTCTGTCGTTTAACTCTATTTTCAAGTTCTCTAATTCGCAATTCATTTTCAATTTGTTTGTCTGTTTTTGGGGCATCTAAGGCATCATCTAACAATAAAGCCCCTCCCACAGCGAAGCACGTGTCATCATAATAACCCGTTGCCGGGCTGCCGGGTCTGCGTTTCATGCCTTTTTTCGCGGCTTGGATACCGCCACCACGCCCCGGACGGTACACCATGTGCTTCATTTCTTCGATGATAACCTCGTCTTTGATGTCGATACGTTTCTCACGGATAACCTCTTGAAGTTTCGCGACCATACGCTTATGCGTCTGCCCGTTGTTATTCCAACCATAACGGTTGCCTGCCGAATTACCCGTAATTGTTTCTTCTCGAACAAGGTTCGGATACCCCCAGTTGATAAGGTCTCGAACAAGCGAACCGCCATCAGCGTTATTTTCGGGGCATATCAGCGCGTTGTTATAGTATTGTCCGAGTGCGAAAAGTTGTCTACCGAATTCATTGGGGTCCAACCGTCTGCCATCTAACCCACGCAACCGCGCAACGATTCTAAACGGAAGCCGTGAGATAACGACAGCACAACTAAAATCGCCTGTCTCTATACCTTGCGCCATATCAACGCCAATGATATATTCACCATACTGGCGTACCAACTCCCATAGAATCACAATCGCATGTTGGACTTCAAGGAAATCAAAGGTGTTGGATACCTCGTCTTTCTCAAAAAATTCACCGATTTTCGCGGGTTTCCGCAGCTCACCAGCTTTCGGGTGCGGTGTTTCATCGTCTTTGAATTCCGGATAATGCACACGGTTTTCGGTGTACCACGTAAGAGACCGTTGGTCTAAGGGTGACAGCATCGCGGAGCGGAACGCTTCGTCGGCTGTTGACGGATATTGACGTTGGAAATCTACAAGCGAGAAACCTTTTTCGCTGATTTTCGCTCTGCGCCATTTCAGGTTCTCAAGCGTTACACCGACTTCCCTGACCTCGCCGGGCTTGATGGGGATATTCAGAGGCTTCAATTTTAGCAGTGAGACTTCGTCACCGAACATCGAATCTTCGGAATCGTGCAACGACTCCGCAAACCTTTTGCGTTCCGCTTCTGAAGCGAAATGATTAAACGGTTCATCTTCACCGTATTCCTCATGTATCCACCATGGGATGAATAACTGCTGCCACCCGTAGCCCTCACGGGACCCGATTTTCGCGGCTTCCCACAATTCATGGAACATATCGCCATATTCTTCGGCAGTCGATTCAACGAAGATGCTCGTATCCATCACGTGCATCGGTACGGTTTCAAGCATATCGTCCATAAACTTGTTGAGATTCTCAAACTTCGCGGCTTCGGAGAGATGGATAAACTTGATTGTACGGGACACAACACGTCTTTCACCTGTTACGGCGATATACGCATCGTTCATCTGTTCGCTAAACTGAATCAGTTGACCAGAGACTTCGTGTGTGACTGGCAATTGTATCGGGAAATGGTCTTTATACCGGCGGTACATATCGTAGATATTTTTACCGGAATCCTGTTTCGTTTCCGTTGCAATCAACAGATTCGCACCGATATGGCAATTCATGTGCGTAAATCCGATCGCACCTACACCGGTTGAACAGCCCTGTTGTCTGCCTTTAAGCACAACAAGCCGAACAGGTCGCTGTTCAGCTCGACAGTCAAAAAAAGAATTCAGCAGCATGTGCTGCGTATTGTTGCATACCCACGGTACGATTTTATCTGTTTTTCTGTCTTTTATCTTGAGAAAGGTTTCACCGAATCTAAGGAAATTCTCTTTACTCTCTACAAAATAAAGTGGGTCCGTTTTAAGTTTCTCAATCAGATTCTGACGGGGTGCGTCCTCCGCTCTCTCCCGTTTCGCTAACTCCTCCGCCAGCATCTCCTGTAACGTTTTCTGACTCAGATTCTGATGGGATGTCGATGACGTTGCCTGATTCAGCATTTTTTAGTAAAGCCCTAATTTGTTCGTTTGATAAACCTTGGATATCGCGTTTCGCGAGTATCCGTGCCTGCCCTTCTTCTATACTCGCCTCAACAGTTATTTTGGCGGTATCCATCTCAGCGCGTGCTTCTTTGATTAAGTCTTTCGCCGTTGAGATGCCTTGTCGAAACTGTGACGGGTCTTCCTCTGCTTCTAACCGAAGAAGCAAATGCTCGTAGAGTTTATCCAACTCTCGCATACGGTTTCGCCGGTGTGAGAGATACGAATTATCAAGGTTTTGGAGATACGCTTCCCTAAATTCGTTATACGGACCCTGATATTTCTGTGGGAAACTCTTACGCCCCGGACTTAACGCATTCACGCGCCCGCGGAGCAGATATGTCAAAAACTCATTCTCGCCGAATGCCTCTACATCCTTCTCACAATACTCCCAAAACATCTCTACCACATTTTTACAGATATTCATGGGATTAACGAACTCAGCATACTGGCGCACAATGAATAAATCGACTTCGGGCGTAAACTTAAACTTCAGTTGTTTCTTGTCTAATGCTTGCATTTTTTAATTCTTGGACAAATCCTTGAATTTCTTTCAACGCCGCTTGGATAACCTTGTCCCGTTCAGCCGGGATCGTGCTTTTCCCAACTTCAACTTTAATCTCAGTGGAAGATATTGTATGATGCAAAGTTTGAAAGATATGAAAAGTATAGAGCGGACGTTCCGTCACGGCATCAATCGTGGCGAGACGTACTTCAATAGAAAATTGGGAAGTCTCTCCTAATTTTACTTGGTTTTCATTGGTATTTTGAGGTTTAGGCTTTCTTTTTCTTTTCAATTTAACCCTCCAATCCCATCTTGTCTATGGCTTCTGCGGCAAGCGAGTTATCCGTTGGCGGTGTCGCACCGACGCGGAGATACACGCCTTCGACTTCACCAACGTTGTTTTTAGAATCTCGGACACGGAAATGAAGGTCAGGGAATTTCTCGCGCATTGCCTCGACACCATCTTCTATGGTTTCCCGTGTGCATGCGTCAGAAAGCGTAATGAAATAGGTGTGTGACATATCGCCAATAATGCGTTTGTCTGTTTTCTCATTCGTTGTGAGTCCAGTAATAGGCAAATACCGAAGGATTTTGATTTCAACGTTTCCAAAGGCTGGTGTATCGTGTGCGTCGTACATGGATTACCTCATTAAAAATCAGATTCTTTGACTGTTATTTTAGAAACCTCACATTTACGGAAACGGATCGTCCGCTGAAACCTTTTCAACGCGATCGCCTCAAGTTCATCGGCACTCTCAAAACACTCACAGGCATCAAGATATTCCGCGGGGGGTAAATCAACATTAATCGCCCAGCCGAACCGAGACGCATATTCGTGGTCTGACATGCCTGTGTTCTTACGCTTCTTTGTATTCAAAAACGGCATCTAACAGCAGTCCTCTCTGTTATTGGTTCGGTATACCACCATAAATATCAGAACAAGTCAAACGGAGAAGGTCCGGAGTGACCGTAGTTCCCAGGGAAATTCCAACTCCGTCCACGATTTCTTCCTGTCAAACTGTGGGGTCCACGTTCATCTAACTTGAATTTGTAGGATTTGATATTCTCGACTTCCATCCGAAACTCCGCCATGAGTCCAGCGTCCGCATTCGGATTTCGAGACATCTTTTTCTGTGCAAGGATATGCCCATAGGCATAGACAGCGTTTAACGCCCAACTCGGTATCTCGCAATAATCCGTTCTCTTAGTCATCGGACGCGGTAGACAAGCGTTACGCACTTCCACTGACGGCGCGGCATCACGTGCAATGAGTGAAACTTTGCTTGTAGGGATTTCGTCATCACTATCTGCACGGAACACGCGCACCCTATAGGCAACGTCCTCTCGCAATTGTACCATATCCGGGAATGAAGGAAACGAAAAATCGTTTGTCCCCACAGCAAGTCCTTTCCGCGCACCTTCGGCTACCTCTGCGTCATCTTCATCGTAAACTTTCAGCGTGAATCGCTCATCTTCTTCAAACCCTGACGGCAGTGTGAGTATAGACGCTTCGGCTTGGAACAACACATTATCTTCTTGAAGGATAATGTTCTGCGGAAGCCCCGTGTAGACTGTTGTAAAGTTATCGACATCCACCTCGGGCCAGAAATCTATGGCATCGCGTGTTTTTTCTGCCATGTCGATTTGGAAAATATCGCCTTTTTGGAAAATGTTGGTTTTCCCGCCTGCGAGTTCTTCAACAGAAATAGCATTAATCCCGGGGAATGTCGCGTTGACAACGCCTTGCGATTCGTCTGTCAGATTATGCACGGTATCCCCTACACGGACCGCGCTTAACCCTGAAGCTGTAATACGGGTTTCGCTTTCTTCGGAGATAATACCGCGCGGTGCAGCCATGATAGGAACTTGTTCTCGGATTTCGTAGTACCTGAAAACAAAATCCGAGTATTGTGAACGGGTTTGCGCGCGGATTTCGAGCAAATTTGCTCTCTGTACTTCATATTCTTGTCCATAAGAATGATGAAACACCGCGACGGGTCCAAGGAACAACTCCGGCAAAGTGTATCGCGTGACATTCGACAACACCTCGATATAAAACGTATCCTCTAACAAAGAATGATTCGCTGAATAGCAAATCCACGTCACATGGCGTGCTGATTCGTTGAGTATCCGTAATAATTCGTCGAGGTTGGAGTTGATGCCGTCGTAGTAGACTTTACGGAACGTCCCTTCTCTCGGCTCACCGAGACGTAACCGGAAATTCGTGATGACTTCATCTGCACGGAGTAATTCGCTCATTTGATTTTATCCTTGCCAAACGTCTTATGGGTAACACATATCATGGAACTTGCTGTGTGGCAACCTATGATTGCGTATGCGATTCGTGAGTTAAATCTTTGTCTAAAACTGCTGGAAACACGGTCCGACCACAATGTGGACAAGATTGCTTTAAATTCAATAAAGTCCGTAGCGCAGAAATCGCTTCAAGTGTCCGATTCCTTATGTCGAGTTCTCTATCTTCACGACGAATACGAGCAATTAATTCAGATTTTCCGCGATCAATCTTCATAAAAAACCTTCTCTATCAATTTCGCGAAGATATTATCGTCGCGATAGTTGTATTTATGGGAATTAGTCGTTTTGGACTTGTAAAAATTTAGAATTTGACAAAAAACACAAAAAAATGTATAATATTCTAAGCATTGTTTGGTAGGGATTGTTAGCTGCCTCGCTTGAGGCAGTCCCTACCTAACCGCCTTCCTTTTCAAAACGGAAGTGTTATTTGGTCTCCTAAATAAGCGTAACAACCTTTTCCATATAGAAGGTCTATAGTTAGGATTATAAACGTAAATACTTCCCGGTTTCATTTAAAAACTCCTTCTAAGTGTTGAACCAGAAAAGCAACCCGCTTTTTGGGTTCAAATAGGGGGCTACCAACCTCCTATTTTCTTATCTATATTGTATCACATAAACCCTTTATTTACAAGGGTTTAACGCACTTTTTTAACAACTTTCTGCAAGTCCAAAACGACTAATTCCGTTCACACTTACTTCGGCAACTCGCCTATCCAATCGGACACTGGGATTGTCGCTGTGTTGATACCTGTTACCATAGACCAAGGGTCGAAAGATTGCACCGAGTTCAACCACCAGCGTTCCGCAACCGCTTTACCAAACCCTTTCGTCTGCATGAATTCAACAATTTTACGGATACTGCCTCTCTTTACAGATAGATAGACGACATGCTGTTTATCGTTTAGTGGATTTACTTCAACGGTCCTAGAATACCCGAATTCAGCGTGAAGTTGCTCTGCGAATGCCGAAGCCTCCGCGCTATCCAGCACTGCATCCTTGCCTCGTGGAATAAAAGCCAATTGGTACGTCGTCAGCGGTGTGCTTTTTTTCATAGCAGTTTCTCCAGTGATAGCACCCACTACCTAAAGGTAGGGGCTTCGGCTTCGTAGCGACTGCGGTTTTCTCTGAGAGTAGACCGTCTTATTTTCGCTCCACCCGTAGGCGATTCCCTATCAGGTGAAAAATCCCGATAGGCATATCAAGGCAAACATTCTTGGCTATCCCCGCCTACCTCTATCCAAAATGGATAGAAAAGTTGAAAAGTGGACAGCAATACAACGTGCAGACTTTCACCTCTGCTCCGATCCAAGCTTTCGCTCAATTACGCGTTAGCTGCCCGATACATGTTTTTAGAGTGGTATCACACTCAGCACTTTTTACCACCTCTCACAGTGGCGGACAACGCCTGCACAAGGTATGTGCAGGGTGAGAGTGTTGTCCAGAGTGTTAGGTTAATTATACCACAAATTTAGCACAATGTCAAATCTTTCTTGGAAAGATTAAGGTGTTTGCGGTCTTATATCCCAAAGCTAAAGCATTGGGCTTTACGACCGAATGCCCGTAAAGTGGGGAGGTCTCACGCTAACCTTTATTCCCCTCGGCAAACGGCGTGACCCATCTATTAACTATTCTTCTTCGGATGTTTCTTCCGAAGGCATATTCTGAAGTGAGAGTTTTGTTTCTATCGCAGTGAGACGTGCTTCAAAGGTTTCAACCTTCTGCCACACCCACTTCACCAACCGTAATGCTATACCAGCGATAGTCATTGGAGACAATGATTCACCATTGCCCCAACCGGTAATTTTCTTAAACTCAGTTGCTTCAGGCGAGACATGCACTCTGTTTGGCGATCTCTTGTAGTTAAAGCGATACACAGGCAGTTTTTCAAGAATCGTTTTCATCTGATGTTCTGTCAGATCCTTCATATTCTCTTTGTATTCTGCCAGTGATGTCGCTTGGTAGACACCATCTTCATCAAAGCGTCCTGTAATAACTGCCGCACCTGATGAATCGTAGTCTAAGAATTGAATAAAGTCGCCATCGTTATTATCATCAGCATCGTATGCTTTACTGAGTTTGAGATTGACAATACCATCTCGCAAATCATCAATCTTGATGTGGAGTCCCGTCTGCGAAGCAACAGTTGCTTCTGCGTGGTACTTATCTTCGAGTATAGTAATCGGTTGCCGAATTATCATGAATTCTTCATCGGGCCCGATGACAAACCCACCAAACTCGAACCGTTCTTTATACTGCTGAAGCATGTGTTTTTGGGTGTTGCCCCAAAACTGCTCTTTGTAAGGATCGTTTCTATTCACCTGTTACCTCCTTACCCTGTTAGGAATACCTGAAAGTATTCATTATTAGCAGCAGCTTCGATCGAATACGCAACAATCTGCTGTCCGGCGGTTGCCGTGGCAAGTCCACCAGCGGTTGTGGATGTTAATGCCGCACCTGTGGTAACTGCAGAACTAGCTACCGCTACAGCGGGACCCTTTTTCTGCAACCAGAAATACGCATCTGCCGACACTTCGTCGGGCGGAAGACCGCCAAAACCCACGGCTCCGCTTGAAATCGCCATGTTCCGAAACGGCGATGAGACAAGCGTAACGTCAGACGTTGTATCCAACTCCACAAATATCTCGCCGTCAATCGTGATGGTGACATTCGTTGCCGATGCGGGTGAAGCTGGAATCGCCTCACTTCTGGCAACTGGGAAATTGAGTCCTTGCCCTGTACCACTTTTGACGTAGAGATACCCGTCTTGGAAATAATCCTCCGCATACGCGGTCGCATGCGTCGTTGGAATATCTATGACCACTTTTCCCGACAATAAATCGGGGGCTTCCGGTAAATCGGTAATATCAATAACAGCGATAGCCGGCTTCACACAGATTCCACGCGCCAATGCCGTGCTACCGTTTTTAGCGACAACGAATTCTTGCCCGTTATTGAGTACCTTTGGGAAACCGGGTTTATGTGGGAATTTGATTTCCTCACGTTCTTCCCAAACTGACCATTTATACTGGTGAAGCGGTCTCCATGGTTGACCGAGTTCAGGTATATCTGTGACGTACAAACCTTGCTTAGCCATCCTCAGCCTCCTATGGATTTATGTTGTAGAACTTGATGGTTCGTGCGCGTTCAGTGCAACGCAAGCACAATGTGATTGTCACACGGAAAATGATGGTAAACTGGTTGTCTGGTATCACAGCCTGATGGAACGTCATATTGTCCGCAGAATGGATAACCATTTTCAAATCGCGCGGACGGAAGCCGTAAACGACATTTTCATTACCATCGGGGCCTTGGCAATAGTCGTCGGGGAAGAACGTAGCATTGAAGTGCAGTGCTTTGACGTGATCCTCGAACCCGAGTTCTTCTGCCATCTTGTTACGCGTCTTTGCACCTTCGAGCATGAGGGTCATATTATCGTAGTGTCCTGACGGCATAAACCACCAGATTTCACCGGAACGTCGCCCTCTATGCACATCGTGCATCGCCGAGTAGTAGTGATTCCAACGTGCAGACTTGTTTTGGAAATCGAAAGAAATCGGATTCCAAACAAAGTTCTGCGTCTGCGAGAGTTTCCCTTTCCGTTTGAAACGTCCGTAATCTCGATACCCGACTCCAGCGTAGGGTGTATTCGGTTCAATGATTGCACCGAAGCCTTCAAGCATATCAGGCTCACCCCGTCTGGGTGTTCCGTCTCGGTAGACATCTTCGGAGAGTCTATCTGTCAAATCTTCGAGATGCAGTACCAATTCCGTGCCGAGTAAATCAATGAGTTTATCGCGAGCATCGGAACGCAAATCGCTCCACGAACTCATGTTCGCGATATCTTTGACTGTGAGATTACAATTCTGTAGCAATGTGCGTTGGTCGATGGTGACGGCTGCGTAGTATTCCTTCCATTCGATTGCCCCGCCAGCGAGCATCTCAACGCGTTCCGTGTTGATGGGACTTGCGCCGCGAAATGCGCCGACATTCCCACGTTTCACACGGTTTTTTATTTCAAGATTCCATCCTGTCTCATCTACCGACATCGCTTTGAGCATACCGAACGCGCTGGATTCTCTGTCGAGCGTCGCTGTGGCAATCTCATCGCGAAATGCCGAAAGTGTAGTGAGTTGGAGTTGATCCAAAACAGGGTAGGAAATAGAGCCAAACTGACCCATGATTTTTGCTCCTACATGTTTTGGATAGTAGCACATCCCTATAAATAGGGAACGGCAGACAGACGTGCTACCGCCTGCCTGCTATCCGTTAAAGATTGAATCCCGTCTGTTCTGCAATCCCATTCCTGAGAAATTCAAACATACCGGGGTCATTATCCAATGCCTTCTCAATCGCTTGTCGTCGGGACTTCGGGCTGCGTATATTCATGATGCGCGAGGCTTCAGCTTCGCGTGTGGCATCATCGCTATCATTCGTTGGCGTATAGGTAGAATTCGGGACTCCGGGATGTCCCACCGCCGCGGCTGAACGTCTGCGTTGTCTTTCCTCTTTGAGGGTTTCTCGCGCCTCTCGTGGCAGTGATGCCATCTCAAAGGCTTGTGCGAACGCGACGACATTGCCTAAATCAAACGCTTCTATCATCGTTTGTGCAGCGTCCCTGTTAACACCAAACTGGTCCTGTAGTGCAGCTACGTCGTTTTCATAAGTCTGTTCTTCTTCAAAAGTATCGAACCGTTGTTTTACGTCATCGACGTTGCTCATATATTTAGAGACAACGTTACGTAACATCTGTACTTCTGTAAGATCAGCGTCACCAGCGTCTCCGTTAGGATCGCTCCCGCCAAATGGGTCAGACGAGCGTCCTGTGTTTTCACCCGCAAGGAGACTTGCGACTTGCGATTTAAGAATGCTTACTTCATTCTGAAGGCTCGAATTCGTTTCGGTGAGTGATTTATTCTCGTTGCCTTTCTCCGTAATTTTACGTTGGGCATCTTGCCTACGTTTTCTTTCGGTAGCAAGGCTTTGTTGGAGTTTCTCCCACTCGTTGTTATCTTCAGAATCAGCATTAGAACGTGATGAATCACGATTAGAGAGTTCTTCTGCGGAGGAATCCGAACCATTCCTTGTATTTTCGTTGCCAGTGGATTCCTGTTTCCCGCTATCAGAGGTCTGAGCGTTTTCATCATCGGATGCAGAATCGTCCGCAGTGTCAGGAGTTCTATCATCGGGGGGTGTACCGAAATCAGAGTCTGACGGTCTGCGTGTCCGAGCTCCGCGTCTACGATTGTTCATGAGTTTCTCCTATATTGAATTGAGATTAATACAATAATAACAAAATTCACAAAAAAATTACAAGTCTTTTTTTTCAAAAAAAAAATGCCCCCACAAAATTGTGAAGGCATTTTCCCAAAACTTTTCTAACTTTTCCGTCTAAAAAGACGTTTGATGCGTTCCCAAAACGACACTGTTTCCGGTGGCATCTCGGATGAATTATCCTCGTCCAAACATAACAGTCTACCAAATGCCACGTCGAAATCATTTAAGCTATAGAGCTTACTCGAATCCAACGCCAACCCTTTGCAAAGCAATTGGAAATACTCGTTTTGCGTCCGGCGTGCATAGTTATACCGTGCAAAAATGTTTTCAAGACGCAATCCAATTCGCAAGTGAGCATCCTGCTCATCTTCAAGTATAGCAAACAGTTTTTCAAACTCACTTGTAAAATGTTTCTCATCATAAACTTCATTGTTTCTCAACCCGAGCTCATGGCACAGAAAATCGTAGGCTGGACGGTATTTGTCGCGTTCGGTTTTGATTTCCTCAAATTCAAGTCGAAGCGCAACAACCACAGCGACTTCCTGCTCGTATGCCTCTATTTTCTCACGCAACAATTTTTCGGCTTCTTCTGCTCGTTCCTGAAATACTCGCATGCCTCCGCTATACAGCTCAAATTTTTCATCAAAAAGCCGTTCCCATTTCTCACTGTCTCGCTTATGCAGTTCTACTGTATTATCAGCAGTCTTTATCTTCTCGCGAAGCGATGTATTCACCCTATTAAGATTAGCTATACGAGTTTCATAATCGAGGACTTGATCGGCTAAATTAACATCTATCTTCTCAAGCGCGAAGCGAAATAACTGTGGCAACGTTTTCACCCCAACTTTTCCTAACTGGTATTGTGCCGCGTTCATCTCTGAACGATTGAGGTATACCCGACAACTGAATTCACGTTTCACGATACCCTCCTATAAACCGGGATGTGAGATTTCGTAGTCCTCCAATAAATCAATCACCACAGTCCCGATTTTGACGATGAGGGCGCATTCCTTACACGGAAGCGTTTCAACGTCATAATGGATTTTCTTCGAGCGTACAAACTTACGCTTAATCTCGACGGTTGTACCTTCCGGGACAGTCCCGAAATTTCGTTTGATGGGGACGAGGGTGACGCAGAGGTCACCTTCGTCGAAATCCGGGGGCGGTGCTTCTTCGACAACTTCTTCAACTTCTTCAACTTCGTCATCAACGATGTAGCGATTCCTGTCAGCTGCGTTCATTTCGTTTCACCTCCCCCTTGAATTCACCATCGACTGTCCTTTTGAAAGGTTCGCCGAACCGAATGGACGGCAATACACGTTCACTGACAGTGATAGATTCACCGGTTTGCGGGTTGCGTGCCGGGTATTCCGGTGAATAGCGTGCAGAGAACGTTGCAAAACCTTTGATTTGCACTGGGTGGTTCGCCGCAACATTCTCAATAACAGTTGTATTGTACACGTTGATAACCTTCTTGACAACATTGAGAGGAACATCTAAATTATCAGCAATACTCTCACATATATGAGATTTCGTGATAGTTTCCCCTTTCGCTTCGACGACTTCTTTCAACTTGCTCACGTGTTCATCTCCTTTTAACAGCAAAGTAAGCTTCTATTTTCACTTCACCGTCTTTATCAGACTTCGGGCTTATAAAGAATCTGCTTAATTTCACCATACCTCCGTAGGTATAGTGTCTATATCTATATTATACAACAACTACAAAAAAGTAACAACATTAATTTTCATCTATGGGTAATTCACCGGTTTCTCGCCAGTGTTGTAGAAAATTCGACACGCTTTGTGATGTCTCAATATCCGGGGGTTTTGACAATGCGCGCTGTTCTTCGCGTTCTTGCTTGAATTTGGCTTGTTTCTCAGCGCGCTGTTCTTGTTCTATATCCCACGCATCTTCAGGATTAGAAATTTCAGGCAAGGGTAAAGGGTTTCCCAACAGGAATCTATCCGCGTGTTTGAAAGCCCGCATGCCGATAGACGATTCCTTCACGTAGCAGTTTGGGTGTTTCGCGCCTAAGCGGTACATGACGCGGAGCGCGAGTATGACGGCTTCCCTAATTTTTTCGGGTGTCGCGTCCTCGTGAAAGAACCGCAAATCCTCTTGTAGACTATTCACCATCGACGAAAACTGACGTTCCAAGCCTTTCACGTGCGAGGGGCCGATGCGGTGTCCGAAAAACGCTTCATAGAAAGGCAGCTGCTGTTGAAATTTGTCTCTGTTCACAATAAATCTCCTATCGTAAGTTGTTGGGATTGTTAGACAATGCCCTTCATTCTTGCACTCCCAACGTCAACCGCCGACATTCGACACTAACGGTATTCTTACAACAACCGATAGGGTGTTTCTCATAATTCTGTGGAAACTTACACGTCGCGAAATGCCCACCGGTGTACTTCTTATCGAAGGGACAAAAGGGGTTGAAGTTGAAGTTTTTGTCAAGCAATCGCGGCATACCTTTAGCCTCCTCTATCAGTTGCCAGCCGATATTTGTGCGTCGGTATTTATGCGTAAATTCATTGTATTTCCACGCGTAAAAAAACTTTGGAAAAAACCAGATACAGACTGTATCCGGGTGTACAATCTCATCTACATAAAACAACGCAGTTTCATGTCCTGCTGTCCACGCAATACACTGGTAATGTACAATAGGTGATGCACCTATATCACTTTTCTTCTCAATCCCAATAATGTCTCTATATCTCATGTCTCTATATCTCATGTCTCTATATCTCATGGTAACCTTCCTTTATTTCTACATCTTCTGAACGTAAATAGTACCTTCCACGGACCTTACTTGTAACCAACTTACCCCACTTATTTGTGTATCTCGTCACTGTTATAGGAAAATGCTTTTGACTCTTAATCGTAAGACACTGCCTTTCTTTAAAAATTGGAGCGTCATTGTCTCTAAATACAACAACAACACGGGTCAATTTTCTAACGACACACAACTCATTACAATCCGAGTATTCCACTTCACCTGTAAACTTTTTCACAGTAACCTCCGTCTGACTACAGTTTTCAAACCCTTCAAAACACGCACAGTCCACGTCCCACAGTCGCGACACACTATATTTTCTACAATCTTCTTTTCAGCATTCGGTTCGATTTTCGCATTATCGTAGAAATTGTGCAAATGGTCTACCCAGTCATTGCATCGGGGACAATAAAATTTCGGATAGTTCTTCACAGAAAGCACCCTCCTCCATGTTTTTCCTATGTAAAGCAACTGCCACCGCCACCACAAAATAAATCAAGTGCTAACACGGTTCATCCTTCCTCTATTTCTACATCTTCTAAATACAGATAGTACCTTCCCCGGACCCTTTCTGTAATCAGCATTCCCCATTTATTCGTGTGTGTGCTATATGTGGGTGGAAAATGCGCTTGACTCTTAATCGTGAGACACTGCCCTATTTTAAAAATCGGAGCGTCCCTGTTTTTATAGTAAACATAAACACGCGTCAAATTTTTAGCGACGACTAAGTTATCAGGTTCCGAGCATACCACTTCACCTGTAAACTTTTTCACGGTAGCCTCCGTTATTTCTACATCTTCTGGATACAGACGTGTGACTACATTTTTCCAACCCTTCGAAACACGCTCAGTCCACGTCCCACACTCACAACACAATGTATTTTCTACAATCTTCCTATTATTGTAGAAATCGTAAAAATGGTGTACCCAGTCATTGCATCGGGGACAATAAAATTTCGGATAATTCTTCACAGGAAGCACCCTCCTTTACTTATTTTCCTCTCGCCATCGTTTCCATCGTCTTTTTTGTCCTTGTGTTCTTCTGCGGACATTCGCTTTTTCTTTGTGATGCACTCCCACAGCTAAAGCAGTGGGCTTCTTGAAGAAGGTCCGCTTCCCAGCAAGCATACGGACAGCGTTTTGCCTCTCATCTGGAGGCTCCAACGGTATAAGTTCCGCAATGGTAACCCAAACACCGAAGTTACGTGACTTATGCAAGGAGTCACGGCACGCACCACAAATGCGACTACAGGGAACAGATTAGCTTGGGTAGCTCCCTGATACGTAACCCGAATCAGTTTCGGCATTACTTTGATTGTTTTACATTCCTGCACCGTCAAAGTTCGCTTATAGCACCTTGACGGAAGTTAAAAAGCGGAATAACCCATAACCTAATCCCATTATGCTTTTAGGGAGGGCGAGAGACGTGACAAGCGTCACGAAGCATATTCTCGCCACAGGTTATGAGTATATTATATCACAATCCTTTATCTTGTGTCAACTCTTTTTTGACTCCAGCACGAGTTAGCTGGGTTGGACCCAAACCTGAAGGATTGGGATTGTTAGACAAGGCCCTTCACGTTATTTCTCCTTTATTGTCGTGGGTCAGACAAAAATTTAACAAAAAACAGATTCCCACGTTTTTTGTTCTTAATTTTTACACGCTTGATAAAAAACTCTGATTCGAGATCACTAAACAATTCATACACCATAGATTTTTTATATGGCAATACCTTAATAACCGCTGGCATAAACATGTTTTTGGTGACAATCGGTGTCTTTTCCCAATTTTTCACTTGTAGCCAGAGATAATTAAATAGATAGACATGGTGCGCAGTGATTGGTGATGATTTATCAACAACACATCGCAATAATCTAAAAGGTGTAATCGCATAACCAGCGTATAATGTATTCAATAATAGATCCTCGCGTTATCGCATTATAACCTTTCCTACAGGTTTGGTAGACACCTCCCTATGGAGAAGGGAGGTTAGGAAGTCTACCAACGCGATTACCTATAGTATACCACGAATAAAAACAAATGTCAAGTTAAAAATAAAAAAATAAGTCCATGTGTATGGAATAATAAGTCCATGTGTATGGAATAATAAACGCCTAAAAAACCGCCTTGAACCCTTACCACAACTAACTTAGACGCAATTTTAAAAATAAGTCCATGTGTATGGACTTATTTTAGGGTGTTTTTGTGATGTTCAGCCCAGTGGTTATCAGTGTTTAGAGCGTTTCACTTTTGCGCCCGTTACATATATAAGAGACAAAGTAAGAGTACACAGTAAGAGGTATCTGATAATAACAACGTTTTTGGGGAATGTCAAGCGTTTTAGGAAGGTGTTGTTGTTGATGTCGCGGTTGTAAAATTTTAAATTTAAAATTCTACATCATCAACATCATCATCAACTTAAAACAAAGAGACGTACAAGGTGATGGAACTTGCACGCCTCTTTGCCGAAGGTTACCGTGTACGATTTTTCAGTTTTCCTCAATTACATATAGGATACCACTTTCAATGTTTTCTGTCAAGAACTATCATCATCTGATTTTTTCATTTCTATATCCCTCACCTTGATGCCAACATTGAAACCCCACCACGCAATCCGCATGAAAAACTTATGCCATCTGACTCGCCATCGGTGTGGTATACGTAAAGTGTTTCTCCAAATATAGTCTTTCATAAAAACTCCTTTATACCGGACGCTGGTTCGGGTCCCCGGCTATCCCTTCAGACGCAAAATCGCCACCCGTATCGCCCGCAATCTGGCGTTGGGGACCGCCACGCAACTGTTCGACTTGTCCTTCACCTTGTGCGACTTGCTGCTGCGCCGCGATCTCGGCTGCCATCAACTGTAACCGGAACTCACGCGGGACACCCGGCATATAGTTTTCCAAGCTGCCACGCCGCGCCGCTTCCCGTAACGCCGGACGCATCGGGGGCTGCACCAACAATAAGTACTGCTCGAAATCTATGACACCTTCGTTATACTGATTCCAAAAGTAGTTGTGCCGGGCGATCGGGTTGTGGGGCAATTCCGCACGGCTTTCGTAAATCGTTTTGAAAAAAAGATCATGCACCGCATCACCCATCATCGGATGATACTTATCCATGTCATGAGTCAACTGGTAATACGGCTCACGCCAATCGACATATTGTTGCATCAACTCCAACTCCAACATCGAACGCCTGTGATGCCCTGCATCCAAATTCTGGATCTTGAACGTCGGTCCCGTCATCGACGCAGCTTGCTCGGATTCATATAACTTACCCGACGACCCAGCAAACGGCTCTTTGCCCTGGATGCTCGGCGTTACACCGGCTACGTCCTCTTTCGCATGATACTCGGTATCCTTCAACAGATTATAGGCAGCCCGGTCCGCAACTTGCGGTTGGAACCAGTCCATCATTCTCCCGGAAATCGCACCTTTGCCGACACGCACGAAACCGCCCGCACCCTGTTGCCAGTCATTCGGGTTGAACGCACCGTCCTCATACAGCAATTTCGGATTCATCGACAACATCGCGGTCCCTATCAACGCATTAAATAATAAATTCACACCGCGCTGCGAGTCCTTCAACTTCCCCATCTCCGACAACGCACGTCCCATGAACGGAATCGGCATCGACTGTAGACATGAAAGCGGATATTGACCATGCTCAAACGGATTCGGTTGGTCCACAACGATTTTCTGCTCGTTTATCATCACTAATTGACGACCGAACGGATAATTCGCTTTCTTCGGGGCCCCATGATACGCATGCAATTCCGATGCATATTCGTCGAAATACCCCGTATGCACCTTGTAAACACGCCTTTCGTAACTTTGTTCTCGCAACATGTCTTTCCCGAAACGCTTGAACTCCGTCAAACTTCGAAAAAAACCACGCTCCTGAAAATCGTAAGCACGCTCATCAGACGCTTTCTCCTCGTTGACGTAATCGCGCTCCCGGATACCGTAGTTGTGGTATATTTCCGCAGCATCCATCTCATCCTCGAAGGCGATGTATTTGAAATCCTTGAAATCTGTGAGACGCGTACCACGCGGGTCCAAGTAAACCCGCGCACGCGGATATAACTTCGGCTCCAATATCGTACCAAAACCTTCGCGATACACCGGAATCGTCGTTTCAAACGCATAGCCGGCAATCATCACCTCTAACGTCGCTTCCGCTATACGGATCTCCTCATACCGTTTCTGGTGTTCAACTGCTTGCGCTTCTGTCAAAAACGCCGCGACATCGGAATTAAATAAACCCGGCACACGGTAATCGCCACGCGGACTCTCTATCACCGCTTCTATATCAGGATACGTCGCTAACGCCAATACCATCGGCGACATCTTCACCATAATCGGGCGTAACGCATCTATCGACAACTGGATAATATCACGCTGCAACCGCAATCGCTCGCCACCCGATGTGTCCGGGACCCACCGATTGCCAATCTTCCTCAAGTAGTGACGACCCCAATAGTATTGCCAGTTACGATCTATCTCCGAAATCTCAGAGGCTGAAGCCTCACGTGACTCGGAAATCGCTTGACGAAACAGACGCACCGTCATATCCACATCACGCACCCGGTCCATCGTCTGATTCTGAATTCTTTCGGGCATAATTTGTAAATTGCTTCCACGCATTGGACACTCCTATAGGTATTCCGTAGCTACTTCCGAGATATTTGGGTTACCTTCAATCAACCTTACCAACAATTCCTTCGTGCTATGGGTGATATTATACACTGGGAAAGAATGAGATGTCGGCATTCCGTTCTCGTCCTTCTCGGTAATCGAAAAGCGATAATCCGTCTTGGCTGTTAGGCGTGTTCCACACGACCAAACTGCTATTGTATTCACGTTAATCACCTCCCTCTGCTTCCACGCGTTTGACACTCATATCGCTTATGAGAATGTTTCGCAAGTTTCCGGTATTTTTTTTACACCGGTTACATATTGGGTATAGAATACCGTGTTTCAGAAACTGTTCATCCGTCTCTTTTGAAACCTTATACTCTTTCTGGCAATTGCCACATTGCCAATATATCCAAGACATTCAATCACCTCCTTTGTAGAAAGTATAGCAACTTAAAAAAAAAATTGCAAATTCTATGTGTACACCTACTTATGGGGCCCTTGAAAATGTTAAAGGGGACCCAAATTGGGGGTGCGATTTTCAGGCGGTGGGTTGAGGCGTGATAAGGTGGTGGTGTGTAGTGATGGCGTGGCATTTCTCACGCGTCAAGCTGTGGTAAGTGGTGCGAACTTAACATAATAGGTAAAACGTTAAGTTGGGATTGTGGCAACATGGCAAGCATCAAACGCTTTTGGGCAAAATACTTGCGTCAAGGGTATCACGAGGGGTAAACCACAGGGTTATCACTTCAAACGTGTTTTAGGGGCAATTCTGAACGTTTTACGAAAGGCGGGCTTCAGTGTGCAGGGTAAATCTATCCTACTCGGTTTTGCTCATATTTTACCAGTTCAGTGACGTATGGCGTAGGTTTCAAGCGTGCTTTTTGCTGCTCTCTGTCACGGTTTCACGTCTTTTTTGGTGTTTTTTTGGTGCTTTTTTGGTGCTACTCGTTGTGGTGCTTGTGGGTTTTTGTAAGGTTTTTGCGTTTTTTCCTTGACTTTTTCTGTGTTTTGTGTTATCATACTATCACAATCAAAATCATAGTCGTTGTATATCAATGACTTTCGGAGGTTTAGCATGGATGACTTAATTCACGTGGTAAGGGTGGAAGATAGGTATTACACGAAGCAAGGCTTTAATCGGATACGTGGGCGTGTTGCCGAATTACCTCTAACAATCGATTACTTCAACGAAGTAGCAAACTCGGATAATCCGAAGATCTATGAAACGCACGGCGTTATCATTGATGACACGGATAAAACTAACTCGGAGGTTTAGACATGGAAAGGGTTTATAGTGGATTTTGGCAGGTATTAGAAGGTTACAAGGGCTGGAGTTTCGACAGAACACTTGACTTTTATTGTATTGTTGGTTGAAGGGTTAGCAATCGGCACGCGTCTTATGGCGCGTGCTTTCACGGAGGTTTTATCATAATGATAACTATATTTGAGAACTTTCAATTCCATGTCTACTTTGACAGAGAAAAACACACAATCAGATATTGCGTGGGTGATAAGTCTCTATCACTGACTTGTGTTAATATAGACATTCATGAACAGGTTGTTGATGAAGACGATGTTGGCACACTTGCAATTATAGCTGATTATCATGATAATCTTCAGTTCTGCTTTGACAAAGCAGATGATTATGATGAATTTAAGCAAATGCTGCGTGAAGACGTAGTTGCGAAAGCTACTGAACTCTTTGATTTCTCTTTCAAAATGAAAGAGAGTCACGAGAGTGAAGCAGCGTACTATAAGAGATTATACGAAGCATGCTTTGATTCGGTGTCGTGTCTCGATATTGTCAAACAAGTTGCTAAATTCTCTCATGACTTATCAGATAAACATGTAAGCGTTTACATGTTTGATGATGAAAGTATCTATGAATGCTCAGATTGTTCTGATTTCTTTTATAATAGCATAGAAGCATATCATAAAGATTTAGAACAACGAAAAGAAGATGCATTTAACTAACCAATGCGGGGCGCGTCCTTCGGGGTGCGTCAAATCCTGCAAGGTGCTTGGTGCTGGGGGTGCAGGGTAAGACTTGAGGGTATCAAGTCAGGCATCAAGCAAAACTTACGGAGGTTTTACGATAATGAGAAATGAAACGTTAGAACACTTGCAAAACAGTGTTAATGCAGTAGTACAAGAACCTGCAGGGTATTTTTGCTACGAAGATGAATATGAGTCGGATGATGGCGATGTCCTTTTTGGATCCGTGCTTGATATTGAGTACATAATCGGATCGGATGGCGGATTTATCGGCGTGACGGTTTGCGTTGGAACGGGCGGCCCCCATCTTGAACTATCTACGAAAGAAAATCAAGTTATCGGTTATTGGTCCGGTTGTGAACCGGTCCGAAAGTATTATCCGAATTCTCAAGAGGTTGCAGAGTTTTGGCAAGAGATGTACGAAAGCTTGCGAACCTACTAACCTAACCGGCGCGTCTCCATCTCGGAGGCGTGCCTAACTAATGGAGGTTTACCCAGTGGACGAACACACGAGAGAATTAGCAGAGCAAGCGATTGCTCTGCACATGTACGGACACGGATTTTTTAGATGGGATATTAAGCGGGCAATTCTTCAGATCGTCAACGAACAGGACATGCCGGATCTCGTTTCTGTCGGTCAAGTTTCCGACTATCGGGAGGCTTTGATTGATGAAGTCACGGCAGAAGTTGAAGCACTACAAGGAGATGAATAGATGAGCGGCAATACGGCTTTTATATGTCTCGGTTACATGTCAAAATCAGATATTGAGGAATTACCGAATTATAATCCTGATTATGATGTGTCTGATTATAGATATTAACGGATACATGAAAGCATAACCACAAGGCGCGTCCAGTCGGGCGCGTCGGGGCGGGGGCGTGGTAATTCAGATGGCGGACCGCCTAACAAAGCACCGTCACAACAGTCGGACGCACCGACACAAACGATTGAAACTGTGAAAGATGTCGGAGTATACGTAACGCTAAACGGAGGCGAACAGATGAGCAAACGCTTTACAAGACTGCATGAAATAATGGAATATGCACGCAAATTGCCGTGGTCCACCAAACATCTCGGCGTGGCGTTGGAAGGCATAGACGAGGACACACACGTTAACGTACCTTCTCCTGATGATGACGGAGAAGGGGGGCGGAAGTAAAGACTTAACATAACCGACTTGGCAACCGTCTAACAAAGTCACCAAGTCTCAACACGAAGGTACAACCGCGGTACAACTGCTGACGCTTGATAAAGTCAAAGCGTCACTGGAGGCGACTACGTGAACACGATAGGAAACGACCAGGATCGCATTATTCCGACTCGTAGACTCAAAACATCGCTAAAGAAAGACGGACAAATTTTTGAGTTTTATTTTGTGACGGAAGTCGGGCGTGACGTTATCATCGGTCACGAAGATAGCACAGGCAATGATATTTATGAAAAAGTCCGTGCATTAGAAGCGGACGGCTGGACATACCGATAAAGGAGGCGACTAATTGAATTCACCACCGACCACATCAGCATTGATTTGTTGGACCCCGTCAACTGGGCAACTATCAAATCAATGAAATTGGATATTGACGGCTAATACACCGCGACGCATGGAGGCGGCGCGTCTACCACTGGAGACTTACACAATGTTAATCATTTTTGTGTGTTTATGTGTCGTGACGGTATTCTATACTGTCGATGAGATAGGGAAAGTAATCGGACGGCGCAGAATGAAAAGGCGAGTCAACCAAGTTTTTAGGAGGTTTTAACATGGCAAGGTTAGGATGGGGAAAAAAAGCAATAACCGAGGGATGCATCAATGACTGGTATAAGGACCGTCCTATCGGTACTATGGCGAGAGATATGCGAGACAATCATCGCTTACTGGCACAGGAGTACGGCGGCGGTAAGTATAAGGATTCAATCCTTGTATACGACCGGTGCAAGTTTATGAAAATACTCAACTTGCCGGAACCGGACGTTAAGGCGGACCCCGCGCAAACGTACATTGAATTAGCTGTAGCCGTGAAATATTATCAAGGCGTGGCGAAATATAAGGAACTCACAACCGAACGCGTCGGCGAGCCTTTTCCGGTTTGTTGGAGTTGCTACGAACCTATGCAGGTGATTTTAGCGGACAGACAACCCACGCTTGAAATGCTACTGCACGGCGATGAAGAAGTAGACGCGCCATGTGAGATATGCGGGGCGGACTATTTGAAGCATCGCGACGTGGTGATTGTCCACGTGGCTGAAGAACCAGAGATAGACGACACTGTGAGGGCAGACCAACTCAAGTCGTTTGATTGTGATGCACAATATCCTGACTCTGAACGTAGTTATGACACGGAATAACGAGGTTGGGGCGCGGCACCGTCCGCGTCCACAACTTACAATGGAGATTTACAGATGAAATTGATGATTGAGATTTCAGATGACACGCTGCCCCCCCACACGGAAAGCCTGCTTGTTGAGAAAATCCGAGTGGCGATCGAGGATTTTGGGATTGACTGGGATGATGTGGCGTTTACAGATGGCGAAGATTCGGATCAAATTGGGTTTGTCGATGTTTACGTCATATATTTTTGATGTGATGTGGACACACGACTCGGAAGTAAAAAACCTATTGGAACATGAGGCAAAGGTTTTATTCCTTGCGGCGAGTGATATTTTTTAAACCGCCACTACTACCACGAATCGTAACTGATACACGACAGGAGGATACCCTGATGGGACTCACAGCACATTTTTATCGAACACGAGGCAAGGGAATATGCACACCGTTATCGGAGAAAAACGATATTCAACTTGCCTATTTCCGCAATAATCACGGGCTTCACCGTATCCTTGATATGGATATCTGTTTACTCGATTTAGAGACGTTAGAATATATCAAAAGCAAAGCAAAAGAATCCCAAGAGCTTGTTGACGAAGGCTATTATCATGGCAGCGACTTTGAGAATGTCAACAAAGATTGGGGCGAAGGAGATAGCGTACTCAGCGTCATTGACAAGGCTATCGAAGCCGTCAATGACGGTTATTTTGTTTATTACACCGCCAGTTACTAACTGGCGGAGGCGGGGCGCGTCAAGCCCCTAACGGAGGTATCTGATGAAAGAAAAATTGCGTACATACGAAAACTTTTTGACAGAGAACAGCAGAATTGAATTTAACAATGGCTTTGTTTTGAACAAAATAGAGCAAGTTTCTGAAAATGCATCTCTAAATGATCCTGATGTCAAAGCGATCTTCGCATTATTCAGAAATATAATTCTGCAACATGCGAAACCTCAGCGAGCCAAGTTCTTTGCCAAGATGAAAGAAATCTTTGCTTAGAACGCTATGCTATAAAAAAGTAACTCCAACCGTCTGCGGGGAGCGCATCCCCGCATCTTCTAATCGCACCAGTTTGGAATCACAATAAAAGGAGGTGAGAAACTTGACAGGTAAAGCTTTGAAAGATGCTATTGAATTGCGCACTCAATTGAGCTCGCTCAAGATGCATTTTTGGAGGCGCGGATGTCGCTTTGCTGAGTTACAACAGCAAGCGCGGACGGTTCTGCATAAGGCTATTTTGGATGGAAATCCGACAGCTGAAATGCAGAATCGAGTTGACAGGCTCGATTATCTGAGGATAAGAGCCTATCAGCTGCATCGAGTTTATGCTACAAAGCAAAGCGCGGTGCATGCAGACATCTGCGCAGCATGAGTAAGCCTCCGCGCTTTACTGGTTGAGCGTGTGAACAGAATCAATCAGCTCTTGAAGCTGTAAAACGCTTAGGGCGCGTCCAAGAGGCGTGCCAAATCCCACAACATGCAAGCGAGTGCATGACTTGGTGCTGGAGGTGTGGGGTAAGTCCCTAAAGGTTAGGGGCAGGCATCAGGTAAAACTACAATGAGGCGGGAGTCGGTGACGGCTTTCGTAGATTAATGGAAACGGATGCAATCCGTTCCGTCCGGTGCGGAAATACCACAATCAACCTGACGCATTACGAGACGATACGCTCGGTCAAAAGCACATCACGCGCAGACGGCAAAGACGTGTATCTCGTGTGCATCCAATTCGTTAGCGGGAAGGTGCTGGAGTTGGAACACAACACGCCCGAAAATGCCGACGCGACGCGGGTGTTCATTGAGGCGGCGATTGGACCCGTCCCAGTGATGCCACTCATAGAAAAGGAGGCGGACAAGTGAGCCAATCAATCATGCGCAAGGAAATTATAGCACGCATCGAAAATTCAAGCCTGAAAGGGCTTATCCCGCATGACTTTCAAATAGACGATGCGGAGCAGATTACTTTTATCCCGCGCCAACCATTTTGGAGTAAATGGCGCGGTGGCTGGCAGAACTGGATGACCTCTGTCGGTTGCTCGGTCTACCCAATAAATCATCTCTCACCGCTCTCCCAGCAAACACGACAGAAAAAGGACTGGCGATGCACACTCACGCTCGCTATGCTGGATGAAGGGACCGGCGCAACGCTGGTCAGGCTCGGGTTCTGGAGTGTGAAGCAATCTACGGTCGCCAAGACTGTAGAGGAAATCCAGCGGCAATTGGGCAATCTCAAATGCCGCAATCGTGATGCTGAGTTCAAAAAGGAGCTGTGGGAATCAGGTCTCACAGAATCGGAATGGATATGCGAGACGGCTGAAAAGCTACACAACAAGTATTAACTCACAACCGCTCGCGGGAGCGTTTAATCCCGCAGCAACCCTAAAGGATATTTTAAATGGCAGTCTATTATGCAGTCATGAAATATTGGTCCTCCCCTCCAAAAGAGATTGTAATCCTCGCGTTTCCAGACGAGGAAACGATGGAAGAAGCTATCACAATTTGGCACGAGGAAAGAGAAAGTCGAGCGGCAAATGCAAACCTCGACCACCGGATCGAGATGTTCCAGAGCAGCTTTGCAGCTTGCACAGCTCCGCCGCCAATTTATGCGCGTCCCGCGGTAGGCGAGCAGCGGAGGTTAAAACACAGAGATGAGCATTTAGTATCTTGAAATCCAACCGCTCGCGGGGAGCGTATCCCCGCTTCTAATCGAACCATTCTGGAATTTTATGGCTGGCGAGCCGAAAACGCGTGGGGAAAATATGAAAATAGATGATCCTAAATCCGAGAAAGCGACCATAGAGAACTTCTCCTTTTTAGATAAAGACGGAGAATACATCGGGAAGGTTTCCCGGACAGTATCCAAGAACTATCCCAATCCCAAGTGGACAGCGTTTTTGGGGATATTCGGGATCAAAAGTTTTGAAAACATAGAGGACGCAATAGAATGCGTCAAAGAGACAGCAAAGCATCCTGAAAACATTCAGGAACGCTATGCTATAAAAAAGATGCAACCTGACCCAAAACCTGAAATGCAAGTGTTTATAGATGAAGGCAAGTCGGAAATTGAGGCGACTGTCGCAGTCGTGAATTTGGACACTGGACAACGCTCGTATGGCACAGCCGTTCAGGACAAGTCCAAGAAATCGGACGTGTGCGCGAAGCAGAAGGCTATCTCAAAACCGCACAGATAAGGAGGCGGGGTCGGTGATGTCCCCGTTCAAACAGATGGCTACAGGCAACCGCAACCGGTGGGTACTACCCGCCACAATGAAGGAGACCCCTCGTGATTTCAGCCAACGAGTTAAATGCCCGACTTGACGACCAGCTCCGCGACGATTTAGATACCTACGCGGAACGGTTTTTCAAGAAGCCGAACAATCGGGGCGACCGCTCAAAAGCGGCTCGCCACTTGCTCGCTTCAATTTTTGACCTGGAGAGAATGCCACAAGTCGCCAGCATTCTTGACGGTGATATGATAATCAACGGCGACATCACCATCCTTATCCGAACCGCGATGGCAGAATACATCGCGTCACTGGATAAGGAACACGAATTACAATAGGAGACATAATGTCTGACGAAAAAAATGTTGAGGAAACTCAACAACCGGAAGAACAAGCAGAACAATTACCTGTTGCTACTGAAGGTGAGGCGTGGGAAGTTGTCGAGACAATTGACGACCTGGTAGCATCGGGACAGTCTAACGAGTTCATGAAAAATCAGTTCTATTTTGAATTCAAGCAAGGGGACCGCATCGTGCGCGGACTCACCGTCGCGGCTTATGCGCATCTCGCACTTGTAGAAAACGTCTCTATCGAGGACTTGGAAGTTGTTGGGCTCAAGACGGGGTATGAAGCCAATGCCATTGCCGTGAAGTTGGACACCGGACAGCGTGCGCATGGTACAGCCTTTCAGCCCTATATGGACTCGTACGGAAAATTGGACGTGTTCGCGAAGCAGAAGGCGATATCGAAGGCGTGCAGGAACGCTCGCAAGCAACTATTGCCTTACCAGTTAGTGGTAGAGGCTATCAGCAATCTCGCTGGCTTGCCGAATGCACTACCACCCGCACCCACCAAAGACGCTAATGGCAAGACGCTCAAGGAACGTAAGCAAGGCGAAATGTTTGCTGTATTCGCGGAGCGCGAAAAAGAATTAGCGGACATGGGTATCGACAAATTCACTTTTTGGGCTGCTGTCAAGGTCAGAAGCGGAATCTTGTCAAGAGCGGAGATGACCGAAGTCCAAATGGTTAGCGTCATTGAATCTCTGCGTACCAAACCTCTGCCGAAATGGATTGCGGACTTGAAAGAACCAAATCATAAGGTTCGCTTATTCGCGATTACAGAGGAATATAAGAGCGAATTACCCGAAGACATTTGGGACAAAATCAAGCAAAAGACGGGTGTCAAGGACATTAAGCGTCTCACGTTAGCGCATGCCAAAATCTGTTACGATGAGATACGTGCTGAACTCGGCATGGACGTGGATACCGATGAGCCGCCTGAAGGAGACGCTGCTGAAGAAAAGCAAGAGGCTTCAGAACCCGAAACGTCGGAGAGCAATATCCCATTTTAACCAACAACGAGGTAGAGACGCGGCAACGCGTCTCTGTTAACAATGCCAGAAAATCTTGAGCGTCGAGGCAACAAACGATACCATATCTATGACTGCGAACGCTGCGGTATACATGTTGAAGAGTGGGTAGATGTCCAAATCCCACCCGGATTCAAGTATTGTGACGTATGTGCAATAATCTTTATAGATGAATTACTTACGGAACTTAAGCAAGGCGAAATGTTTGTTGTGTTCGAGGAGCACGAAAAAGAATTAGCGGACATGGGTATCGACAAATTCACTTTTTGGGCTGCTGTCAAAGTCAGAAGCGGAATCTTGTCAAGAGCGGAGATGACCGAAGTCCAAATGGTTAGCGTCATTGAATCTCTGCGTACCAAACCTCTGCCGAAATGGATTGCGGACTTGAAAGAACCAAATCATAAGGTTCGCTTATTCGCAATTACAGAGGAATATAAGAGCGAATTACCGGAAGAGATTTGGGACAAAATCAAGCAAAAGACGGGTGTCAAGGACCTTAGACGGCTGACGTTAGCGCATGCGAAAACATGTTACGATGAGATACGCGCTGAACTCGGCATGGACGTGGATACCGATGAGCCGCCTGAAGGAGACACTGCTGAAGAAAAGCAAGAGGCTTCAGAACCCGAAACGTCGGAGAGCAATATCCCATTTTAACCAACGAGGCAGGGGCGCGGTGACGTGTCCCTGTATCTCAAGAGATTGGAGGATAAATCATGAAAGACGCAAAATTTAAAGTTGGGGACGTTGTGAGCTATGACGGCAACACAGCCAAGATACGGGGCATGCGTTTCGTCTGCTCCGATCTCGGGACCGAAGGTTGGGAATACTATTGCAAAGAAACCGCGATGATGCGCC
Organism: uncultured Poribacteria bacterium; assembly: GCA_951813545.1. Taxonomy (GTDB): domain Bacteria; phylum Poribacteria; class WGA-4E; order WGA-4E; family WGA-3G; genus WGA-3G. The sequence goes on from CATOTL010000002.1 coordinate 31,319, forward strand.
CTGACAAAACTGGCGCAACACACGGAACAATCACCCGATACTACTGGGTACAGGAGGATAAAATCAGTGGCATATCCACGTGATACAGGTGTTTGTAAATTCTGTGGTAAGACTATCTATTGGATACGCACCGCAAAGAACGATAAGCCTACACCGATTGAAATCAAACTCACCACCATCTACAACAAGGATAGGGAGATTGTGCAAGGACACGAACCCCATCATGCGCATTGCCCCAATTATCCGGGAAATAAGAGGTGAAATTCATGAACGTCGTCTTGGCAGAGTTTCTACACGCAAACGAAGCCATCAAACTGATTCGAGAAAAACATTCTGATGTCGTTGACGCTGAAGCTGTAGAGATTTTACAACAGAACGTCGATATGTATTACCAGCGATGTCTCTATTGCTCAGAAAATGAGCAGACAGAACTCATAGGACAGATGAAGGTGATGTTTGTTCAGTTTCAGGAACGGTTTCTCGCATTCCTACCGGTTGAGAAACGCCCGATTGTGTACGCACCCGAAGTGCCAGCCGGCGCGTTGGCGAAAGCGGAAGGTGAAGTGTCTGATGATGAAATCGATGCACTGCTTGAAGAAATAGATGCTTTACTCGAAGATGTGTAGTGGGGTATCCTATGCGACAGGAGGTTCTAATCGGTCAGAAAAGCCGTCAATAGACTTGACGGTTTTTTTTGTTTTTTTTTTCTGGACACAAAATGTTATACTTGTTAGTATATCTACTATATTTTCTAAAAAGGACAAAATGATGAAAATAGTGATATGTTTTCTAATTGCTTTATTTTTCTGCGGGGTTGTCCCTTACTTTTTGGTGTGGTATGATGAAAAAAATTGGTATCAGGAAGGAGAGCGTTTAAGAAAACTATACTGGTTTGATAAGGAATATTGGAGGTAAATTAATGCTTATCCAAGTATTTGACATTGGCAATTCGCACTTGAAAATCGGTAAGAAAAACCGTCAATAGATTTGACGGTTTTTTTTATGTGTGGTATTATATTAAACATGAGAGACAATACACTTCGAGAACCCCTTAATTTCTCTGTTATTGAGAAAATTAATACTGATGCGACAGCGGAGCCGATATGGTCAGAATTACCAACACTCACAGTTGCACCCGGTGAAGTTGTTCGTTTTCTGTTCCGAGATTATATCTACAATGTGGGGGATCTCGAATATATCGTTGATGGTGATGAAAATGAGACAGGTGAGTTGCTTTACGTTGTCCCTAATGCGGCTGGTACATTTATAAGTTTGGTGATCCGAGCCATAGATGCCGAAACGCGGGTTTACAAAGAGGCAACACTCACGTTAATGGTTGAATAACTATGAATTATCAGAAACGTCCAGCCCCACGTGCAGCTGTCCGATTGATGACACGGGTGGTACAACGATTCACACCAGAGCCGCCAGTTTTTGAAGGTGTGCCAGCGTCTATCGACATTGACGAACCGGTTGAATTGTATCCGGGCTTTGAAAAATTTGTCAAGATGCGCTATTTCACTGGTACACCTGTAGCAGATGGACCCTTCACGATAGATTATTATCTATCGGAAGGCGAAGCAGAAAATAATATCAACCGACTCATAGCGGATAAACCCTTGCATAAGATCAACCCGACTAAACCCTTTGGGTTTCCAAATTCACATTTTGATGGCACAGTCAAGTTTTATGTGCCAGAGGATTGGGTGTATATTGGTAGGACATTATGGGGAGTAATCACGATTTATCAAGGGTAAGGGTGTTATTCGATTTCCAACAATTCGCGCAACTCCTTTTCAAATGCCAAGTTGATGACCCCGTGCAGGATGTTGCCCGGCGGATTAGACCGAAAATAATAGGACAGATCGTTTGTAAGGATACCTGCTGCCTTGTATAAATTCGTTACATCCAACCCGAATTTCTGTGTCCAATAGCCTGCGATAATTTCATCGTTGCCCCAATAAGGTGCGTATGTGCGCATCCACTCTATAAAATCTTTGTGATGCGTGTGGTAATGTTTCGCCGGATACGTCCATAGCGAACATGCGGGTTTTAGGATCGTTGTCCGTTGCGTCGATACGCCTGACATCTCCAGCAATGCATCGACAGATATTCCGCTTTTCTCTATATCCAACGCGAGTTTATGGAGAAGATGCGCCTCTAAATCTTTATTATCGGTAATCGAAATATGGAGATACCCTGCCTGTTTCGGCAAGTTAGGCGTATGCGTGAACATCTTGTTCGGTAGAAGTTCCTCTGGGTTGTTTAAATCCCGTGTGCTTTCGTTGGGCATGAACAATATATCCGCATCCCAAACCCAAAGCCATTCATACCCCGCAAACCGTTCGTCCCAGTAAGCAACCATCTGTCTACCAAGATACCCCCAACTCCCGTCTTTGCTTTTTTCAAGCGGCTCCGTGGTGAACCAAATCACATCGTTGTCTATGTCCACAAAGTTTTTTTCAAAAGTCGGAATGACACGATCTGCGAGGATGTCCTCTACAAAAAATTTGATTTCAACCGCGCGCAATATAGCATCTGTGTACTTCAGACACGACCACCGAGAATAAATTGCATACCGAACCCACGCCTCGATGTTCGCAACACGGGTATAGTCATCCCGAAAAAGCGGGATCAGGCACAATATATCTGGATTGACGAAAGGGGGAACATCAATCGGTGCTTGTAAGTCAGGCAACCGCCATGCCCCCCGATACATCGGATCAATCCAATCAGAGGTTGTCCCATGTGCTGGAAACGGCTTATTGTTAATTCGCATACTTTAGTTGTTTAGTGCCGCTTGACGGATCGCAACAAGCCCATAATAGGATTTATTCGCCGCAAGATTTGAAGGTACAGTGCCGTCCACCTGCCCTGCATGTTCCCCCCGAGTGACATTCATCTCAGCTGCACCACTCGGTGTCATGGTCGCTGCAAGCACATTAGTTCCAGAACCGAAAGACCAATTCGAGTCTGCTGTGCCAGCCAAGATATTGTTTTGGACTGTCTGTCGCGCAGCAGCAGTCTCATAGATCGCGAAACCAATATCTGTCGCCGCAGGATCAAATCCAGGGTTATATTTAATCGGCACAGTAAAACTCTCACTTGCACCCACAGTAGAATCATAACTTTCCACACGTATTGAAGCTGTTTCAGACTCTACTCTTGCATTAATCAAAAATACATCAACATCATTTGGCATGATATGCCTCCTTTTTTTAGTCGTTTAAGTTTTCTGTTTCGCCCATATTTTTGAGTTCGTTCAGGCTGGTGTCGTAATAATTAACATCTTCGACACGGACACGGTAATACTCGAGGAGAATGGCTTTATACATTTCTCCTTCATGTTCCACTTCCACGATATAGTATGTGCGTTCTAACGCGTTTATCGCGTGAAGCGGCACATCCGGGTTAAGAAGCAAACAGGGAAACGGGTCTGTGATCGATTTTTCAAACATCACACTTTCTTCTATAAAATCTCCGTTAAGATCAAAAGGCATTTTTATTCCTCATAGATTGAGTTTGACCAAAGCAATGTTATCCGTTTGTGGGTGGTGCGCGGGGACCTGCACAACTAACAGCCGCGGGTCTCCAATCGCCTGAAGTCGGGTATAAAGCCGAGAGATGCGCACGTCCTCACAAACCATGATAGATGGCTCTGCACAAAGTGCTGAATACAAAGTAAAGAAAACATTTTGTTGTTCGTCATGGTGGTCGCCATCGTCAATAATCAGATGATAAGGACCGTGTTCTTTCGCTGCAGCGACCCCCTCGGCTGTATAAGCATCCACTTGGAGAAACGTCCCTTTCTCGCCGAATTCAGATGTTAGGGGCAGAATATCCAACCCTACAAACTTTTCAACAAACGGCATCTGTGAAAAAGCGTGTCCACTCCCTTCACCGAAACGGCTTACCCCTATCTCTAAAATCCGTATAGGCACTTCAACGATCGCTAACAATGCAATAAAGATAAAATCGTAGAGATCGCTATAATCGTGCGCGGATACGGTCTTATCGGAAGCAGATGCTTTTAGATAGTTTGATGGACGGTCTTTTAAGATATTTCTAATCATCATCACCATTGCCGCTGTAAACTGCGTTTATGATAAACGTGCTTGTGGCGTTGGGCATCCCGAACACCGATACAAAAACCGGTAATACTGTCAATAAAAGATTCCGACGTTTACGAAACATCTCCCACCTCTATTCCAACAACAATCAACCCGTGTTTCCTATTCAGTGCTTCTAAGGATGTAAAGATATTGCCCATCAATCCGGATGTGCCTTCCAAAATCTCTAAAGCCTTATCAGACACAAGAAACGGATCATCAGAGACCGCATATTCCAGATCCTTGTAGTTTGATACTGGAATATGATATAGAGACGGGGTGTATGGAGAACTGTTAAATAACGGAGCAGAACATAATTCCATTTCTTTCATCTGAAAAATGATAACAGGATTCCTAATCATATGTGCCAGTTGAAACTTTCTATATATCTCTATCAATTTTGTATCTGTTCCCTCATGTGAAACGATAGCAAACGCAAGCGGTTCTTCTCGAGATTTATAGACATCTAACGTGAAATGGTCTAAGTTTAGGTTCATCTATAACACCCTCCGTATGATGTCGTTCAGTTGACCCAGCGATGCATCATAAGACCAATTCTCTTTCGCAAATTCCACATTATCTGCCGATGTTGCATCCGCGTCATCAAAATTATTAAGGATGGCGAGGCACTCTTGTAGTGTCGTGAACCGATGCGCGTTCGGCCACTCGTCAAAACACAGATGCGGACCCGCGACAATCTCTAAACCGGCAGCGTGTGCCTCCATGCCCATACGGTTACAGGTTTCGTAATGTGAGTTGACGACAAAAAATCGGGCTTCACCCATAATGGTGGCAACCTTGTTAGCGGGCTGTTGTCCGTGAAATACGTCTACAGACGCTTTAAGCGATCTTTCTAACATAAGAGATTTGTAATCCGGGTTCCCCCACCCTGATGCCGATCCTATATAGCCTGTCTCAACCGTTTTTAGATTATTGAAAAGCTCGATAAAAAATTCAGAGTTCTTAGCGGTGGATATATTGCCACCAGATAACACGGTATCCCCCCGTGTTCTGCTGGGACGGAACAGGTCGCAATCAATAGGTTCGCGCACGATACCCAAGACAGGGAGTTGGAAGTCCTGCATATAGTTGAGTTGCCATTTGCAGTTAGCAATCCAGCCATCAACGCATTTCTTTAGTTCTTCAATCGCAAAGCCGGGCCATCTCAACAATTCGCTATCTGAACCATATACAAAAACAAAAGCATCGTGTGCTTTGAGGTCTTTTGAAAGTTGTTCTATCCGCTCAAAATCGTTGATAGCAAGAAGCTCACAGATGATTACATCAACTTCGGCATTTCTAAAAGTGTCCTGCGTTGCGATCTCGATGGTGTGGATACCGCTGTCTTCCCACGCCTTTGTGACCGCACTTGTTTTTGTGCCCATTCCCCCGGCACTTCTGTTGTTGATGAAGTGGGGGTTTGAGATATAGCAGATTCGGGACATTTACCTTCCTCCTCGATCTTCGTTACTATAGCAGAAAATACGTCGTTTATGGGTAGATGGGCTTCAATAACATGGAAGCAAGGAATATGTCTGCCTGCCCACTGACAGAAATCGCCCGCTCTTTTGTCTATCAGTTCGGCTTCTTCAGGCTGTATCTCAGAAGTTTTGTCGCGTGCGACGCAGCGCTGCATCGCACGCCTACAACTTAGTTTTAAGAAAATAGACATGTCAGGGGCCCTGACAAACTCGCAAAGCACTTTGAAATATCTATGCCAGTAGTCTTCTTCAAGATTCCAAATCTCGCTCCAGAAGGTATCTATAAACACAGGGATATTTTCAAAAGACGCATTTGACTGGATAACTTTCTGACGTATCAGGTTTTCCAAAAACATAACGTTGCTTCGACCGCTATTTTTGTAGGTCCCTTCATCGAACAAAGACCTGAGATATGCTCTATATTCCGACATCGTTTTTATAGCATCTCGAAAATCAGACGCTTTCTCCTCCCCATCCCAAGGGTGCGGATCCACACGGGCTATCTCACCATTATACCTATTAGCGAGCAACGCACACAGTTCAGTTTTACCGCTGCCGCTGATACCGTCTAAAGAAATCAGCATGTTATTCCTCTCTCAAAAGTCGCGATAAATTACCTAAACATCTATTATACCATTTCTCAACGACTTCATGTGTGGTGAGCGCGTCATCAAAAATACTTGCATCTAATTTGATTTCTGACGGATATTCCATACCGAGCCATTGATATAAACCCTTACACACCGCGTTAGGGTCGGTCTGAAAATCTTCACTGCGTATACGATAAGGTGCTATATCGTGCTTTGTGAAATAGTCGTCCCATGCCTGATAGCCTATGATGATCTGGGCGACGCGCCGCTTGATTTTTTTGACAGGCACTTTATCCGGGGCATCTTGTAGCGAAGATTCTATCGCCTGTCGCCACGGGTCACGTTCAACATAGATATATCGCGTATCCGGTAAGCAGGTATCCGTGAATTCTTTTATGCCGATACTTAGACATTCATGCATTGCACGGACATGACTCCAGACCATACGCATACCCAATATGCCATTTGATCTTCGCGCTTCTAAGGCATCTTTGACGCTGTCAATGGTTGCGTTCTCGTTGAGCACATCAAATCGAGCCACTTCAAAAAACTCATTGGGTTCACCGCATCCGAGAGTGCTTAGATGTGCCGCTAATACGCCTGACCGAGAACGACCTGTAGAAACTATCAAATAATTCAAAAGAGTTTTGTGTACGATGCCATGACGGAGTTGTACCACTCCTTGTTAGTGTTTGTGAAAGTCCGCAATATGTTGTCAGTGATGTTTCTGCTTTTAGCACGAATCCCTAAAAACCTACAAATAGTTGCGAGCGTCCCTGTTTTATCCGCTATAAAATCTTCAAATTCTATGGTGAGTGGCGTGATACCGTATTTATCAAAAAAACGCAACCATGCTATATTCTCGATAGAATTTAGATGTATGCGATCCCATATAGCGTCTTCTGGCACTTCCTGTGCTGCTAATTCCGCATCAGCGGCACGATATTTTTCCATTTCTACTGGGTCATGCACATGCTGTGAGTCAAGCCGTAAATGCTTTTCTCGTGAGAGCGCCTGCATCACTCTGTTTCTGCGCGTTAGATGTATCCATTTCGGGTCAGGCAAAACTTTCGTGAGAAACTTAAATGCATCTTCACAATGGTATTGCAAAGCGTCCCAAGATACTTTTGCACCGACTGCATTGCCTACCTTCTCATTATCCAAATAGGCTCGGTATGCTTCTATGTTATCAAACCTTTTATTGAAGATAGCATCGGGGGAGCCTGCACCAATCTGCTTCAAATAATCGCAGAGTAGCGTACTACCTGTCCTGCCTTCTGTGACTATGTAGTAGTTCATAAATTATCAATACGCTGAACAGCGGCATCAAAAACATCATCCGCACTTTTGTTGCCGTCTATGGTGATAATAGGATACGGCAATGTTTGTGATAGGAGCCTGAATGTTTTTCGGTTTTCAGGGGTGGAATCATGTGTTTTATAAGGCAGGGTTCGCGCTTCTACATGTTCCATGTTCTCATTTTCCCTGCGAAGTAAACGTTCCATTTGGGTATCATACGACACATCTAAAAATATAGAAGCGGTTGGCAACATATCTGCTGCGTAAGTTAGATAATCGGAGAAAGCCTGTGCTTCTTCTATATCAAAAAAAATACATCTTGTTAGAAATAAATCAACGATGATATTATCTTCCCAAAGTTGCATAGCTGTTTTTGCGACTAAAAGCCTTTCTATATTTCGTGTGACGCTATCGCCTTTGAAAATATCGCAGAAGATGAACGCGGCATTTTGAAGATTAATCGGCAATTTTGTTATAGGCAGCGGGTAGAACCCGTATGGCTGATACGACACTAACCTATAATGTTCTGATAGTCGTTCCTTAAGCGTGGATTTACCGGACCCAGAACAGCCCTCAATTGTGATAATCATAATGAAAACTACCTTTCAAACGGTATTTTTAAGTCTTCCATTAATTTATATGAATAATCTCTTGTCTCAACAGCACGCTCTCTATTTGCGGTTATTAGCGGGTTGGTATCTATTAGCACAGACAAGCTATTGCCGTTCATCGCCATCATATAACGAACCAATCCTCTCTGCACGATAGTATACATCCAGTCCTCTTTGTACCAATATAAAGGCGGCATCACCTCAAGGGTGGTAAGACGGGGTGGATTTCTCAAAAACGCTAACACCTTTTCTGCGCCGTATGGCGTAACAAAGAGAGCACTTACGCTTTGACCTAAAACGCCCTGAAAAAACTCTGAGGGGCCAGGCACTACATTATGTGCGTAAGAACGGGCTTTGCTGTAAGCACCGTGAGGATCCACGCCATAATCCAACTGACAAATACCTACACGGTTTGGTGTGTCTCGCGTGGCGTTAACCAAACTATTCAATATATTGTATAAGTCGTGATATGTTTTAGTGAAACGAACATCGTCTGAAATTAATAATACATTCTTCTGCACATCCACACATCTTAGAAGTCCGCGTATTTGCACTTCTAACAATGATAAATCCCAGTATTTCATGATGTTTGCGTCATCAAGATTAAGGACTTCTTTCCACGCATCAAAGCCAAGTTCTTCAAAAGAGACCAACAATTCTTCTGTGCTATATTCTCCGTAGGGTTTCACCCATACAACTTCATAAATATCTTCATGCACAGGGAATTCTAAAGCCTCTAATGCACCTATCTGCGAAGCACGCCTATACCATTGATCCTCGCATGATGTCGCTAACACCTTTTCAAATGCCATAAATTTCCTATATGAAGTTGAGATGCTGCGTAGGCTCTATAAGTTGTTTTATTAGGTCATTGTTAGGCTTCAAATGACAACGAACGCATTCTTTACTTATATCAAAAGCCTCATAGAACGAATCTAACGCACCTGAACGCCAAGCATCTGCGAGTCGCACTTCGTTAAGGTCAGCAATCACCGCTTTCGGACGGTATTTCATTATGCAGCATGGATAGAGTTTGCCATCAGCACCTATCGTTGGCGCGATATTTGAATAGTAGCAAATATCGCCAGAGGTGTATTTCGGAAAATCTTCAAGGGATCTATCTGAAAAATGGTTGACGATCTGGACATCCGAAGTCGTTTCTGCTATATCTTTGATAATAGCATCGGCTTCAATATGTTGTTCAGGGGTGAGTTCTATATCAGGGATATAGTCGCCCTCAAAAACGACACCGCCATACCGGACATAATCCGCACCTAACTTCGCACCTAACTTCGCAATCTCTCGGAGTTCGTGCTGGTTGCCTTGCTGGACAATAAAGGATATGCCAATAGTGGCTTTAGCATCGGATAATGCTTTTATTGCTTTGCACGCTTTCTCAAAATCATTCTCCCGAGAGACATGCACCTTGCAATGCGTTTCGGGCGTTGCTGAATCTAAAGAAACTCTCATCCATGTTGCTTCGCGCATTAAATTTGCAATGTCGTCAAAGTGTTTATCTCTCCATGCACCATTTGTTACCATCCCGTAATCAAACCCACGCGCTTTGATGGATTCTAACACAACCGGGATTTCAGGATGGAGTGTCGGCTCGCCACCACCTGTAAGTTCTATGGCTTTAACGCCTAAATCTGCTGAGTCATCAAGTATTTCTATGATGGTTTCAAGCGATAGCCAATCTTTGAGTTCAAAGTTCGCATTGATGTTGTCGTCTTTCGTGTACCGATACATACAGAACGGGCAGTCGTGATTACAGAACGCTACAGGATCAAACTGGACTTTTCGCGGAAATACCCTCTCGCCTTTTTTGAATTGCTCTATTTCTTTATAGTATTTTGTTATTTTTACCAACGAACTTTGCATAATCACACCAACTTGTATTTTTCCAACGCTCTCTTTGTTCTTGCATGGGTTTTAGGATCTATCTGAGATCTTATAGATTTGCCCAGCGCGTCTGTAAGGCTGATAGTCCATCGTTAGTATTATAATTTTATCAATCATACGTCCTCTTTATTTATCTGAATTCTGTCCTGATCGTCCTTATAGCGTTCGTGGCCAAACCAACGAGTGTCCACAACATTAGTGCCTTCCGCATCTTTTGATCTGCTATAGATACCGGGAACCCCCCACATACCAGCTATCAAATCTTCAAAGGCATCTGGCTCTTTAAGGAACTCAGTAATAATATAATCTGCACCCGATTTTGACATAAGCAGCCCACTATCGCCCCTTCCCAGAGCACCCTTCATAATTTTCAAATCGGGGCATACCCATATTTCTTCATGATCAACATCGTTAAATCGAGACCACCTCAACTGTAAAAATAAAAAGTCTTCGTTAAAATCATGGGTTAAAGTCATGCAAATTTCATAGAGTTCATGCGCTTTTAAGAGTAATACATTATCGTCTTGATTGTAATACCCATAAGAATATTCTTGGCAATCTCTGATAGACTCAAGAATCCTTAAAGTTCCCCACAAATATCCTATATCACCCCGTGGCTGCTTACGCAGGTAATCACAATCAAAGATCGGGTATCCGTCTTTTATCGCAGCATCACCCATCGTAGCTGATGTTTCATAATCCAGACCGTGAGGGGCTTTATGGATAATGACATCTTCAATACTAATACCGAGCGTTTGATAGTTGCCAAACAACATATATTTCCGATCTGTGCGATGTTCAAGATTTAAGTTGTTGAAAGAGATCATCAGTCAAGACATCCTTGTAGCACGGAATGGGTATGATGGCATTTAAAGCAGTAAGGAACGGTCGCAGTCTCAAGAAACGCAGCATCTAAATCCTGTTGCGGCTGCGCACCTTTTTCGGGGTTACGTGAAACCACTTCGCCTGCGAGGTGTTCGGAGACTTCTTCAGGGCATCCAATTTCGGGGTTTAAGGACGCTCGCCCGGCTTCAAGCGAGTTTTGAATTGTAATATACTCGTCACTCCATACTTCCATCTGATACTCCTTTCGCTAATTTGAAAAGTGGGTACACGACCACCGCTTCATTAGTGTCACCGCCACTGTGAAAGACATCCGGTAAAGCTATCTCCTCAAAATAACTTTTATTCATCATCAAAATCTTCAGTGTGGAAACCCCTGTCTTTAGGCAGGGGAGGAAACACTGCTCCTTTTTTAGTTTAGATTCCCCGAAGTGGGGTGCGAGTTGTTTTTTCACCACAAACTCGTAGGTGATTTTCTCCGAGTGGGATGCTTCTTTTCGGAAGTGCTGTCACCATCTCCAATCCGACCTGACCCGGTGTCTTTGAAAAAACAGGTAATAGGCTTTCGCCCTCCCTTTCGGGTTGTATGTTGCCCCGTCGAGATCGCAATGCTCACGGTTACCTGAGACTTGGGGAGCATCCTTAAGTAAATACCTACCACAGATACCTACTGTTTCACAGACATGTTGAAGCTGCCACACTCCAGCATTGCGATATATTACTCTATTCAGCAAATTTACAATCATTCAACCTATAGGACGGCTACCGTATTGAACAATCTCCTGCCTTTAGGCAGGAGTCACTGAACTCCATAAGGCAAAACGTTGACTGTAAGACAACGTACTTTTTAGTTTAACAGTTTTTTGCGTTTCCTGTCAATCAAAATTTGAAAACGATAGCACCCATCGGCGTAAATGAAATTTCCGCTCCATCATTATGGATATAGGTTCGAGTGTCTACGACTAACGATAAACCAAGTCCTTCTGTAACATCAATACCCATTTGAGAACGACCTATCAAAACTACAGGAACAACCTCTCGCTCAGTTATGGGAACGTATGCAGTTACGGAATTCTCAACCTTCCACCTCTCAAAAGCGGTCCGAACTACACCGTTGACGTTATCTACATCAGGAAGGGTGTATGTGTTAGAAGGGTCATCGGTAAAGTATTTGATTGGGTTGCCGTCAGCATCAAAGCCATCAAGCCCCCCGTCTGTGACAGGATCACTACCGCGAAATGAAGCCCCCGCGGAAATGTCCAACGCCCCGATGCTGAAGTTGACAACTCCACCTACATCAACGACACCCCCTAATTCGTCTTTGTTGTAAGATCCGAAAGGTTGGAAACCTACCGTATCGTTAAAGTTATACTGTAAGGACACATTGCCTATCAGCGAAGTCGTGTCGGATTTCTGTGCCTGTGCATCAACAGCGAATTCAATATCCTCTACAGATTTTTCATAATCACCCAACACGCCGATAGTATTTTCGGTGAAATTCACACCCACCTGATTCGCAAAGACATTGGATACAAAAAGTATCATCAGTACAAACAACACAAAGACAAAAATCGGAATTCCAAAACGTACGTATTTCAAAACAGTCTCCTTTATACGTCAGATATAGGCTCAACAGCCACGAAATAGCAAGCGAAAGATACGTCATCTCTTATTCACCTTCACGGCTTCTCTCGCTTTCTTTTGTAGTGATTGTTTTTGTTTTTCGCGTTCCTGTCTCCGTGTCAGAAACGGAATTGAGAAACCTTTTTTGGGTTTACTACGTTTATCCTGCATACACAATCGGGTGTCCTTATCCTTTGGCGAGACGCGGGACACCCGCCTCCTTCTACTTACTTGATGCCGAAATCGGCTTTTTTGTCAAAAACGTCTACCACAAGACGATTGTGATAAGGTTCATGTTCTAACATAGTGCTATCAAGTGTAAAATCACCTTTATCAGCAATCTTTATTTTACGAGTATCGTCCTTGCTCGTAATATAGAGGTATTTATCATGGATAGAGATATTGAAATATCTCTGTTTTGGTCGTACATGAGGTGGTAATGCTATCCAGTCAATAAGTAGTGTATAGCCGTATCTTCCCCTATTACTATCGAACACTGATAACACTGTTACCTCTAAATCAGCGAGAGAAGGCAGTTTTTGGATAGGAACAACCGGCAGTTTAGCAGCTTCCAATTTTCCAATTTTATTGCTTTGAATACCCAAATTAATACCAACAACAACAAACAACACCAGCAATGATATAAAAATAATGGTAGTTATTTTTTGTGTATAAATCATCGCATTGCGCCTTCGGATAATTTTTCCCAATCGAGTTCGACCTTCCGCCCACCGTCATACGGCAATGCGTGTCCGTTCTCGATGAGGTATTGTGCGGCATCCATGCCGTCAACTTTGACGATAGCGACGATCCTACCGGCGTATTTGCCGATTGTTGGGTTTAAAACAGTTAAGTTGAGTTCGTTGTCTTTCAGTAAGTTCAGGAGCGCGAGTCTGGATTGCGCCGCGGCGTATTTCTCGTTAGCACGGCTTTCGGCGGAACGGAGCGTCCCATCTCGCTTCTTTTTGAGAGGTCGTTTCTCCGGTGTGTCAATGCCGTTGAGACGGATGTCTGTCTCAATTTCAATCGTGTCCTGTGGTGTCAGAAAGACACCGGGCCAGATCTCGCCAGCCGCTGCTTTCTGATTAATATCAAGGATTTGGATGCGGACATCTTTGAGCGTGTCGCCATCGTAAACCTGTTTCTCTGATGTTAGTTTTGAGGGATACGACAGCAAGTCCGCAGATTTCCCAAATAGAAACGCGATGCCGTAAATCAGTAACATTGCCATCAATATCCCGTATATGATAATAATTCGTCTCATTTACGTAGTTACTCCTGTTTGTACAGGGGGTTTAAATCCTTTTGGATACCGGTAACCAACAGGTATTCCAAATCCGTATCTTGTTGGATATTCACATATTTTATCAGATTGATTACCACCAAGAATTTTGATTTCGGGTTCAATAGCAGTAACAAATGCAACGTGCGATGGAAACACTGCAATAGCACCGATAATTTTTTCACAATCTTGTCCCCAATTCAGAAAATTCAAACTATTACCACTTGGCAATTCACTTATACCCACTTTGTTCAAGATACCTCTAACAAACCATGTACACCAAGCGTTCTGTGTTCCACTTAAACTGGTAAGTGTACATCCGGCAAGTCGTAACATCGCAAGGATTTCCTCTTTATCTCCATCTTCGTGTTTACCAACCCATTTCCATGCTTCGTCCATCCACGGTTGTGTCTGTTCTACATTAGGAACCATCTGCGGTTGCATCACTTCTGCATGAGACTGAATAAGGGAAGGTGTCGGTTCTGTAAAACTTTCTTCAACAACTTCAACATCTTCAAGAATTTTTAAGATTTTATCCGCTTTTCCGTCTAAAGCGGAGAGAACGCTTTCTATTCGGCTCAGGCGTTGGGGAATCTCTTGGTATCTCTGTTCCTGATTCATCGGATTCTCCTTCTGGTTCGGTTATAGCTTCTGGTTCGGTTGTAGGTGGTGTAGGTGGTGTCGGTGGTGTCGGTGTAATGTTTTGTTGGTGATTCCGTGCTTGTGTATGGTCTTCTGTTGTATGATAAGCGACATAGGCAGCGGGCCATGTCAATGCACTCCCTACTATCATACCAAGTATACCCTCGGTCATAAGGTCAGTAGTAGAAAATATCCAATCTGTTAAGAAAATCCCTATCATCAACAGCGCAGCGAATGCGAAAACTAAATACATGAGTCGCCGACGTTCTTGTTGCATAATTTTCCTTTGTTATTTACAATTTTGACAGTGAAGAACGATTTTTTTTGGGATATTACTTAAAAAATATAGTAAGGAGGGTAACAATAACGATGGCGACAGATAGAATAATTTGTCCAAGATTGTTGGACCCCATAGATTTGCCTCGCATTTCAGCAACTTCTTCTTTAAGGTTAGCTATCTGTTCGCCATGTTTTTTTAGATTTTCAGCATCAGACTCGATATTCTTCTCTACCATTTCTTTGATAGATGAAATATCGCTCTTCATAACCTCTATGTTGGTTTGAATGGTATGAAGACATTGACTATGCTGATCATCTTTGTTTATGTTCATCTCTTATTTTAAACCAAGTTTACCGAACTCATACGCAATTACCTGATCAATTTGATCAGCTGTGTAGGTGGGACCGTTGCCAAAAACTGTGACCTCGAAACTCGTTGGTGCTAATGCGAGTATCATTGCTTCTATCTGCTTCGCACCTTTAGGTGGGTTTTTAGCATAACCCTTTATTATTGGCAACCGTTCATTGACTTCATCTATTTCTGCTTTAAAACCAACGTTCAAAAACTCGAATCCTACAGTATAAATTGCCGGCAAGATAGGTAATTTTTCAAGCTCGGTAATAGAAGTCTTAAGACATTTACCAATCAGTCCGCTCTCAACAGCTTTGACAAACAGACCCTGAAAATCTTGGAGTTCGTCTAATACTTTGTCAACGGCTTCTTCCACTTCATTTTTCACCGTGTTAGCAGCATGTTCTATTGCTTTAACATCGTGGTTTAGCTCGTCTTTCGCTGCGTTAACGATATGGTTTATCTCGTCTTTTGCAGCTTTAGCAGTATGCTTGATTGTATTAACATCATGCTCCAGCTCGTCTTTTGCAACGTCAGCAGTATGCTTGATTGTATCAACATCATGCTTCAGATCCTCTTTTGCAGCTTTAGCAGTATGCTTGATTGTATTAACATCATGCTCCAGCTCCTTTTTTGCCCCCTTAACAAACTGATTCAAATCGTTTTTTGCTGAGTTTGCAAGATGATTCACCTCGTTTTTGATTTTATCAAAAGGGTTACTTATTTTCAGTTCTGCTGATTGAACAACATTATCCATTTTTTCTCCTTTTTTATTTGTAAAAAGCGCATTTCGCTTTTTATATTACTCAGCAGCAGTGACTGCTGAGGTTTCTTCACTTGTTACTGTGTTATCGTCTGCTGCGTTGTCGGTATAGGTCGCTGTTACGCGCAGTATTTTGTCAACATCGGCAGCGACAGGCGTGTAACTTGATGTTGTTGAGGTTGAGGTGACAGTACCAGTAGCATCTGTCCAATCACCATCTGTTGCTTTGGTTTCCCAACTCCACGTGGTATCACTTGTGATACCGCCATCAGGGTCGGAAAGCGTTGCTGCTAAAGCAGTACCCGAAACAGGTGTTGTTGAGTCAAGGCTTACACTCCCCTCCTGATTGATAACGAGCCACGAGTCGTCAAAAGTATTGAAACCGTCTGGCAAAGTGCCTTCACCTAACTGCACAGCATCTGTGAGATTGGTACGCGTAACGTTACCTTCAGCATCTATAGAAACCCACCCATACGCCTGTGTGGGACCTGTTGGCAATAAGGCTTTGAAAGTCCGGATATTTTCAGCAAATTTATCGACTGTCGTAATATCTGCTGCACCTTGCGCCATCTCTTTGATGACATTTTCGGTAGTGGTTGGCGTAATATCGGGGTCCTGAAACCTGTTTTTGATAAACGCACACGCCGCGCGCATGTAGTAACCGACCTGCTCCACAATATCAGGGACACCATCGGAATACTCGGGTGCTTCTCCTAACCATGCACGTTTCTGTGGTTGCCAAATATCTCTGTAAGCATCGATAACCGCTGTCTGTTTCTCGGCATACGTTAGATCATCAACACTCATCGGTAGCCAAGAAACTACGGTCGCTGTATCAGTCTCTTCTGTTTCCGTTTCACCTTCTGCGGTATAAATATAACGCGGATAGGTCACAGTGCCTTCATACGAATCAGTGTGTCGTTCTGTACGTGGGACATCCATATAACCGCGGATGTTAGCAGCGACAAAATCATTTTCTGATTTCGCAATATAGACACCATTATCAAAAACCTCATTTCCCTCCGAGTCCGTATGTGTGTATTCACCTTCAGGCGTATTGTTTAAATCTACCTTGTATAGTTCTGTTGCATCTGTATCCGCATTCTGCAACTTGATAATCCATGTTTTTGTGCTGGGTTGGTAGATTTTTGATATTGTGGGGCGACCGGTATGTTTTGAAAAAGCGTAACCTGTAATCTGTTGCACTAAAAAAACTCTCCTTTTTTATAATCCGTAAATCGTGTAAAGTCTCATTCCTGATGCGCCAGAATAAAACCTGAATGTTGTATTACTGACCCGATAAAGTGTAAAATAATCATCTTGATACGAACCGCCAATACGTCTGTTATTCGTTGTGTTTGTCCAAATTTCTAATGGTACAAATGGTGTGACAACTCTAGCATTATTTAAACGCATATCAAAAATGATAGCACTAAAATTGTCAAAGCCTTCATCTACGGTTCTATTCGCTCCCGTCGATGGTGATACTCCACTATCATCGCTAAAAATTTCTGTAAATGCTTTCAAGTTAAGTATCGTTTCAATAGTTTCTCTTCTGACTGAATTGCTTGTCTTATCAATGAAAATTAATTCGTCATCAGCCTCTGGGTCTATCTTCGGTATATTATTGAGTAGGTCAAATATATCACTAATACTTTCCTGTTTAATTACATTTTCTGTAGCATCAGAAAAGACTAATTTGTCACTAAGAACCGCGGTGCCATCTTCCTTACTATCGAGCAAGTCAAGCATGGTGTCAAAAGTTACCTGTCTAATGACATTCTCATCACCAGATGTATCAACAAAAAACATCTTGTTAGTAAGAGCAGGTGTATCATCTGCTTTGTTAACGAGCAAGTCAAACATGGTGCTAATAGTCACCTGTTTAATAATACTATCTGTAGCATCAACAAAGACTAATTTGTCACCATCAACTGCAGTCCCATCTTCCTTGCTACCAAGCAAGTCAAGCATGGTGCTAATAGTAGACTGTTTAACGACATTATCTGTAGCATCAACGAAAGCTATTGAGTCACCAGCAACCGCGGTGCCATCTGCTTTGCTACCAAGTAAGTCAAGGATAGCGTCAATTTCTACTTGTCTAACGACACTATCTGTAGCATCAGTAAAGACTATTTTATCACCAACAACCGCAGTGCCATCTTCCTTGCTACCGAGCAAGTCAAAGAGAACCTTAATAGTCGACCTTTTACTCCCATTGTCCGTTTGGTCAATGAAGACCAATTGGTCATCAAGCACCGCAGTGCCGTCAGCATTTTTAAAGAAAGTGTCTGATGTATGTTTTATTTCTATAACAGCATCGTCATCAGCTACAAATGTGGTCGTTTCTGACACGTCACACGTAAGTCGAACAAACGACGATGGGGATGAAACACGAGTTATCTGTTTCAGTACACCTTTCCATGTTTCTCCATCAAAAGTTGTTATAATAATTTCTGTATCAAGCGGGATATTATCTAAAAACGCATACGGAAAATCAGCGTCATTCAGACCTATACTACGCTGCTCATTCGCTTGTTGGGCTTCAGTAAATTCACCAGCCTCAGGCGGAAATATTGTAAAAGTTAGTGTTGCACGCGTATACTCAAAAAAGAGTTCATAAAGATTTCGTGCGAGTAAACGATATGCCAGAGCCTTACCGTCATACCCTGTACCTGTTTTTTTCGTAAAAAACGGTAATAACGCTTCTCGTAATTCATCTTCTGTGGTTTCCGTAAGATCTCTTGCAAGTATACCCATTTGCTATTTCTCCAAAGTCTTATTCATCAATTTCTAATTCAAAGTATTCTTCATTACCATCGTCATCTTCCCATACAAACCACTCCCGTTTGCCGATAGCGTTCTCCCATGAAAAGACATTAAGTGTGGCAGGTGTGGTAGGTGGTGTTGTCAGTGGATATTGCAGTCGGACATCTGATACGAACCGATTGATTTCACGTGTCATGATTAACTTCCCGGAAATTCCATAATCTCAATCTCAGTGTCCGCTGTCTCACTGGTGAAATACCACCGCTGTTCGAGTTGTGTGCCATCTTCTACATCAACAGGATTACCATCACTGTCAGGTGCAGGTGCATCCTCTACCATCATCCGCATCCCTAAGAAACCCTCGTAATGTTCATCTGCAGGGACTGTCCAAAATAGAGGTTTCGGATCCGCTGAGATCGCTTTCGAGACTTCGCCTTTGATATTAGATATACGCAACACTGCCGACGTAACGCTCGCTCCCGATCTCACCTGTATTCTGAAACCACGACTGCCAATCCCTAAATCAATGTGGTGTTCATCAAGTGCTGTATCAACAGTGATGATGGGGTGGAAGATAACAGGTCCACGTCCTAATTCATAACCGCGCATATTAACTCCTTTCAAATGGCAATCGCTGAGTAAACATAATTCCTTCTTTTAGGATATTATACAATTAACATGGTTTTTTGTCTACATTATTTACGCAGATCTCTGCGTTCTAAAGTACGGCGTTTCGGTGTCCGCCTGTTCCTACGCGTTGTTGTAGGTGCGGGTGGCATTGTTGATTCTCCAAAGGATTCAAGGAATTGGTACGCACTTGGACCATAACCGGGCGGGCGTATCAATCGTAACGGTGTACGCAGACCTCGCTTCAAATTTTGCTGACGGACACCTTGTACAACATCTGTCGTCAAATCTGCCATTGTCCCGAATGCGGGACCTAAAAACGCTTCCTCTGCACCTTGCGCCCAATGCGTCAACTGGTAAAGTATCTCGCCAAAGGTTGTTGCACCGCCTGCCTGCACGACACCAGCAAAGAAACTTAAATCTTCTTCATCGGGTTCTTGAAATCGGCTAATCCGTCCCAGCAGATTTGTTGCTGTTCCCCACATCCCCGTCGCTAATAGAATATGCGGAATCAAAACGAACCCGGTTTTGCCGACAGCCAATGCCTTCGTTACAGCTTTGTTTTGAATGCCCATGTCCTCATTCATCCAAGTATGCATCACCTTCCACTCCATCTTCAGTCTATCCTTCAACATCTTCGTCTGTGCGAATGAAAACGAACGGAACAACGCTGCAGTCATCAGTACCGGATTATCGCGCATCCACTTAAACCTATCCAAGGATTCAACGCGGTGCTGCGTAAAATCCGCCATTTCTTTTGCGTACTCCGCTAAGAAATCATAGACAGGATATAAGTGTGGCATTTGCTCGCGCACCTCTTTCTCTGTAAGATTCCGAATCGTGTTCATATCCTTCACTGATAAATTCGGGACAGATAGCGCTGCGTTTAACTTCGGTTTAAGCGTGTGGGCATGCGGAATCGAAAGCAACCGTTCACGTGCTGCGTTTGAACGTTCAGGGTTACGTATCATTTTCTTTATCTTCGCGATCGCATGATGTTTGCCTGCACGTGCTGAAATACCCCTATTTAATCTTTCTACTTGGAAAAACGGTGACCATGGCACTGTTTTTATACTCGGATCTTCCCAGTGTTTTGCAAACGGTGAAAGTGATTTCGGTCCGAATTTCCCGACTTGGTAGCGCGGGGTTGCACCTAACTGCTGATGTAGGGCGCGACTCAAGAAACTGCCAACACCCCCGAATTCATGCATCACATCTATTGCAAATGCCCCGACATCCTGTGCTTCGCCGCGTGCTTTATCACTTGTGATAAAGTCAAAGAACCCGCGTATCATATTCCGCCAACCTGTTGTCAGCCCAACGTTCACTGTCTGCGACAAGTTCGGAATGAACGCTCTGCCGAGATATGTTAATCCAAAGAAGTTACGCACATTCCTCGCGACGTTTTTACCGACTTCATCGAATCTATCGCCTTTCCGCCAACCTAACTGCCCGATAATGATGTCCTCCGCAATATGAATGCGTTCTATACCTTTCGCAAATACCCCTTTAAGCAATATCGGGTTTTCAAGGAAAGGAATACCTTTCGGTGTAAATTGCATGTTCCCATTATCCAACACCTCGATAAACTCAGCCTCTATCAACGCTTGCCAATCTGCGGGCGACATCGGTGTGATGTTCAACGCACCTACAGGTCTGTTGAAGGTATCCGGCGTAAATTCGAGACGCGTACCGCTTTCGTTTCTAAACGGTAACCCCGCTTGCGGTTTCCCGCCTTTCTCGAAATCGGAATATCCCGCGGCATACCGCAATTTCGCAACTGCCAATTCTGTCGGTGACATTGTTGACAATGTTTCATCGTCCGAAAGGAACTCTAACAACTTCGCTTCCAACAAATCGTTACGCTGTCCAAACTCTTTTATCGCCTGCAACCGATGTCCAGCACGGATGATGTAATAGTCCAACACATTGAAAAAATCCTTACGATAATTTGGAAACACATATTGCCGGGTCTGTTCCAAATTCCCATACTTCTTTGTTTTCGCTTCTTCTATCCGCGTCGATAAAATATCCAACGCCTCTACAAGCGGTATCTGGTTCGCGTCCGCAACCTCTTGTGCATACGCCTCAAACCCCGCACGATTGCGTTCAGGGTCGAGTGCGTTCCAATCAACAATATGTGGGAAATAGTTTTCAACTGGAGTCCACACTTTATGCGGGACTTTGCCTTTGAATAGGAAAATCGGATCTCGCGCTTCTCCTGCTTTATAGACAAGCAACTTCTGTGTAAAGTCCGCATACGCATCATGCACACCGCTATAGGTTTTGAAACTGCCAAACGGTGTCGGTTGGACGGCTTCTTCGGCAGGCACAATCCGCTTGATAATATACAACGGATGCCCGTCCTTCACAATCTCCCACTGTTGGATATTCGCTATTTTGGAATAAATGATATTCGCACCATCAGGATATTCTAACCCGTTATCAGCAAACGCATCGCGAAGTGGATCCGGCATACCGTCTCGCACCGCATCGTCCCATATCGTTCGCGCAGCGTTCCTATCCCCTGTCCATCGTTGGCGACCAGGGTCTCGGTATGCCAGTAATGTGTAATCCGGGTGGTTGCCTAACAACGGATTGATAGCCTTCGTTTCGCCTAACAAATCTTGAGAGGCTTCCGTTGCTTCAATCTTAACCTTGTTTCCAAAGGGGTCCTCAAGCATATAGGTTTCCGAACCCTCTATAATTTCGCTCTGTTGGGTATCTCTATTGTAAAACGTTTTTGATTGCACAAAAACGGCATACACATTGCCAGATGCCTTATCTTGCACGAAACCTTGCACAACACCCTTTTCACGCGCCTGTTGTCCCATGCTACGCATAAATTTGTCGAACAAAGGACGATCCTGTTCAACTTCGTTTCGGTGTTCTTGCTTCAAGTACCCTTTATCTACAAAGTCTTCGTTTATATCAAACAACAAGCCCTGACGGAATATATTGTTATTTTCTGATAGGATACGAACTTCAAAGTTTTCTTTGAGATACCCGCTCGTCGCTTTTACTATTTTATCAACAATATCCGGGACTTCCGTGTTGCTATCACCTTGCATGTGACGCACCAACATCTCATTCAATTCTTCATAAACCTCTTTGAAAGTTCTATTATCTGCTTTTGCCCGTTCTCTCACAAAGTCTTTCCATTCCGGGTGCAGTCTATCTAAAAGATGCGTACCACTCCCAGAGGTATTATCTCCAAAATTCCGTATCCGTTTCAGACTTGTCACCAAGTCTTGACCCGTTTTCCCCATCATGTCCAATACCTGTTTCCCCGTCTGCGGTAAAACCGCATACGCTCCCGCTGTTGTTAGCAAACTGCGTAATCGAGAAGGTATCTGTGTCGGTGTGTTCTCTGGCACATCGTCGGCATCGCGCTCAACAGATCGCGTCACTGGGATACCTAACTCGGTATCTTGCCTAACGCTACCTGTCTGATAGCCACCGATTCCTGAAACAGACAACAGAGTTCCATCTTCAACAGATGTCTGTCCGCTCGCAATACGCGTTCGCGCGCCGCGCGCCCCTGCCGAAACTTGTCCTTCCTGTAAAGGCATTTGCCCGGCGGTTGGTTCAGCTGCCATTTCGGGATCCACATCTGCTCCGCTTCCAACGCTGCCTGCACCGAGTCCACCGAGTTCGGATCCACTTCCTCCCATTGGTGTTGTTGTGGGTGTAGCGGACATACCAGAAAGTGCATCAGTTTGTGTTGGAACGTCTGATACTTCGCTTCCGCGTTCAGCGTCAGATACTCCATCGCCAACACCAGGTCGAGATGGTATTGCGGGGCGTGCAACGCCTTGACTCTCTCCCGGACCGCCTCTATCAGTAGGGGGTAAAGATAGAGACTGCCCTCCGGCAAGTCGTAGTCCTGCGGGCAGATCTGGGTTGCTAATTGGTTGAGTAAATGTCTGTTCGCTTGGACCAACTCCTGTGAACTCCGCGCCAATAGCTTCTTCCGTAAGTGGATATCTTTCATGTCGTAACTCCTCTATTTTCGCAAATAATTCGTCAGTGTCTTTTGCAGTGTCTAACATCAGTGAGGATAACTTCCCGCGTTTATCTATCACATAAGCAGTCCTATTACCGCCAATATCCAAACGTCTCATATAGTAGCGGTCGCTAATTGTATTCCAATACGTGTCCATGCGTTGACGACCCATCGTTATGAATTCTATCGAAGTGATTGGCATAAGAAAGACAACCCGACCCTTCGGTGCAAGTATCTTCATCGCCTCGTCTAACTTTTGCGCTATATCTTCAACGACATTCAGCAATATCACTGTCGGACGTGGCCCCACCCATTCACGAGCGATATTATCCGGGTCTATGTTGTGAACGGCATCAGCAACACCGGGTAGCACTTGATGAAACAAATCTCGCACATAGCCGTCTGTGTTCGTCGTCTCAACGGTTGCCGCGCCTGCAGCACGCGCGAAAGTTGCGAGTTCACCGTTGTCATCATTTATCGTAAGTACACGGTCCTTGTCGGTAATCGCAGCTAAACGCGTACCTAGATAAGATTCCGCATGCGTTAGTGTAGTTCTCACGGTTCTGAATTCATCATAAGTCGATACTGCGTCTGTTGGGGACTTTACATTCGGGTCGAAGTTTTTAGACAATATCCACTGGTTGGTAACGAAGTGTATGAACTTATTTATTAAAGCGTCATGTCTGCTTCCCATCGCGACTGATTCGTTGAAATGAATCCTGTAGAGATCATAAGGATTTATGTTATCACCATTTTCAAGGTCTGTGATAACATCTTCGATAAAAGCATCGCGTTCTTTTGATGGCGTTGTTAAACCGTGTTCAACGCCATAATCGGAGTCAATCGTCGTCTCATGTAAACGTCCTGAAATACCGAGTGCAGCTTCAAATTCATAGGTCGGTATCATCTGTTGGTATGCATCTTTGTAGCGATTATCTTCTTTTAAACCGTCAAACCATGCAAATTGGATACCAGCATCTGTACCTCCCCTACCTGGATGTTTGTGTTGGGTATTCAGCACCTGATTCCAACTTGATTTCGCAATATCCGCTTTCGTTTTATACCAATCACCTTCACCGACAAATACATCAACATACAGACCGCCCCGAGATCGCGCTTCACCTTCAATGAAACTCCATAACTGTGCAGGTTCAAGAAGATGCAAATCCTTGTATTCTTGGACATCCAAAATTTCACCATGACGTCCCTTGAAAAATATCGTTGTCCAATTTAACTCTGTTTGCAGATATTTTGCTAATTTTGCGATACCTTTTAGATAGGATTCTTCTCTTTTAACATTCGTTCTTGGCAGCCCCGCGGATTCATTATACAATTTCAAAAGTTTTCCTGTCTCAGAATTGACATCATATTGGTAAAGTGGATCCCCCGGACGGATACTCGTATTACGTCTAAAAAAGCCTTTTTGTTGGGTTTTCTCCCACCCTAATTCCGCTTCACTTAACCCTATATTGTCGCGGTTACGGATTTTCCAATTACCCCTCTCATCTTGGTACGGTTTGGCTTCCGCATATTCGAGCGAGTTGACAACAATCTGTCCGAGATACTGTTCGCCATACTGCGTTAGGTCCGCTTTCGCACTCAATTTATCGCCATCTGAGAACATCGCGGGACCACCGGGATGGTTGTGCATCTGAATGAAATACTTTGCATTTAACCGGCGCATGTGGTAGTTGACGCGGGGGTAGTTGGGGGGGACAGCTTGACCGGGTACACCGAAAGATACCACCTCGTGTCCAACGATATTGTAATTCTCGTCTAAATAGAAATCGACAAACCTTTCGAGTCCGGGATGTCTGAACAACTGTCCCATCACGGCTAACTCTTTGTGTGACGTGATTTTGTAGCCGCGTAAGTCGATATGCAACCCTTTACGGAGGTTCGTAAACACACCGCGTACACGTCTTTCTATTGCTGGCGTTGTCGCAAATTGACGACGATTGATTGCGTTCTGTACCGAGTCGATTTCGGTGTAGATACCGCCTTTGTAGAGCGGTTTCCATTTATAGTCCTTACCTTCAATGTCCTTGAGTACTTCGTTGACAGCACCTTTCGCAGTTTTCGCATAAGAGATACCCTCTGCAGCATTGTATCGAGGATACCGTATCTCCACAGCCCACATCGGATCGTCTTTTGTGCCTAACCGTCTTACCGTCACCTGTGGTGTTTCTTTGTGTCCGTCAAACATATAGATTTGCGTGTCACCGCTTTTACTGTATTTCTCACGTTCCATTGCAACCCTATCGACGCGCAACTCACCAAACGGTCTCTCTGTCGATTTCACTGGCGGTGGCAAACTCTCAAGCAAGGTATCGTTTGTCGATTGATAAGGTTCGCCACTCGGTGAGCCTAACCCACCTTTCCCTATCTCAAACTGACGGAGATTCGCAATTGCTGCGATCGCGGCTTCTTCAGGGCTGTTTCCTGCTGCCATCTCCATAATAGCGTCAATATTCTTGTGATTCGGGAATCGGACAGTGACTTCCATTGTACCGTCATCAAGTCCGTGTGGGTCTGGGTCCACAGTGATGGAATAGTCAGGGTTCTCGTTACCCGCTGCGTCCGCGATTTTCAACCATACCAACCCGTCTGTCGTTTGCTTGGGTTTCAAGTGGATTTCGGATGGCAGTGGACTCGGCATGTTCCCTGCCACGCCTTGTGCATCCAACGCATCATCAACGGGGTCCGGATCCTCGTTCAATCCGTCCCATACACTGTCGTCAAAGTAATCAGCAAGAAACCGCTGAACCGCATCTAACGGGCTTTCAGCGAAATTTCTAACAATGACAAAACCTGTTTCCGACTGTACCATCTCCGATTCCACATAAATATAGTACTCGTTATCACCCAAAAAATCTACCTTGATACGCATCGCGGGGTCAAGTCCGGGAATTGCGTACGCCATGCCCGCGCGGCTACCAGTATCTTTATCCTTGAACGCCTTTTCTTCTGCAATCGGGGGCATTTTGTCGATACGACGCTGTTGAACTTCTGTCAGCGCTGGGGCATAGGTGCGGGGGTTGTCGCCGTAGGTGAATTTGATGTCTAAATTAGAGAGAGCAGCATTAATCGCGCCACGTGCCTGTTTATCTGTAAACCGTCCGAAAATTCTTTCTTCTACTGTGTTCTTTGCATAACCCGGTATATCAAACGTGATTTCTACCTTTCCTTCTTCCGGGTCACGGACAACAGAGATGAAAATATCACCATTCTCGCCTGCACTATAGATACGCTTTGCCGGTGTATCCTTCGTTTTCGGGGCATAGTGAATCAATGTTGGCGTAGAGAAACTCACCTCATTGTGCGCGCGTTCACTAACCGCACGGTCATATTGCTGAAGCACATGCGCACCGAATTGCGTTTGAACATCTTCGCGCAACCTCGCTTCATCTATAATCTCGCCACGATACTGACTTATCGTTTTTTGGATCTCAACCAAGTCGTTTATCACATCTTCGGGCATGTGACGCGGCAGTGTATATTTTTCAGCGAATTCGACTTTATTCGGTAAACGTTTCGCACCCTTGAAATCGCCTTGAAGGATACCTCTGAAATACTGTTGGGCAAGCGCACGGATATTCTGACGGTATGCCCTATCTGCTTGCTCATATTCCTCGTCTGTAACGGCTTCGGGTTCAGGCTCAGCATCTTCAGGTTCTGTTTCTGTATCTTTTCCTTCCTGTTTTTGTTCAGACTTTACATAAAATTTACCATCTTCTACAACACCTAAAATATATTTATTCAGATCAATTTCATTTTCAACAAGAACTTCATGAACATTACCCTCTTGTAATAAAGTGATAGCCTCTTCACCTGAAAACCTATATTGCGATTTTAGTTTATCAACTTGTTCTTGAAAATTTTGGTAAAGTTTTTCTTCAATTTCAGGTGCAACTTCTACTCCAAATCCATCACCTCTAAAAGACTTTAACTCAAAAACACCTGTTTCTCTTGCAGCTGCCATAAATGATTTTGAAAGAGCTTCAGTAGCAACTATAGCCCCGTCTCGAACCAACGACTCTATATCTAAAATAACTCCATACCTTTTAATATTTTGATAAACATCTCCTTTTTTTGTTGCCAAAAACACATATTTTTGATCTCCTGCAGCAACATCTGCCAAACTTAATATGCCTGTACCAAGAGTTTGTTCTTCAGTAGATTGCTTTAACATGTCTGAGGAAAAGATTTTGCCACTTTCCAGAATTTTATCATATACTTGTTGTGCTTCTATTGTATCCAAAATAAGATGTATAGCTGCATTTTCGGGCAATGTTTCCGTCTCAACCATTCCATAATTAACACCTGAAACAGATATGGTTTTTACTGCTGGTGTGGGTTCTTCGCCTTCTTCTTCATCAACTTTATCTTCATGTTCTTCCTCCTCAATAGGTTCAGGTTGGGGTTCTGGCGGTGTCGGTTCTACGCTACGCTGATTCGCTTGCCGACGTATCTGTTCCATCAGGTTATCAACGTAGGCACGCGTGATGTCCTTCGCCCTCGCAATGTCACCCGCTTCCAA
This sequence comes from uncultured Poribacteria bacterium, assembly GCA_951813545.1. Lineage (GTDB taxonomy): Bacteria > Poribacteria > WGA-4E > WGA-4E > WGA-3G > WGA-3G. Next base: position 59,037 of record CATOTL010000002.1, read on the forward strand.
CTGCTTCTGTAGAATTTCTGTAGGATTCGCCCATAGCAAATCGTATAACTGCTGTTCAAAAAACACTTCTTTCGTAAACGGGTCTGCGAACAATTCTTCCTTCGCGGGGTCCAATTCCAACACTTCATTGACATACCGCATAAATATCGACGCGAGTTGTTGGTACGCACCTATCCGATGATCCATGATATAGAGCATCTGCAACGTCGGCACATTCAAATCACCGATGTTCGTTTTCGGTTGAAACAATAAATCTTGCTTGAAAAAATCGCCAACGATGTCACCGTTCTCTTTGAGTGTGTTCAGCATGCCGACGGCGCGCGCTAATTCCTCTGCGATAGAATGATGTGCTTCGCGTCGGTTGCTACGGAAATAGGATTCAAGTAATGCTAACTGGGGGACAATAACATCGAGCATGTTATTGATATTTTGGATTTCGCCAAATTTACTTTCAATCAGAATTTTGGACATGTGGAGTCCATATTCACCATTGAAAACGTACCGAAGCATCATTGCCCGGACACGTTCACCACCACGCGATGAAAAACTTTCACCATCGCTTTGTAGGAACGCATTCCGCATACGCGCCGGTATGTTTTTTAGCAATTTTTGACGGAATTCTAAATTGTCTTTATGGTTAAGTGCCTCCGCGAAAGTCAAGCCCGCCTTGCCTTTCCACTCTAACATAATATCATCTCTGAGGTAAGATGCGTCGCTACTTGCTTGCTCGGAAGAAGTATCCTCTAATCCCGCGAATTGGTTTGCATCTTTGGCAAGTTGCACTTCATCGACATCATCAACAATCCGACGAATCAAAATGGACTCCGGGTCTCCGTCCACATCTGCTGCGTCTTTGCCATAGCGATGCACATTCTTTCGCAGATAATCTCGATACTTTTCCCACTGCTCCGGGTAGTCCTGAAGCATCTTTTTCAATATATATAGCCGTCCTGAACCAGATACGGATGCGTCAGGATACTCTTTAGACAATGCTGGTGCGCCATCAGATAATTGCGCAAAATGGTCAATAAGGAATTCGGGGGCAACGTCTCTCGCTTTTTCATCAAGGAATTCTAAATCGACTGTGCTACCGCGCTGATCTCGGGGTTGAAGTCCGGCTGGATAGTTTTCGTTCTCGCTGCCATCAAGGTTATGCGATCCTTGCACTTCGTTGATATTGACCAAATCGTACTCGACACGATACCGCCCTTTCCGCGCTGAATCGCGCACAAACCTGTCCGGTGTGCCTTCAAGGGTCCCACCCAAGCGTTTATCCGTTTCTTTCTCCATGTAGTCTATCATGTCGGAAAGTGAATCAAACGTCGGATAAAAGGCTTCGGCTTCCTCATGGTCTGTCCATTTGTGCTTTGTTGTCTGGTAAATCGTATCACTGCCGGATACGTTCATCGCTTCAGCTTCGGTGCGTTTCGGGTCGTTGGCGAAATAAAGAACACGCCCACCGCCGCGCACTGCACCGCCAACGTTTTTCATATCTTGGTAGACATTGAAATGGCTACCCTCCTCGGTAGACATCGCAGCGTCGATGCTGATACGGTCGGGGTCGTCGATTGCTGATACCTGTTCGTCAGAGAATTCTTCGCCATACTGTTCTTGCGCCTGTCCGAGCGTCAACCGTTCGCGCGGTTCGGTATCCTCAGCAGTTTCTTCAGGCTCCACGGCTCCTTCGGTATCTTCCGGTGCTGCTTCCTGTGTTTCTTCTTCAGCAGCTGCTTCTTCGGGTTCAACCGGAGATTCGCCTTCAGCGTCCTCGTCAGTAGGTTTGGCTTCATCTTTCGTCTCCCATGCTTCTCTTTTTGCATCAAACGCAATACTGTGCCACACATTCGGATTCTTTAAATTATCAGGTAAATTTGTACCATTAATCAAAGCATCCATCATACCAAGATACAATAAATCAACCTGTTGTCCTACTAAACGCGTAGCATGCATAAAATCATCCTGTGATAAATTCGGATTCATTGTAGTCAAAACCTCTATTTCATGTTTATAGAATTCTATAAGCATGGATTTCAATGTGGCTTCATCTACAACATTTGCAGGATTGAGTTTTTCTGCTATTTGTTTATCATGAATTGGAATACTCTCTAATTTATTCTCTGGTTTGGTATAAACAACCTTATCCTGTACAATACCAATCAAATACTCATGAAGATCTAACTTTTGTGGAGCAATCAACTCAAAATGATTACCTGCTACTGAAAACCTTCTAATAAATTCAAGTGTTTTATTTACATCTGCGTTTGGATACCTTAATAAACGCAGTCCACCTTCTTTTACCGCTTTTTCAAGATTTAGTATAAATCCGTAGTTATGGCGATCTGTATTTTTTCGGTAATAAGCACCATGTGAAGCATATACATACTGCGTACGATAGTTTGGATTATCCGGGTCAAAATTTGCAGCATCAGGAGCCCATATTGCCTCCTGATTTAAGATGTTTGAAAAAGCAACAAGTTCGTCCTCACCTGATTCAGCAATCTCTGAAACCATGTGGTCTGCATCATTTGCATCACTATATCCAGCAGAACGTACATCGTCCCTTACATACTCATGCGGAGTATTACCAATATTAAAAGTAATACTTTCAGGTCCAGGAGCAGGTTGAATTTCATCAGCAACTTCTTCATCGCCTTCAGGGGCTGCGTCCTGTGTGGGTTCGGCATCACCAGCAGTTTCATCATCGGGTATAGGTACATCATCATCGGGTTCGACGGCTTCCTGCTGATCCTCGATAGGAATAATAGCATCTTCTTCTGGCGGTGTCCAACCCGGTGCTTGCTCATACTCTTTCGCGAAGTCTTGCGCTGCTAAATCTAAAGCGTCCTCGAAAGAGATACCCTTACGTTTGATATTCAACATTCCATCAAACAGTATTTTTTGACCGACATATCCTAACAGCTCCAACAACAGTTCATCGTTCTGGATATACAGATTTAAAGTCTCTATTCCATATTCCACAAATTTACTGATTTTGCCTGACTTTTTTAATTCGTGAAATTTCTTTTGGAGTGCTGGACCATAAAATTCATCGTTCATCATATCTCGTAGAAGTTTTTTCGAGATATGTACCCGCTTTTTATCTTTTAAGAGTGCTTTCTCAACCTGATCGCGCACAAGGTCGTGGACCTTGTTCATTTTCTGCATCCGAAGTGCTTTGTGTGCTATCCCCAAATCGCTTGCAGCTTTACGCAACCCACTCCTGAGCGATGCTGCCCGTGTCGCACCGGAGATAATCGTTAACACGTCCAAAAGATCGCCTATGTCGCTTCCTGTTGTCGTCAATGCTTTCGCTGAATAAAACGTACCGACAAAAGATTTCGGCAGCTCAATAACCGCAACCGTTCCTTGTCCAATCGCTTCATTCCCCGTAATTTCACCGAGAAACCGCCCCGTCGCTCCTTGCGCTTTCTCAATAGCACCCATTGCACCTTCGGCTAATTCTTCACCTTCATAAACACGTCCCACCTGTCCCGTAAAATCTTCTACGATTTGCTCCGGGTTATTCATTCTACGTCTAAATTCTCCATGCGCCATAAACGCGCTTTCACCAAACCGTAAGTACGTACCGGGCCACCATGACCGCCGTTTTTGTGCAAAGTCTAAAGTATACCCTTTATCCATTTCTTCAAGGATCACAAGCGCACGCTTTTCGTTCAATGCACCACTTTCCACCATTTGTTTGAATTTCTGACCATCAGGCGTTTTTTCAAATTCCGACCATTCATGAGACCGAAATTGTGGGTTTGCTGATGCATCCGATTCTTCGGAAAGGGGTTCTTCTGTTTCAACTTCAGGTTGAATTTTTTCTTCTTGCATGTCAGCCAACCTTTTCATGCTTCTCATGATGGAAACATTCTAAAATGCCATCTGTGTTATACGCAAAAAGATAAGTCCCTTCGCTTAACACAACAGAAAGTGATGTTTGAGACTTCGCTTCTTTCGCACTACACCGCTTTTCGTCCATATATAAAACAACAGCATCAAGCAAGTCTCTGTGAATAGATTCTATTTCTTCAGACGAAAACATTTCACAAATATCTTCAAACGAAAGCGAATTGTGGGTAGACATAGGAACTCCTCGTTATTGCACCAAAATAAATTTATCCCACACACTCTGCGGGATCGCAATTTTTGTTTTGCTTACCGATTGCCTTCTATTCATTGGGCTTCGATAGACAAGCACACCATCATAAGCATAGCCTTCACTTTTACTCGCAATACCTGAAACAACCAATACAGTGTTCGGTGAAATCAACAAACTAAAAGGCTTCAATTTTAAATTTTTTTCGCCAATATATCTAATACGACTGCCGATGTCCCACCCTTGTTGCGCGATTGCATCCGACATATTTCGGATTTCAGATTGTATGCGTTCATATTCAGCCACCATCCGATCCCGACCGTATGAAGGGGAGCGTCCCGCCTTTATGCGCTCATAGATGGATTTTCCTTTTTCAGTTTGTGTTGAATCCGGTTCTTCTGTCGATTGCGTCTGTTCTGTCTGCGTCTCTTGCTGCGTCCCTTGCTGTGATTGTTGCTGTGATTGTTCTTCCAGCGATACTGGGAGATTCAGCCAAGCCGAGCGTCCTTGCTGAAACGAGTTAGTCACAGATGCATTCACCCAATTATAGTACTGTTTCCCGGGTTCAGATTCAAAGAAATCGTTAATTTGGATTGCTTCTTGAATACTGATAATAATACTTCTCAACGTTTCTTGATCTTTCAGTTCGCTTCCAGCATCTTGATCGTTAAAGACGATTCCTCTATCGGTTTCATCAAGATAATCAGCATACTTTTTCAAAGTCTCAGACGCACTGTCCTTTAAATTATTAATGATACGCATCATTCTGTTCGGTGGGATTCCTTGATGCGCCGCTTGTCTCGCCTTTTTGTACAAATTGTCGGCAGCTTTCATGTAATCCGCCTCAGTCGCTTTCCGTCCTTCAACCTCATCTTTACCCCCGAATATATCAGGCACTCTATTTATATCCGTTATCTTCACTGGTATTTCATACAACGGTGCAAGTGCTGCTAATCCAACATCCGTAGATTCAAGTTGCCCAAGCGACGGTGGCTCCCAGTCGTTGGTTTTCTTGGAATCATCAATCTTGTTGTAGGCACGCCAGAAATCGCGTCCTCTATCACCGTCCCGGATTGTCGCTTCATAGATAGCAACCGCTTCCTGTTGTGGGTCTGTATTCCCCAACGCTCGGATAATATCCGTTTGCGTCTGTTTCGAGAGTCTGTGCTTCTCTGCCAACTCTAATGCCCGGTTGGTTCTGTAGTCCAACATCTCTTTGTCGTAAGTTTGCTCTTGCTGTAACACAGCAAGTTTGGTTTTCCGATCCTGTCGTCCCTTGACTTGCTCCTGTTCGACATCGAAACGCCCTTCAGTTTCCGCAACAGCAACATCAGAGGAATACTTAAACGCAGCAATGTTCGACTCTGCTGTACGCAAATCGGTGTATGCTTTCTTCAACTCACTGCTTACAGTGTTGTACTGTTTTTCATATTGCGCTGCTTCCATTTGCGCGATTTTCGCCTTAAAACTCTCGCGCGCGATGTCCTCGCCAACCTTATCACCTTCTGCACGGGCGAGTTTTATTTTCTGTAAATCTGTTGCAATTGCGGGGACTGTTCTGCCTGCCATAATTTACTCCATATTGAAATGCGAACGTCTGCGCGAATTTCGTTGGGTATTCTGTGGCATTACCGGTTTCCGATACCCCAAGAAATTCGTCTTTTTATCCAAATCTTCGGTTCTAAAACCCCCAGTCTTTAGACGGGGGATACAGAACCGCTCCTGTATTGTGGCAAAAAAAACCTTTGACTTTTGACGAAAAATGTGATACACTTTTCTTTGTATTCGGCATTGGTTGCAGTTGATGCACTGGTATATTGCTTGGTATTTGAGACAACTGTGTAAAAGCCTCATACGCCTCAAGAAATATCTAAAATATGCTCGTCACGTGTTCGGGAAATCCGAGTCATGTCGTATCCCACGAGAATGTAAAGAGGTTAATAGCCTCTCGCAGCACGTCAAAATGTTCATAAGGCACTTCGGTGCGGGGGCGGGGTAGCGTCCCTTGTGCTTAGGCATCGTGAGACTTTCGTTTTTGACATTCTCAAAATGAAAGCAATGTCGTTTGAAGCCACAAATGCTTTCGCATAAAGTTTGCGGAAGCCCCCATGCTTTAGCTGGGGGTCTATCACCTACAATCGTAACCCCGTCTTTCTGGTTACCATCAAGTATTTTCATCCTCTTACCGAAATCGACGCATCGAGGTATCCGCACGCTGTTGACGCGACGGCAACGGATTCGGTTTCCCGCGCCTTTCCGCACTCGGAGGCTCAACTGGTGTTTGTCTGCGTCTATCCCTAAAGTTCACTATCGTTGTATCTGATGGTGGGTTTTTAATATTTTGCCATGCTTGTGTAAGATTTACGTCCGCACCAGATGTACCTGCATCTGCGCCACCGGGCCACATACGATTCTGTATCTCTTGACCAATAAGGGCTATCTGTTGTTGCGCTCGTTGTTTAAAAGCATCTGTCTGGTTAGGATTTGCGATTTCGGTTTCCATAGCATCTAACATATCCAACAACTTTTCATCTGTCTGTTGACTCAAAAAATCAGAATGCCATAACGGCTCATCGGCTGGCATGGATTCAACAGGTGTTTCGGTGCGGGTATCCCGCGTATCTTGCCACGATGTAGTCAAGTTCGGTTTGACATCCGCAGGCGTATCACCCGTAAGTAAACTCCTCAAATCGGGTTCGAGGGCTTCGAGTACCTCAAAGTCGTCTTTCGGAATTGTTCGTTTCACCATTCTCACAATTTCGCTATCACCCGGCTCAATCGGCATAATCGGTTTGCCTTCGATATTCACGGATTCGCCACTTTCACCCTGTTCACCGCCTTCAGTAGTTTTCCCTCCGCCTAACCGCTTTATCGCAGCGTGCATTCCGCTCCATGACCTTGCCCGTTCACCTGTCGGTAGATTGGCTTCCGGGACTGGACCTTGCCCCGCGCCTACATTGTTCTCTAAATCAGAGAAACGTCTTTGCATCGTTCCGGGTTCGCCATGCAACTTTCCATAACGCGTGTAGATACCAACTAAATCCTCGTCCGACAACGTACCACTTAACCATTTATTCACTTCGTCTGGATGGCTTGCGCGTAAAGAGGCAAGCATGCCTTCAGACACTTGCGTATTTGAAAACTCACCAGAGATTGCCATCAAGCCTAACTGTCCAGCGAGGTCTAACCACCCTTGACGCGTCAACTCATCGTCCGCCATCTCCGCTTGCTGTTCGGCTTGCGCGATCCGTAAGTTGATGTCCGCAGCGAAGGTCGCAATATCAGTTTCAGCGTCTCGCATAAAGCGTCCACGATTCGCTGAAATTGCACCCGCCGCGAGTTCAGATGTATTTAATCCACGACGCTGAAAAGCAGCACCGCTTTGCGCACCGTGTTCGTCCGCGGCAACACGTGCGCGCCGCCGTCTTAACTGCGAAAACTCGCCAATCGCTCTATCATACGGCGCACGGTCTATCGACGTATCTCGTCCTGTCAAGCCACCGGTAACACCACCGGTAAAAGCACCAACAACTGCACCTTTGGGGCCAGCAACTGACCCGCCAGTAGCAGCTCCTGAAACAGCACCCTGAATTGCTCTCTCCCAATTAAACCTTGATTTACGACGATTGTAACGGGGCAAAATAAACTCCTTAATCAAATAATGTCAGTTGTAAGGGATTTCGCTTTTTTTCTCGCCAACTCCGTTTAGTAGACTCAGACATTTTTTGCTTAGATTCAGCAGTATGTCTTTTGCCATAAAAATGGTTCTTTTTCCCAAGTGATGCAGCAGATAAATTCCTTCGTGCTTGTTCAGTAGGTGGTGGACGTTTCTTGCCAATTTTTCCTTTAGATATTTTTTGCTTTGATAATTCCGAGTGTCTACCTCTGGCTCCCCCTGAACGCAAATTATATCCATTTGGGTGCATGCAATCCAACACTGCTATCCAATGGCATTCGCGACTATCAAGGTTTTCCTCAGAACACAACTCAAGGTATTCAAAAACAAACGCTTCTCTGCCATATTTACGAATGGCATTTCCTAAATAAAATCCTACTTGATATTCAAAGTGTTCTTTAATTCGCTTTTGAATATCAACTGACTGTCCAACATAACATTTACCACTGCTGATGTGGCGGATGCAGTAGATGCCTGTAAGTTTCATGGTATACCTCATGCTTGGTAAAATTCTCATGCCCGTTGTCGCGGTGTAGTGGGTGCAACAACACCCACTACTGCATGAGACCTATATTATACCATAATCTGCTTTTTTATACCTCAAAGAATATGTCGCGAATCCGTTTCGGTGGCACTTCGTAGTGGTTGCTCAACTTGTGACGCGGCATATTCTTCTACCTCAGTCTGTTGTAAAGCCTTTGCTGTAACATACACCAACTTCTCAAAGATAGTAGCATCTTCGGAAGGTTTCTCTAACGGTTCACACCTATCATCAGGGTCAGGAAATCCCCAATTCTCATCCCAAACCATATCTACACCTCAAAGAAATAGCGAATTTTCCTAAATAGTAATCTTACTTTAAATTTAAAACTATTTGCTCTCCCGGCATTTCTGAACATCTCTTGTGATAACTCCAAGTATTCCAATAAAGGTTCATCATCATACCGCTGAATCCATCTATTAATAGATCTATTGCGTTCCCTTACTTTTGGCATCTGAAGTATCTTCGTCAATTCTTTACTTCTTGCCTTTATTACCTCGCGGTAACAAGCAAGGCACTTATATTTGAAAACAGGCGTAATTTGCAATTCAGAAATATCAACAGATACACTTCCGGTCAATCCCTCACAATACTTTAACGCTGCATCATGCAAAGCGGTTGCCCGTAGCAATTGATATTCGTGTTTGGTGATACCATGTTCCAAACATTTCCTAAAAATCAAGGAATCTTCCGTTATATCATTGGCTGTCACTTCAACAGAAAACAATTTCTCCATATCTTCGGGCCATATTTTAAGTAGTTGCATATTCAAACCTCAAAAAATATGTCGCGAATCCGTTTCGGTGGCACTTCGTAATGGTTAGAGAGCAACAGATACACTGAATCTGAATTGACATGAACATGTGCTGGTGATACAGATACCATCTCGCCATCGGTATTCTTACTGCCGTCCTCGTTAACTTTTTCGAGTGCCTTGTCGAAAGAGTTGAATACCCGCTCTATTTTCCGGGATGTCGGCAACTCACGTGGCAAGTTTTTCTGTTCCCTGTCCCACCATTTGTTTAACCGTTGGGATGCTTCCTTTTTCTGATACTCATCTCCCCATATACCCCAAAATTCAGGGTCTTTCGTGTTTAAATTACGATTGACATTATGTACAGCCTCTGATTGGTACATCAGTTACCTCCTTATGGCACAACAAAAATTTCTAGCTGTATACGATCACATAACGGAAAGCCTTCATCAGTTTCCAAACGGACGCTCACACGGGATCCCGAACCGTGTATACCGTAACGATAGTCGTTTGATTTATCAGGTTCAAATTCCTCTGCAACCCCTTCAACATCATCAATGTCCACTCGGACTCGGACTGTTGGTGCGGGTGTTGTTGTATGAACACATAAAACACCTGTAATACTTGCTTCCGACGGTACGGGAATCGGAACGCTCTGCCAGATACCGCCAATCGGTTCGTCGTCGTCCGTGTCGCCTTTGAACAGCTCTACCAGTGTGTCGTCTTGGCGTACACCGTATAGGATACTTTCAGCATTGACACCGCCACGGGACCAGAATGCGTCTTTGAGCCGCCATGAAGCGGATGCCCAATACTTTCGCGTCATATCCAATATAATTACACGCTCAGGTGTAATTAAATGATAACAATTTTGATAGAGAAAAGCAACAAGATTCTCTAATTCCGCGACTGTCAAATCATCCAAATACTGCTGAATCGGTAAGCCTACGTCGCGTACATCTACTTGACCCCGCCAATTTGTGCCATACTGATAAAACCGACTATCACTTCCCACGAAATAGACAGCACCGCCGACGGTAAGCACACTGCGCGGCGACATTGTGCCAACACCATCAATCACGTGCGAGGCATCGACATCAACTTCAACAATCGTCTGTGGGTCGTAAAGCCCTGAAATAACACCGCTGCCTTTGATGATATGCAGGGCATCACGCTTGAATACAATCAATGCACTGTCGTGTGCCGCGGGGTGGACATGTAGGATTGGCGATTGACCGCTACGTGGTAAAGGGAACGAATGAGGGACAAGTGCATTCTCCGACGGCAACGCGTAAATCCGTTGCTCTCCAAGATTACCGATTTTATTGAAATAGAGACGATTATTCGCCGCGCCCCATAGCCCGACACCATACGCGCCCATTGTATGAAATCCGTCAACCGGTTCGTCGTGTTCATAGGAATCAAGTATAAGTGCAGTATCAAGTACACCTGTATAATTATCAAGCATTGTCGTTTCGAGTTGAACACTACCGATCCTGAAGAAATCAATACCTGTTTCAATGGCTTTGGTGTATTCTTCAAGCCCTGTAGGGTCTTCAGATACATAGACATTCAGGTGCGTTGCCCAATTCGGTGCGTCGTCCGTGTCTAACATCAAGGTGATGTCGAATTCAGGGGGATCTTCGTCACGGACATGCCAAAAATAAACACGTTCTTTCGCCACAAGACTCGGACGTGTCTCGATATTCAAATCTTCGTTGAAATAGGTAAAACAAACATATCGGAATTGACCTGAGAGATAAAATTTGGAAGGTTGTGATGGAACACTGTTAACCTCAAAAGCATTACTCAAACCCGTCGATTCCGACGAAAAGATTGCGTCTAATACAACTGATAATCCAAGTGTTACACCATCCAAAACACCCCTAAAAAATTGTGACCACCATCCATCTTGTGGTTCATCGTTACTGGGTGAAGTATTTACAATTGTCTTGCCCCCAACCTCCGAAATATAGAAAACAGCAATATAAAGCCCTGTAGCAACACTGTTTCCTGCTTCATTGCGCCCATCCCAAAAAAAACGATGTCCACCTTGGTCAAGGGAACCTTCATAAAGCACCCTCACAAAATCGCCAGCTTGTGTCGAAATAGCAACTAACACATTCGTTATATCTGTCTGCGCTCTTATGTCAATGTAAGTCCCAGTTGTTGAGGGTGTCGGAAAAACTGTTGTGATACCACCTTTTTCTATATCACCGCTCTCAATTGCTGCCAAATCACGATTGACATTCAATGCAAGTTGCCCCGAAATCGCCATATCGAAATTTGAACCATCTGTGTCCGCATCCGGTGGTGTGAGATCCCAGTGATATAACGCATTGTCTTTAACATCAACGAAGATGGGAGGGAAACCTCTTGATACAATGTACAACAACCTCCCGATTTCGTCTTGCACATAGGTAGCGTTACGTGGCAACCGATAAATCCGCTTGATACCGTCCGGTGTATCATCATCGCCTAACCAATGCACCGCAATAATTTGGTCACCTTCGGTATACGAACCATCTGCTGTGCCTATACTCAAATTGCTCGTATCAATCACCTCATACCCTTTACGCGGTACAGGTCGTCCTCTCAGGCTGACTATCAAATCTTCCATCTCCACCGCGGCACCCTGCGCACGTAGAAAGGCTGGTGCTTGAAGTACAGCTGCGGCAAAATCTGCTATACTCAGTAATTTTGCTGAAGGATGAGCCATTATTTACTCCTTTTACCTATTTTTTTGCCTTTATACCATATTAGCAAAGATTTAACCATGCATTTTCATCAAATTCTTGGTTTTTCTGTCGTTTAACTCTATTTTCAAGTTCTCTAATTCGCAATTCATTTTCAATTTGTTTGTCTGTTTTTGGGGCATCTAAGGCATCATCTAACAATAAAGCCCCTCCCACAGCGAAGCACGTGTCATCATAATAACCCGTTGCCGGGCTGCCGGGTCTGCGTTTCATGCCTTTTTTCGCGGCTTGGATACCGCCACCACGCCCCGGACGGTACACCATGTGCTTCATTTCTTCGATGATAACCTCGTCTTTGATGTCGATACGTTTCTCACGGATAACCTCTTGAAGTTTCGCGACCATACGCTTATGCGTCTGCCCGTTGTTATTCCAACCATAACGGTTGCCTGCCGAATTACCCGTAATTGTTTCTTCTCGAACAAGGTTCGGATACCCCCAGTTGATAAGGTCTCGAACAAGCGAACCGCCATCAGCGTTATTTTCGGGGCATATCAGCGCGTTGTTATAGTATTGTCCGAGTGCGAAAAGTTGTCTACCGAATTCATTGGGGTCCAACCGTCTGCCATCTAACCCACGCAACCGCGCAACGATTCTAAACGGAAGCCGTGAGATAACGACAGCACAACTAAAATCGCCTGTCTCTATACCTTGCGCCATATCAACGCCAATGATATATTCACCATACTGGCGTACCAACTCCCATAGAATCACAATCGCATGTTGGACTTCAAGGAAATCAAAGGTGTTGGATACCTCGTCTTTCTCAAAAAATTCACCGATTTTCGCGGGTTTCCGCAGCTCACCAGCTTTCGGGTGCGGTGTTTCATCGTCTTTGAATTCCGGATAATGCACACGGTTTTCGGTGTACCACGTAAGAGACCGTTGGTCTAAGGGTGACAGCATCGCGGAGCGGAACGCTTCGTCGGCTGTTGACGGATATTGACGTTGGAAATCTACAAGCGAGAAACCTTTTTCGCTGATTTTCGCTCTGCGCCATTTCAGGTTCTCAAGCGTTACACCGACTTCCCTGACCTCGCCGGGCTTGATGGGGATATTCAGAGGCTTCAATTTTAGCAGTGAGACTTCGTCACCGAACATCGAATCTTCGGAATCGTGCAACGACTCCGCAAACCTTTTGCGTTCCGCTTCTGAAGCGAAATGATTAAACGGTTCATCTTCACCGTATTCCTCATGTATCCACCATGGGATGAATAACTGCTGCCACCCGTAGCCCTCACGGGACCCGATTTTCGCGGCTTCCCACAATTCATGGAACATATCGCCATATTCTTCGGCAGTCGATTCAACGAAGATGCTCGTATCCATCACGTGCATCGGTACGGTTTCAAGCATATCGTCCATAAACTTGTTGAGATTCTCAAACTTCGCGGCTTCGGAGAGATGGATAAACTTGATTGTACGGGACACAACACGTCTTTCACCTGTTACGGCGATATACGCATCGTTCATCTGTTCGCTAAACTGAATCAGTTGACCAGAGACTTCGTGTGTGACTGGCAATTGTATCGGGAAATGGTCTTTATACCGGCGGTACATATCGTAGATATTTTTACCGGAATCCTGTTTCGTTTCCGTTGCAATCAACAGATTCGCACCGATATGGCAATTCATGTGCGTAAATCCGATCGCACCTACACCGGTTGAACAGCCCTGTTGTCTGCCTTTAAGCACAACAAGCCGAACAGGTCGCTGTTCAGCTCGACAGTCAAAAAAAGAATTCAGCAGCATGTGCTGCGTATTGTTGCATACCCACGGTACGATTTTATCTGTTTTTCTGTCTTTTATCTTGAGAAAGGTTTCACCGAATCTAAGGAAATTCTCTTTACTCTCTACAAAATAAAGTGGGTCCGTTTTAAGTTTCTCAATCAGATTCTGACGGGGTGCGTCCTCCGCTCTCTCCCGTTTCGCTAACTCCTCCGCCAGCATCTCCTGTAACGTTTTCTGACTCAGATTCTGATGGGATGTCGATGACGTTGCCTGATTCAGCATTTTTTAGTAAAGCCCTAATTTGTTCGTTTGATAAACCTTGGATATCGCGTTTCGCGAGTATCCGTGCCTGCCCTTCTTCTATACTCGCCTCAACAGTTATTTTGGCGGTATCCATCTCAGCGCGTGCTTCTTTGATTAAGTCTTTCGCCGTTGAGATGCCTTGTCGAAACTGTGACGGGTCTTCCTCTGCTTCTAACCGAAGAAGCAAATGCTCGTAGAGTTTATCCAACTCTCGCATACGGTTTCGCCGGTGTGAGAGATACGAATTATCAAGGTTTTGGAGATACGCTTCCCTAAATTCGTTATACGGACCCTGATATTTCTGTGGGAAACTCTTACGCCCCGGACTTAACGCATTCACGCGCCCGCGGAGCAGATATGTCAAAAACTCATTCTCGCCGAATGCCTCTACATCCTTCTCACAATACTCCCAAAACATCTCTACCACATTTTTACAGATATTCATGGGATTAACGAACTCAGCATACTGGCGCACAATGAATAAATCGACTTCGGGCGTAAACTTAAACTTCAGTTGTTTCTTGTCTAATGCTTGCATTTTTTAATTCTTGGACAAATCCTTGAATTTCTTTCAACGCCGCTTGGATAACCTTGTCCCGTTCAGCCGGGATCGTGCTTTTCCCAACTTCAACTTTAATCTCAGTGGAAGATATTGTATGATGCAAAGTTTGAAAGATATGAAAAGTATAGAGCGGACGTTCCGTCACGGCATCAATCGTGGCGAGACGTACTTCAATAGAAAATTGGGAAGTCTCTCCTAATTTTACTTGGTTTTCATTGGTATTTTGAGGTTTAGGCTTTCTTTTTCTTTTCAATTTAACCCTCCAATCCCATCTTGTCTATGGCTTCTGCGGCAAGCGAGTTATCCGTTGGCGGTGTCGCACCGACGCGGAGATACACGCCTTCGACTTCACCAACGTTGTTTTTAGAATCTCGGACACGGAAATGAAGGTCAGGGAATTTCTCGCGCATTGCCTCGACACCATCTTCTATGGTTTCCCGTGTGCATGCGTCAGAAAGCGTAATGAAATAGGTGTGTGACATATCGCCAATAATGCGTTTGTCTGTTTTCTCATTCGTTGTGAGTCCAGTAATAGGCAAATACCGAAGGATTTTGATTTCAACGTTTCCAAAGGCTGGTGTATCGTGTGCGTCGTACATGGATTACCTCATTAAAAATCAGATTCTTTGACTGTTATTTTAGAAACCTCACATTTACGGAAACGGATCGTCCGCTGAAACCTTTTCAACGCGATCGCCTCAAGTTCATCGGCACTCTCAAAACACTCACAGGCATCAAGATATTCCGCGGGGGGTAAATCAACATTAATCGCCCAGCCGAACCGAGACGCATATTCGTGGTCTGACATGCCTGTGTTCTTACGCTTCTTTGTATTCAAAAACGGCATCTAACAGCAGTCCTCTCTGTTATTGGTTCGGTATACCACCATAAATATCAGAACAAGTCAAACGGAGAAGGTCCGGAGTGACCGTAGTTCCCAGGGAAATTCCAACTCCGTCCACGATTTCTTCCTGTCAAACTGTGGGGTCCACGTTCATCTAACTTGAATTTGTAGGATTTGATATTCTCGACTTCCATCCGAAACTCCGCCATGAGTCCAGCGTCCGCATTCGGATTTCGAGACATCTTTTTCTGTGCAAGGATATGCCCATAGGCATAGACAGCGTTTAACGCCCAACTCGGTATCTCGCAATAATCCGTTCTCTTAGTCATCGGACGCGGTAGACAAGCGTTACGCACTTCCACTGACGGCGCGGCATCACGTGCAATGAGTGAAACTTTGCTTGTAGGGATTTCGTCATCACTATCTGCACGGAACACGCGCACCCTATAGGCAACGTCCTCTCGCAATTGTACCATATCCGGGAATGAAGGAAACGAAAAATCGTTTGTCCCCACAGCAAGTCCTTTCCGCGCACCTTCGGCTACCTCTGCGTCATCTTCATCGTAAACTTTCAGCGTGAATCGCTCATCTTCTTCAAACCCTGACGGCAGTGTGAGTATAGACGCTTCGGCTTGGAACAACACATTATCTTCTTGAAGGATAATGTTCTGCGGAAGCCCCGTGTAGACTGTTGTAAAGTTATCGACATCCACCTCGGGCCAGAAATCTATGGCATCGCGTGTTTTTTCTGCCATGTCGATTTGGAAAATATCGCCTTTTTGGAAAATGTTGGTTTTCCCGCCTGCGAGTTCTTCAACAGAAATAGCATTAATCCCGGGGAATGTCGCGTTGACAACGCCTTGCGATTCGTCTGTCAGATTATGCACGGTATCCCCTACACGGACCGCGCTTAACCCTGAAGCTGTAATACGGGTTTCGCTTTCTTCGGAGATAATACCGCGCGGTGCAGCCATGATAGGAACTTGTTCTCGGATTTCGTAGTACCTGAAAACAAAATCCGAGTATTGTGAACGGGTTTGCGCGCGGATTTCGAGCAAATTTGCTCTCTGTACTTCATATTCTTGTCCATAAGAATGATGAAACACCGCGACGGGTCCAAGGAACAACTCCGGCAAAGTGTATCGCGTGACATTCGACAACACCTCGATATAAAACGTATCCTCTAACAAAGAATGATTCGCTGAATAGCAAATCCACGTCACATGGCGTGCTGATTCGTTGAGTATCCGTAATAATTCGTCGAGGTTGGAGTTGATGCCGTCGTAGTAGACTTTACGGAACGTCCCTTCTCTCGGCTCACCGAGACGTAACCGGAAATTCGTGATGACTTCATCTGCACGGAGTAATTCGCTCATTTGATTTTATCCTTGCCAAACGTCTTATGGGTAACACATATCATGGAACTTGCTGTGTGGCAACCTATGATTGCGTATGCGATTCGTGAGTTAAATCTTTGTCTAAAACTGCTGGAAACACGGTCCGACCACAATGTGGACAAGATTGCTTTAAATTCAATAAAGTCCGTAGCGCAGAAATCGCTTCAAGTGTCCGATTCCTTATGTCGAGTTCTCTATCTTCACGACGAATACGAGCAATTAATTCAGATTTTCCGCGATCAATCTTCATAAAAAACCTTCTCTATCAATTTCGCGAAGATATTATCGTCGCGATAGTTGTATTTATGGGAATTAGTCGTTTTGGACTTGTAAAAATTTAGAATTTGACAAAAAACACAAAAAAATGTATAATATTCTAAGCATTGTTTGGTAGGGATTGTTAGCTGCCTCGCTTGAGGCAGTCCCTACCTAACCGCCTTCCTTTTCAAAACGGAAGTGTTATTTGGTCTCCTAAATAAGCGTAACAACCTTTTCCATATAGAAGGTCTATAGTTAGGATTATAAACGTAAATACTTCCCGGTTTCATTTAAAAACTCCTTCTAAGTGTTGAACCAGAAAAGCAACCCGCTTTTTGGGTTCAAATAGGGGGCTACCAACCTCCTATTTTCTTATCTATATTGTATCACATAAACCCTTTATTTACAAGGGTTTAACGCACTTTTTTAACAACTTTCTGCAAGTCCAAAACGACTAATTCCGTTCACACTTACTTCGGCAACTCGCCTATCCAATCGGACACTGGGATTGTCGCTGTGTTGATACCTGTTACCATAGACCAAGGGTCGAAAGATTGCACCGAGTTCAACCACCAGCGTTCCGCAACCGCTTTACCAAACCCTTTCGTCTGCATGAATTCAACAATTTTACGGATACTGCCTCTCTTTACAGATAGATAGACGACATGCTGTTTATCGTTTAGTGGATTTACTTCAACGGTCCTAGAATACCCGAATTCAGCGTGAAGTTGCTCTGCGAATGCCGAAGCCTCCGCGCTATCCAGCACTGCATCCTTGCCTCGTGGAATAAAAGCCAATTGGTACGTCGTCAGCGGTGTGCTTTTTTTCATAGCAGTTTCTCCAGTGATAGCACCCACTACCTAAAGGTAGGGGCTTCGGCTTCGTAGCGACTGCGGTTTTCTCTGAGAGTAGACCGTCTTATTTTCGCTCCACCCGTAGGCGATTCCCTATCAGGTGAAAAATCCCGATAGGCATATCAAGGCAAACATTCTTGGCTATCCCCGCCTACCTCTATCCAAAATGGATAGAAAAGTTGAAAAGTGGACAGCAATACAACGTGCAGACTTTCACCTCTGCTCCGATCCAAGCTTTCGCTCAATTACGCGTTAGCTGCCCGATACATGTTTTTAGAGTGGTATCACACTCAGCACTTTTTACCACCTCTCACAGTGGCGGACAACGCCTGCACAAGGTATGTGCAGGGTGAGAGTGTTGTCCAGAGTGTTAGGTTAATTATACCACAAATTTAGCACAATGTCAAATCTTTCTTGGAAAGATTAAGGTGTTTGCGGTCTTATATCCCAAAGCTAAAGCATTGGGCTTTACGACCGAATGCCCGTAAAGTGGGGAGGTCTCACGCTAACCTTTATTCCCCTCGGCAAACGGCGTGACCCATCTATTAACTATTCTTCTTCGGATGTTTCTTCCGAAGGCATATTCTGAAGTGAGAGTTTTGTTTCTATCGCAGTGAGACGTGCTTCAAAGGTTTCAACCTTCTGCCACACCCACTTCACCAACCGTAATGCTATACCAGCGATAGTCATTGGAGACAATGATTCACCATTGCCCCAACCGGTAATTTTCTTAAACTCAGTTGCTTCAGGCGAGACATGCACTCTGTTTGGCGATCTCTTGTAGTTAAAGCGATACACAGGCAGTTTTTCAAGAATCGTTTTCATCTGATGTTCTGTCAGATCCTTCATATTCTCTTTGTATTCTGCCAGTGATGTCGCTTGGTAGACACCATCTTCATCAAAGCGTCCTGTAATAACTGCCGCACCTGATGAATCGTAGTCTAAGAATTGAATAAAGTCGCCATCGTTATTATCATCAGCATCGTATGCTTTACTGAGTTTGAGATTGACAATACCATCTCGCAAATCATCAATCTTGATGTGGAGTCCCGTCTGCGAAGCAACAGTTGCTTCTGCGTGGTACTTATCTTCGAGTATAGTAATCGGTTGCCGAATTATCATGAATTCTTCATCGGGCCCGATGACAAACCCACCAAACTCGAACCGTTCTTTATACTGCTGAAGCATGTGTTTTTGGGTGTTGCCCCAAAACTGCTCTTTGTAAGGATCGTTTCTATTCACCTGTTACCTCCTTACCCTGTTAGGAATACCTGAAAGTATTCATTATTAGCAGCAGCTTCGATCGAATACGCAACAATCTGCTGTCCGGCGGTTGCCGTGGCAAGTCCACCAGCGGTTGTGGATGTTAATGCCGCACCTGTGGTAACTGCAGAACTAGCTACCGCTACAGCGGGACCCTTTTTCTGCAACCAGAAATACGCATCTGCCGACACTTCGTCGGGCGGAAGACCGCCAAAACCCACGGCTCCGCTTGAAATCGCCATGTTCCGAAACGGCGATGAGACAAGCGTAACGTCAGACGTTGTATCCAACTCCACAAATATCTCGCCGTCAATCGTGATGGTGACATTCGTTGCCGATGCGGGTGAAGCTGGAATCGCCTCACTTCTGGCAACTGGGAAATTGAGTCCTTGCCCTGTACCACTTTTGACGTAGAGATACCCGTCTTGGAAATAATCCTCCGCATACGCGGTCGCATGCGTCGTTGGAATATCTATGACCACTTTTCCCGACAATAAATCGGGGGCTTCCGGTAAATCGGTAATATCAATAACAGCGATAGCCGGCTTCACACAGATTCCACGCGCCAATGCCGTGCTACCGTTTTTAGCGACAACGAATTCTTGCCCGTTATTGAGTACCTTTGGGAAACCGGGTTTATGTGGGAATTTGATTTCCTCACGTTCTTCCCAAACTGACCATTTATACTGGTGAAGCGGTCTCCATGGTTGACCGAGTTCAGGTATATCTGTGACGTACAAACCTTGCTTAGCCATCCTCAGCCTCCTATGGATTTATGTTGTAGAACTTGATGGTTCGTGCGCGTTCAGTGCAACGCAAGCACAATGTGATTGTCACACGGAAAATGATGGTAAACTGGTTGTCTGGTATCACAGCCTGATGGAACGTCATATTGTCCGCAGAATGGATAACCATTTTCAAATCGCGCGGACGGAAGCCGTAAACGACATTTTCATTACCATCGGGGCCTTGGCAATAGTCGTCGGGGAAGAACGTAGCATTGAAGTGCAGTGCTTTGACGTGATCCTCGAACCCGAGTTCTTCTGCCATCTTGTTACGCGTCTTTGCACCTTCGAGCATGAGGGTCATATTATCGTAGTGTCCTGACGGCATAAACCACCAGATTTCACCGGAACGTCGCCCTCTATGCACATCGTGCATCGCCGAGTAGTAGTGATTCCAACGTGCAGACTTGTTTTGGAAATCGAAAGAAATCGGATTCCAAACAAAGTTCTGCGTCTGCGAGAGTTTCCCTTTCCGTTTGAAACGTCCGTAATCTCGATACCCGACTCCAGCGTAGGGTGTATTCGGTTCAATGATTGCACCGAAGCCTTCAAGCATATCAGGCTCACCCCGTCTGGGTGTTCCGTCTCGGTAGACATCTTCGGAGAGTCTATCTGTCAAATCTTCGAGATGCAGTACCAATTCCGTGCCGAGTAAATCAATGAGTTTATCGCGAGCATCGGAACGCAAATCGCTCCACGAACTCATGTTCGCGATATCTTTGACTGTGAGATTACAATTCTGTAGCAATGTGCGTTGGTCGATGGTGACGGCTGCGTAGTATTCCTTCCATTCGATTGCCCCGCCAGCGAGCATCTCAACGCGTTCCGTGTTGATGGGACTTGCGCCGCGAAATGCGCCGACATTCCCACGTTTCACACGGTTTTTTATTTCAAGATTCCATCCTGTCTCATCTACCGACATCGCTTTGAGCATACCGAACGCGCTGGATTCTCTGTCGAGCGTCGCTGTGGCAATCTCATCGCGAAATGCCGAAAGTGTAGTGAGTTGGAGTTGATCCAAAACAGGGTAGGAAATAGAGCCAAACTGACCCATGATTTTTGCTCCTACATGTTTTGGATAGTAGCACATCCCTATAAATAGGGAACGGCAGACAGACGTGCTACCGCCTGCCTGCTATCCGTTAAAGATTGAATCCCGTCTGTTCTGCAATCCCATTCCTGAGAAATTCAAACATACCGGGGTCATTATCCAATGCCTTCTCAATCGCTTGTCGTCGGGACTTCGGGCTGCGTATATTCATGATGCGCGAGGCTTCAGCTTCGCGTGTGGCATCATCGCTATCATTCGTTGGCGTATAGGTAGAATTCGGGACTCCGGGATGTCCCACCGCCGCGGCTGAACGTCTGCGTTGTCTTTCCTCTTTGAGGGTTTCTCGCGCCTCTCGTGGCAGTGATGCCATCTCAAAGGCTTGTGCGAACGCGACGACATTGCC